>CAYFOA010000294.1:0-8228 GCA_964344575.1 uncultured Rickettsiales bacterium | reverse complement strand
TGGTATGAAGCTAGGTGCGGGTGGCCTGGGGGCCGAGGGAAAAGCCCGGTGGAGTACGACCTCAGCATCGAGATTCCGGCGACCATGGACCGCCTCGACACGGGGTCCATCGTGTCCGTCCTCGACTCCCTCGGCGTCGTCATGGCGCCGACCCTGGACGTCGAGGAGAACGGCGACCAGGCCGTCGTCACGAGCGCCCCCCAGGAGGTGCAGAGCCTCGGCCGGTTCCAGCTCGGCCGCGAGCTCGGCCGCGGCGGCATGGGCCGCGTCCTGGAGGCTCACGACCCCGAGCTGCGCCGCCGCGTCGCCGTCAAGATCGTCATCGATCCCACGCGCGTGACCGAGGGCCAGCTCGCCCGGTTCGTCGCCGAGGCGCAGATCACGTCCCAGCTCGAGCACCCGAACATCCCCCCCATCCACGACATCGGCGTCGGCCGCGAGGGGCACCTCTACTTCGTGATGAAGAAGATCGAGGGCGTCTCGCTGCGGGACGTCATCCGCGACCTCCGCAAGGGCGACGAGGAGACCCGCCGGAGCTGGACGCGCCACCGGCTGCTGGGCGTCTTCCTCCAGGTCTGCAACGCCGTCGCGTACGCGCACCACCGCGGCGTCCTGCACCGCGATCTCAAGCCCGACAACATCATGCTCGGCTACTTCGGCGAGGTCCTCGTGCTGGACTGGGGCGTCGCCCGGATCATGAAGCGGGGGCAGGCCGACGCGGCGAAGATCGACCGCCTCACCCTCGTCCAGACGGGCGCGGGGCAGGCGATCGGGACCCCCGGCTACATGAGCGTCGAGCAGACCCTCGGCGAGGTCGACCGCCTCGACGAGCGGTCCGATATCTGGAGCCTCGGCGCCATCCTCTACGAGCTGCTGACGTGGCGGCGGGCGTACATCGCCCGGACGACGCACGAGATGCTCCGCGCGGTGTGCGCCGGCCCGCCCGAGGACCCGCGCCGCCGGGCCCCCGACCGCGGCGTCCCCGACGCCCTCGCCGCCACCGTCAACCGCGCCCTCGCCACCGCGCCGGAGCAGCGGCACGCGTCGGTCGAGGAGCTGGCCGACGAGGTCCGCGGCTGGATCGAAGGCGCCGAGCGGCGGGAGGCGGCCCGCTCCTTCCTGGACCAGGGGTCGATGGCGTGGGTCCGCTACCAGGCGCTGTCCGACGAACGGAGCCGCCTCCGGAGCCAGCTCGGGGGCCTCGAGCAGGCGGCGCTCGAGGACCCCGCGAAGGGGCCCGCGCTGCAGGAGACGCGCGACCGGATCGAGGAGCTCGAGCTGCGGCGGGCGGACAGCTTCGAGCAGGTCCTCACCGCGTGCGAGCAGGGGCTCGCCCGGGATCCCGACAACCTCGCCGGCCGGTCGATGCTCGCGCGCGCCTACCTCAGCCGCGCGGAGGAGGCCGAGGCGCGCGGGGACCGGCTCCGGGCCGGCTACTACCAGCGCCGCGTCAAGCTCTACGACGACGGCCGGTTCAGCGCCGAGGTGTCGGGGGAGGGGGCCGTCACCCTGGCCACCGAGCCGTCCCACGCCGTCGTCACGGCCCGCCGCTTCGAGCGGAAGGGGCTCGTCTGGAAGCTGGGGAAGAAGCGCACCCTCGGGGAGACGCCGCTGGTCGGCCGCCCGCTGGCGCCGGGGTCCTGGCTGCTCACGGTGGAGCACCCCGAGTGCGGACCCGCGACCTACCCCGTCACGATCGGCCGGGCGGGCCACTGGGACGCCGGCGAGCGGGCGCTCCCGCTGCTCGCCGCCGACGCCGTCCCCGAGGGCTGGGTCTACGTCCCCGCGGGCGAGTTCGAGCGCGGCGGCGACGCCCCCGACACGCTCCCTGCGGGGCGGACGTGGCAGGAGGGGTTCCTGATCCAGGAGCGCCCCGTGACCGCCGGCGAGCTGGCCGCGGGGTTGGGACGGGAGGCCCCCGAGCACCCCGACCACGCCGCCACCGGCGTCACCTTCGCGGACGCCCAGGCCTACGCGATCGCCGCCTCCGAGCGGGACGGCGTCTCCTGCTCGCTGCCGACCCAGGCGCAGTGGGAGAAGGCGGCGCGGGGGGTGGACGGGCGGACGTACCCGTGGGGCGACCGGTTCGACCCGTCGCTCTGCTCGACGCGGCGGACGACGGCGGGGCGACCTACGCCGGGCCCGGTGGGGGCGGTGGAGACGGACGTGTCCGTGTACGGGGTCCGCGATCTCGCCGGCGGCGCCCGGGAGTGGTGCGCCGACGAGGTCCCCGGCGACCCCCTCAGCCGCTACGTCCGCGGCGGGTCGTGGCGGAGCGGGGCGCGGCCGTGCAGCGCGGCGACGTACGACGTGGCCGACGCCGGGCTCGCCGACGACCAGACCGGCTTCCGGCTCGTCCGGCACCTGCCCGACTGAGGACGACGACGGGGAGGACGGGCTCCTAGCGGAGCGTCTTCTCCAGCAGCGGCTTCAACCCCTGGACGGCGCAGCGCTGGAGGTAGAAGTCGAGGCCGCGGACGCCGCCCAGCTCCTCGCCGCTGCCGGCCCGGCCGGGGCCGCCGTGGACCATCTGGGGGAGGACCGTGCCGGGGCCCGGCGAGTGCTCCGCGATCTTCGAGTGACCGAGGTGGAGCCGCCCGTGGAAGGGGGCGAGGCCGAGCGCCATGGCGCCGACGAAGGCCTTGTCGTCGCTGTACACGGACGACACCAGCCCGCCCTTGCCCAGCGCCACGGCCGCGCACGCCTCGGCGGCGTCGCCGGAGTAGGGGAGGATCGTCTGCACCGGGCCGAAGACCTCGAGGTCGTGGACCGCGCCCGCGTCGGTCGCGCTGTTCGCCCGGAGCAGCGTGGGGCCGACGAAGAAGCCGCGGTCGCCGTCGACGCCGACCAGCGCGCCGCGCCCGCCGTCGCCGTGCACGAAGGACGCCGACTCGGCCAGCTGCGCCACGCCCGCGCGCACGTCGTCGTACTGCTGCCTCGTGGCGACGGGCCCCATGCGGACCTCCTTGAGGCCGGGGTCGCCGACGCGGGTCCGCTGGACCTCCTCGATCAGCGCCTCCGTCACCGTGTCGACCATCCCCTCGGGGACGAGGACGCGGCGGACGGCGGTGCACTTCTGGCCCGCCTTCTGGGTCATGTCGCGGGCGACCTCGCGGACGAAGAGGTCGAAGACGTCGCGGTCGTCGCCGACGTCCGGGCCGAGGACGGCGGCGTTGAGCGAGTCGGCCTCGACGTTGACGCGCACGCCGTTGTTGACCACCGCGCCGCGCGACCGGATCCAGGCGCCCGTGTCGGCGCTGCCCGTGAAGGCGAGGACGTCCTGGGGTCCGAGGTGGTCGACGAGGTCGCCGGCCGAACCGCACAGCAGCGAGACGGCGCCGTCGGGGAGCACCCCGCTCTCGACGAGGATCTCGAAGATCCGCCACGTCACCAGCGCCGTCGACGTCGCCGGCTTGCACAGCACCGGCACGCCCGCCAGCAGCGCGACGGCGGCCTTCTCGCCGAAGCCCCAGGCGGGGAAGTTGAACGCGTTGATGTGCACCGCGACGCCGTGCCGCGGGACCTTGATGTGCTGGCCGACGTAGCGCGGGTTGGGCGCGAGCGGGGCGCTGTCGCCGTCCACGATCCTGCGGGCGTCGCCGAGCTCGCGGGCCACGTGCTTGCCGTAGTACGCCATCGTCCCGGTGCAGCCGTCGACGTCGAACTTGGCGTCGCCGCGGGTGTTGCCGCCGTTGGCGCGGGCGAGGTCGAGGAGCTCGTCCCGGTGCGCGTGGATCGCGTTGGACGCGTCCATCAACAGCGCCCCCCGCTCGGCGAACGTCAGCGCCCGGAGCGCGGGGCCGCCGACGTCGCGGGCGTAGGCGAGCGCGGCGCCCAGGTCCAGCCCGGCGGTCGACGTCGTCGCCAGCGCTTCCTCGGTCGTCGGATCGACGAGCGTCGCGCCGTCGCCGTCCCCGTCCTGCCAGCGCCCGGCCAGCCAGCTCTGCAGCCGCTTCATGATCAGTGGCTCCGGACGTAGGGGTCGTCGGTGTCGAACTTCACGTACTCGAAGTCGAACCCCTGGTGGTTGATGCCGCGCTTCGGGGGGGCGATCCAGCCGGCGATCTTGCCGCGCTCGTAGCAGGGGACCATCAGCGACTGGACGTACGCCTCGTCGGCCTCGGTGGGGAGCCACTCGCCGTTGCGCGCCTCCCACGTCGCGTCGTCGACGGGGTTGCCCTGGGGGTCGTAGTGGTGGCTCGACCAGAGCCCCTGCTGGCGACAGAAGCGCTGGCTCGGGAGCGTGAACCGGTAGTCCATGCCCTGCTTCTCGAGGATGCGGTTCCAGGTGTTCACGCCGCGCATGCAGTCGGTCTCGTAGCCGTCGCGGAGGACGAGGTTCATCGCGCGGCGGAGCGGGATCTCCTTGGAGGACGGCGCGCCCGCGACGCCCGGCTCCCACGCCTCGTAGGCGCCCTCGAGCGCGACGTGGTCGGTGATCTTCTTGTCCGTCGCCTCCTTGAAGCGGCCCTTGAGCCCGGCCGCGAAGTAGGTCGCCGCGTTGGAGCTGTCCTCGCCGCCGAACAGGTCCATGGAGACGCTGAACCAGCGGTTGACGTACTTCTGGATGACGTCCAGGGGGATGCCGCCGAGCTTGGTGACGTCGCCGTCGGGGGCCTCCTTCATCAGCTCGCAGGTCCGCTGCACGATGCGGCGGAGGCCCGTCTCGCCGACGAACATGTGGTGCGCCTCCTCGGTCAGCATGAACTGGCAGGAGCTCGCCAGGGGCGTGAAGCCGGACTCCGCGAGGGCGCCGAGCTGGTACTTGCCGTCGCGGTCCGTGAACATCGTGAAGCAGTAGAAGCTGAGCCAGTCGTCGATCGGCTCGTTGAAGGCGCCGAGGATGCGCGGGTTGTCGACGTGGCCGGAGCGGCGGACGAGCATGTCCTCGGCCTCCTCGCGGCCGTCGCGGCCGAAGTACTTGTGGAGGAGGTAGACCATCGCCCAGAGGTGGCGCCCCTCCTCGACGTTGACCTGGAAGAGGTTGCGGAGGTCGTACAGCGACGGCGCGCACTTCCCCAGGAGGCGCTGCTGTTCGACGGACGCGGGCTCGGTGTCGCCCTGCGTGACGATGATGCGGCGGAGCTCGGTGCGCCAGTCCCCGGGGACCTTGTCCCACGCGGGGGCGCCGACGTGGTCGCCGAAGCCGATGGCGCGGTCCTGCTCGTGCGGCGTCAGGAAGATGCCCCAGCGGTAGTCGGGCATCTTGACGTGCTCGAAGTGCGCCCACCCGGACGGCTCCACCGAGACCGCCGTGCGGAGGTAGATCTCGTCGGTCTGGAACCCCTCGGGGCCCATGTCCATCCACCACTCGATGAAGTTCGGCTGCCACGCCTCGAGGGCCTTGCGGAGCTTGCGGTCGTCGGACAGGCCGACGTTGTTGGGGATCTTGGCGTCGAGGTCTACGTGCATGGGGTCTCCGGGCGTCCGGTCGAACAGACGCGGGTGGGTTCGGGGGTGTCGGGGAGGCTGGGCCCGCGGGGGCGGGCGGTGTTCTGGGCCGCTGTTCTCACGCCAAGGCGCCAAGGCGCCAAGGTTCGACGGGTCGCGAGTCGGGGTGCGATCGTCCGGCAGGAACTGCCCGCGCGGCGACTCTCGTGCGGAGGACTGGACGGCGCCCCGCGCAAATCGAACCCCTTTGCGCCTCTGCGCCTTTGCGTGAGATCCAGGTCAAGCAGGTCGGGCCGGTCGCGGCGATGCCGTGCCGTCCAGGACGATCGCACCCGTGTCACTTCGCTCGGTCGTCGGTCCACGAATCAGGTCCGGTTGAAGTCGAACTCAGCCGTCTCGGGCTGGCCGTACAACGTCAGCGCGCCCTTGGGGCCGACGGCGTTGGGGCGCTGGAAGATCCAGTTCTGCCAGGCGGTCAGGCGCCCGAAGATCTTGGTCTCCATCGTCTCGGGGCCGGCGAAGCGGAGGTTGGCCTCCATGCCCGTCAGCGCGTCCGGGGACAGGGTCGCGCGCTCCTCGACGATGAGGCGGATCTCGTCCTCCCAGTCGATGTCGTCGAAGGCGTCGGTGACGAGGCCGTCCTCCATCGCCTCCTCGCCGCAGAACTTCGTGCCCACGTACTCGCCCAGCTTCTCGGCGTGCGCCGGGTCGGCGAGGAAGCGGGTCTGGAGGCGGGTCAGGCCGTTGCCCATCGGGAACGGGCCGAAGTTCAGCGCCGACAGCGCGACCACGACCTCCTCGTCGTCGTCCTCGAACATGTAGGAGCGGTCGGCCGCGAGCGTCAGCTCGAAGAGCGAGCCGGCGTAGCAGCTGCCCTCCTCGATCAGCGCGAAGAACGTCTTCGCCGTCATGTCCATGCGCTTGAGCGTGCGCTTGATGAAGAGCGTCACCTCGCGCACGAACCAGTCGTCCCGGCGGGCCGCGAGCTGCTCGTCGAGCTTCAGCGCGTCGTCGACGTCGCCCTTGGTGTGGACGACGACGAGGCCGACGCCGGGGTGGTTGACGCGGAGGCGGAGGAGCGCGTCGTCGAGCTCGCGCCAGGCGCGCAGGGCCCACCAGTCGGCGCCGAGATCCGACGCCGTCTCCGGGATGTCGGGGAGGTCGCCGGGGAGCGTCATCGTGAGGTGCGCGACGCGGTCCTCGGGGCCGAAGGTGAGGCGGACGTGGCGGTACGTGATGTCGCCCGAGTCGGGGTCGATGGTGGGCGCCAGCCGGTCGAGCTTCACGCCCGTCCGCTCGGGGTGCCCCGCGCCCGCGATCTCGGCGGCGCGGGCGGCGATGGCGGCGTCGAACTTGCTCGGGGGGAAGATGCCGTCGACCAGGTTCCACTGCAGGGCGCGCTTGCCCTTGATGCCCTCGGCGAGGGTCGAGAAGACGTCGGCGCGGTCGCGGCGGACCATGCGCTTGTCGACCACCCGGGTCAGCCCGCCGGTGCCGGGGAGCACGCCCAGGAACGGGACCTCGGGGAGGGCGACGGCGCTGCGGCGGTCGTCCACGAGGTAGATCTCCGCGCACGCCAGCGGCAGCTCGTACCCGCCCCCCGACGCGACGCCGTTGAGGGCCGCGATCCAGGTCTGCCCGCTGTGCTCGGTGGCGTCCTCGATCTCGAGGCGCGTCTCGTTCGTGAACTTGCAGAAGTTGACCTTGAACGCGTGGCTGCTGCTGCCGAGCATGAAGATGTTCGCGCCGCTGCAGAAGACGCCGTCGAGCGCCGAGCCGAGGACCACGCACGTCACCTCGGGGTGCTCGAAGCGGAGGCGACGGACCGCGTCCGCGAGCTCGATGTCCACGCCCAGGTCGTACGAGTTGAGCTTCAGCACGTACCCGTCGCGCAGCCCCTCCTCCTCCTGGATGTCGAGGTACAGCCGCGCGATCGCGCCGTCGACCTCGTACCGCACGTGCGTATAGCGGTCGGGCGACGTCTCGAAGTCGATGTTCAGCGGTCCAGCGTCGTGTCCAGCCATGCCGCGGAGGATACGGATCTTCCAGCGAGATGCAAGATATTGCATGTCGGAATCTTGTTGTGCAATATAGTGCGCGCATGGCGATGCGCCCCGAGGCAGAAGCGATGGTCCGCCGGGTCGGCGCTCGCGTGCGCGCGCGGCGCTCGGAGACGGGGATGACGGCCAAGGCGCTGGCGACGGCGGCGGGGCTTAGCCCGCGCTTCATCTCCCAGCTCGAGGGGGGGACGGCGAACATCGCGATCGGGAGGCTGGCGAGCGTCGCGCAGGCGCTGGGGGTGTCGGTGGCGTCGCTGGTGGCGACGGACGAGCGGCCGACGATCGCGCTGGTCGGGATGCGGGGGGCGGGGAAGACGTCGCTGGGGCGGGCGCTGGCGAAGCGGCTGGCGGTGACGTTCGTCGAGGTGGACGATCTGGTCGAGGCGGCCGCGGGGCTGGACGTCGGGCAGATCTTCCAGCTCCACGGCCAGGAGTACTACCGGCAGCTCGAGGCGCGCTGCGTGGACGCGGTGCTCGCGGCGGACGGGCGCCGGGTGATCGCGCTGTCCGGCGGGGTGGTCGGCAACCCCGCGGCGTGGTCGCGGGTGCGGGACCGCTGCACCACCGTCTGGCTCCGCGCCACCCCCGAGGACCACATGCGCCGCGTCGTCGAGCAGGGCGATCATCGGCCCATGGCGGGATCGCCCGACGCGATGGAAGAACTTCGTGCCATCCTCGCCGAGCGCGAGCCGATGTACGGCCGCAGCGAGGTCACGATCGACACGTCTGCCCAGAGCATCGAGGCCACCCTCGACCACCTGACCGACGCCCTGACGG
>CAYFOA010000293.1:0-8293 GCA_964344575.1 uncultured Rickettsiales bacterium | reverse complement strand
CCGTTGCCGCTACGTGGCCCGAATGACCCGTCGCATCAGCGGATCCGCACCCAAGTGGGTTGATGCCAACCCGTACCATCTCTCAACCGGGGGGGTCAAGAATTAACCTAATAAAATCAAACACTTGCACGCGTGAGCGACGCAACAGTCCGATCGCGAGCGCAGGTGCGCGTCACCCTCCCAAGAGAGGGACAACGGGCGCAGACCTTACGAAGAATCTGTGGGCGCTCATGGCCTCGTGGCCCAAGAGCCGAGCGGCCACCGGCGTAAGTGCCGATGACCGCTCCGCTTTCTCGGTACTGGTCGGCCTTACAGGATGGTTTTGGAATCCTTCCCTCGTCTGAAGCGGGGAATGGAACCTGAAGATTCGCTTCCCTGACGGGAAAGAGAAGCTATACTATCGATATGCTGAATCAGGCTGAGATCCGACGTCTGGTCGAGGAGCATACGCAGTCGTTCGCCCGTCTCGCGCCGACCTGGCAGCGACCGCGGTTCCGCGAGCTCATGGAGGTTCTCACGGCGGCCTCCACCTGGCGGGCGGCTGTCCTCTCGGGTCCACGTCGGACCGGCAAGTCGACGCTTCTGCACCAAGCGCTGAACGAGCTGCCCGAGGTGGTCTCCGGGGCACGAGTCCACTACTACGATTTCACCGACGGACGACTGCGGGAGGTGGGCCTTCGGGGAATCGTCGAGGCCTTCGCCGTCCCATCCAACGAGCGGGCCAAGGCGTTCTTCTTCTTCGACGAGGTTCACCATGTGGACGACTGGGCTGATGAGCTGACCCTCCTGGTCAATCTCCGGGCTGCCCGCCTCGCCGTGGCCGACTCCTCGGCGGCGGTCCTCTCGGCGGCCCAACGCGAACTCGGTGTGGGCCGATGGTCGCCTGTGCCGGTCGCGCCGCTGACCTTTGGCGAGTGGCTCGATCTGCGCTCCGCGACTGCGGGCCTCCCCGCTCCCGACGCGGACCGGTTGGCCCTCCAGGAGTTGGCCCAAACGTACGTGCGCCTCGGCGGATTCCCGGAGTATGCGCTCAAGGAGGCCGACCTACCGGCTGTCCACGCCAGCGTCGAACAGGACATCGTGGCGCCGGCAATCCGGCTCGACGCGGCGCCCCTGCACGGGATCCGGCAGCCGAAGCCCGTCGAAGCCCTGCTCCGACATCTGCTCCGCAACTCCGGGCGGGAGTTGAGCATGAAACTGGCGAGCGCCGCCGCGGCGGCGAGTGTGCCCGCCGTCCGGAGCTGGCAGGCGCCGCTCCTGGAGACCGGGCTGCTCTGGGAACTCCCCTGTCATGTCGTCTCCGAAGGGAAGGTGCTCCGAACACCCCCGAAGCTCTACGCCGTCGACCCGATGTTGGTGGGCGTGTACGGGACCGGCGCCGACTCGGGCGGGGGCGGAGGGACCTGGGCGGCGGCAGTCGAGACGGCGGTCGCTCAGGCGCTGCGTCTCTACGCCAGGAGGACCCGAGCCGGCCTGTGGTTTGCCAAGAAGCGGAGGGGCAAGAACGTCGAGTGGGAGGTCGACTTCCTCCTCGAAGAAGGAGAGCAGCGCGTTGCGTTCGAGGTTACGACGGGCCCGGCGGAGAAGAAGCGGAAGCCGCTGGCCGCGCGCGCGGCCGAGCTCGGAGCCTCCCGGGCGATTGTCGTCGCGGACAGCATCATCGCCGGCGGGCAGGAGGGACCAGTCGAGCAGGTCCCACTCCACGATCTGCTCCTGACCCTCGGGGAACATCCGGCGGGTCGGATGGACTGGCCGTGACAGCGCCCTGGGCCGGTCAACCCGAGGGAGCGCGGCTGGAGTACCGGGCTGCGGAGGATCTCGAGCGGCCCGGCGAGATCGCGCGGCAGGTCGTGGCGATGCTGAACGGCGATGGGGGACACGTCGTCATTGGCCTCTCGGACGACGGCGCGGTTCACGGAGTCGATGACGCAGCCCGCCGCAGTACGGAGCTTCTGCGCGAGCTGCAGGATCGCATCCGTCCTGCGCCGGGCCCGGCGGTGCGTGGTCGGCCCGTACCGATGCGGGGGCTCGATGTGGTCGAGATCGCGGCCGATGCTCCTCGGCCGGGATCTCCACTTCACGCCGAGCGAAGCGACGGCCGGTGGGGCTACTGGGTTCGTGCCGGTTCCGGGGTCCGTGCCCTGGACTGGGACGAGATCCAGTCGGGCGGTCCTAGGTCCAGGTGGACCCGGCTCATGGACGCGGCCCCGCCCGGTCCGACCCTCCTCGTGGAGTGCCTCCAGGATGCGCCTGGGAACGAGGTCGAGTTGGACGACCTGCTCCTCGCGGTGTCGGGTGGCGCGAGCCGAGTCGCCGGGAACCGGATCGGCTGGACCGTGTTCCGCGACCCTCGGACCCTCGGCAACGTCGGCGGAGCCATCGGGGTCGACATGCCCGGAGCGGGACGACAACTGCGCATCGAGCGGAACCTCGACGCACGCTTCCTGGGGAGCGCCCGCTTCCTTTCCCACCTGCAGCCCGACGGCGCCCCGGGACCGATCCTCTATCCGTACGCGCTGACGGAGGGACCGGCGAGCTTTGCCCGTCTCCTCGCGATCCTCGGCGACGCCTTCGACCGCACTGGCCCGCTCCGTCTGGCGCTCGGTCTCTGGAGGGTTGGGGACTGGGGGATCCGCCAGGGCGCTCCAGGGTCGTACGCATGGCAGTACGGTGATCCGGGGCGGGAGTGGCTGCCATCCCCCGCCGACTCCATTGGGGAACTGCGCGGCTCCACCTGGGAGGCGGTTCGTTCTCGGCCCGATCGCGAGATCTACCCGCTTGTGGCACGGCTCTACGAGGACTTCGGAGGCGCTCGGGCCGGAGTCCCCTTCTGGGATCCTCGGAGCGAGCAGTTCCGCTTCTGACGAGACGAAGAGGCCGCCCGGAGAGCTCCGAGCGGCCTCTTCAGATCGTGGTCGGCCCTACAGGATGTGTCTGGTCGAGCAGGCTCGGCCGAGGGTCAGTGCACGCGGGTGCCCTCGAAGAAGGTCATCTCGACCTCGACGCCGGGGATCTGGTCAACGTCCAGCTCCAGCGGGTTTGCGATGAGCACCACCAGGTCGGCCTTCTTGCCGACCACCAGCGAGCCGACCTCCCCGTCGAGGAAGTTCGCGTGCGCCCCCCCGACGGTCGCCGCACGGAGCATCTCGTCGACGCTCACGGTCTCGGACGTCGGCGGCAGGGCCGCCCCCCCGAGCAGTGACCGGGTCACGCCGCGGTGGACCGCAGTCATGAGGTCGGGCTCGGACGTGATGAAGTCGCTGGCGACGGTCACGTTGACGCCTGCGTCGATGAGGCTCCGGAGGGGGTAGGTCTGGTCCGCCCGAGCCCCGAGGTACGGCTCGTAGACGAGGTCGTAGGACTCGTCCCGGACGATCCAGTACGGGCTCATGTGCACACTGAGCCCCAACTGCCCCATGCGCTCGACGTCCTCGGGGAGGATCATCTGCACATGCGCCAGCGAGTGGCGTGAGTCCGGGCGCCGTTGAGCGCCTGGACCGCCTCGAGCGCGTCCACGGCCTGCCGGGCGGCGCCGTCGCCGATGGTGTGCACGTGGATCTGATGTCCCGCCGCGTCGACCTTCTCGAACGCGCGGACGAGGTCGTCGTCCTGCCAAAGCCGAATGCCGGAGTAGTCGGGGCGGTGCGAGTAGGGATCGAGCAGCAGGGCCGTCTCCTCTTCGACCGTCCCGTCCACGAGGAACTTGAACGAGGTCGCGCCGAAGTGCGGGTGGTCGAACCGCTCGAGGAGGTCGAGGCCCCAGTCGATCTGGGCGAGGGAGTCGTCGCCCCACTGGTCCACGGAGGGGTCGATGTACCAGGAGCCCCGGTAGCGCACCGTCAGCCGCCCTTCGCGGGCCAGCTCGTCGAACGCCTCGTAGTAGTTGGGGTCGTACTCGACCCACGCGTCGTGGGCCGTCGTGATCCCCTCCCGGTTGAGCCACTCCTGCATCCACAGCAGCGACGTCTTGTAGTCCTCCTTGGTGGCGGCGGGGAACAGGTCCCAGGCGGGCCCCCACGCGGCGAACTCCTGCAGCAGCCCCGACGGCTCGCCCGTGTCCGGGTCGCGGACGATGACCCCGCCGGGGGGGTCCGGTGTCTCGGCGGTGATGCCCAGCAGCTCGAGCACACGCGAGTTGACCCACATCGAGTGGATGTCCCGGTCGACGATGCCGATCGGACGGGTCGAGTCGATGGCGTCGAGCCACTCCTTGCGGGGACCGACGGCGTCGTAGAGCGAGCGGTCGAAGCCGGCGCCCATGATCCCCGAGAGCTCCGGGTTCGCCTCGGCGAACGCCCGGATGGCCTCGATGTACTGGTCGTGGCTGGTCAGGTCGAAGAGCGCCGCCTGGAACAAGGAGGCGTACGCGTTGGTCAGCGGGTGCAGGTGGCTGTCCACGAAAGCGGGCATCGCGAACCGGCCCTGCAGCTCGAGGACCTCGGTGGCCGGGCCGACGTGGGCACCGACTCCTTCGGCTGCGCCGACGTAGGCCAGGGTGCCGTCCAGCACGGCAACGGCCGTGGCCCAGGGTTGCGCGTGGTCGGCCGTGTAGAAGGTGCCTCCGCGGATCACCAGGTCCGCGGGCTCGGGGGAATCGGGGGGGGCGTGTCCTCGGGGCTCCCCGGATCGACGCAGGTAGTCAGCGACAGTAGCCCCGCCAACCCCACGAATGCCCGCGCCCGACCGCCCATGCCTCATGATGCCAGAGATCGTGATCGCCCCGTCCCTGGACACGGAGCCGATCTGTCGATGAGTATCGAGTCCGGAGGTGGTGTGAGTACCGGAGACAGCGACCGCGCCCGGAGGGAGTGGGAACAGACGCTGGAGTACCTGTCGGGGACCCTCCCGCTCGACGTCGCCGAGACGATCCGGCCGCTCGGCAGGCCCTGCGAGGACGCGTCGGCCGCGAAGGGCGATGTGGCGCGAGCCAGCGCAGCGTCGGCCTTCGCGGGGCGGATCGAGCTCATGGAGACCCTGGGCGAAGGGGGGATGGGGGTCGTTCGCCTGGGCACGCAGACGGCGCTGGGGCGGCCGGTCGCCGTCAAGGCGCTCAAGCGAGGCGTGCAGGGCTCGAAGGCGGCGACAGCGCTGCTGCAAGAGGCCTGGGTCACCGGCAGCCTCGAGCACCCCAACATCGTCCCCCTGTACGACCTCGGGCTCGACTCGGACGGCAGGCCGGTGATCCTGATGAAGCGGATCGTCGGACGCCCGTGGAGTGACCTCGTCGATGACGCCTCGACCGTCCGCGACCGCTTCGACGCCGACGACCTGTTGGAGTGGAACCTCGGCGTCTTCAGGCAGGTCTGCCACGCCGTCCACTTCGCTCACTCGCGCGGGATCCTGCACCTGGACCTCAAGCCCTCCAACGTCATGGTCGGCGACTTCGGCGAGGTCTACGTAGTGGACTGGGGCATCGCGGTCAGCCTGGCTCCCGACCCCCGCGGCCGCTTCCCGCTGGCCGCGGATGTCACCTGGGTGCAGGGAACGCCCGGCTACCTCGCACCGGAGATGGTCGCGGGCGAGGGAGACGCCTTCTCGGAGCGGACCGACGTCTACCTGCTGGGCTCGGTGCTCTACCGACTGCTGACCGGCCATCCGCCCTTCCGCGGGGAGACGCCGCTGGCGGTGCTCTACGCGGCGGTGACGACCCGGCCGGAGCTGCCGGCCGACCTGCCGGCGGAGCTGGCCGACATCTGTCGCCAGGCGATGGCGTCCGAGCCTGCCGACCGCTTCGAGTCCGCCGACCTGCTGGGGCGCGCGGTCATGGGCTTCCTCCGTCACCGGGAGTCCCACCGGCTGGCGCTGGAGGCGGCCGCGGTCGCCGAGCGGCTGGAGGCGCTCGTCGGTGATCCTGCGAGTCGGGACCACAAGGACTTCGCAGGGCAGGTCGCCTCGTTGTACCCGGTCGCGCGGTTCGGCTTCCAGATGGCGCTGCAGTCCTGGGAGGGCAACGCCTTCGCCAGGGCGGGCCTCGACCGGCTGCTGTGGGGCGCGGCGGAGTATGAGATCGCGCTCGGGGACCCGAGCACGGCCGCCGCTTTCATCGGCGAGGCGAGCGAGGTCCCCGCCGAGCTGCAGGCCCGGGTCGACGCGGCGCTGCGAGCACGGGACGAGCGGCTGCCGCTCCGGGAGCTGCGGCGCGTTGCGGGGCTGTGGCGGCGATTTGCGCCGACGCTCCTCGTCGTCGTCGCGGCGCTGGTACCCGCCGTCCTGCTCCCGTCGTGGCGCTCGGAGCTGCTCGCGGCAGTCGGCTCCGCCTTCCTGGTCAACGCCATGGTCGTGCTGCGCGACCATGGAGCCCCCTGACCCGCGGATCGATCGGCCCGGGACGACGGCGTGAGCCCAGCTGGTCTTGAACACGGCGCCTTCGACCCGCTCGCTCGCGAGGAGGGAGGGTCGGAGCCGGAGGGAGGCTCAGGCGGTCCCGCCGACGTCGTCCAGCCCGAGCGTGCGGGTCAGCGCGTCCTGCAGGGGCGTCTGCGGCAGCTCGCCGAGCGCGGCGCGCAGCTTCGCGTCGTCGAGGGCCAGCTCCTGACCCCAGAGGTAGCGCATCTCCCGCAGCTCGCGGGCGATCGGCACGAAGGGGCTGGCCAGGGTCATCATCAACCAGGGCATCGACCGGTCGCTGACCGCCGCCTCGCCCACGCAAGCCGTCAGCGCGGCGCGCAGCTGCCCGAAGCTCACCTGGTGGCCAGAGAAGTGGAAGACCTCGAAAGCTGACTGGTCGCCGGGGAGCTCCACCAAGCGGGCCGCTGCCTCCCCCACGTCGGGCAGGAAGGCGAAGGCATGAGGCACGTCGTCGGGTCCCATGTGGGTGAAGCGCCAGGAGCCGGCCTTGCCCACCTTGATGATCTCGTTCATCCAGGAGCTGGGTGCCGCTTCTCCGAAGAAATCACCGCAACGGAGCACCAGGACCCGGGCCCCCCGCTCCGCCGCTTGGTGAAGCCGCCGCTCCATTTCGACCCGGACCCTACCCTTGGCGGTGGTCGGCTCCTGGGGTGTCGTCTCGTCCAGCTGGGGGCCGGCGTCGGCCGCGAAGTTGTAGATGTTGCCCGGGAACAGGATCCGGACACCGTGCCTCTCGGCTGCGGCCGCGGTCGGCTCGAGCAGCGGGAGGGCGTCGACCCGCCAGCGGGTGTAGGGCACGTTGGCGCCGTAGACCACCAGCTCGACCCGGGCGCCCAGGCGGCTCACCAGCTCGGCGTCGCCTGCGTCGCCTTGCACCACTTCGACGTCGGGCAGGTCATCAGGGCGGCGCGACGGGTCGCGCATCAGGGCGGTGATCTTCCAACCGCGGGCTCGCAGGGCGCGGGCGACCGCGCCGCCGAAGCCGCCGGTGAGACCGATGACGAGCGCGTGTTGCTGTTCGTGGGTCATGTCGTTACGTCCATCCGTTTCGCTCTCGATTGTGGCACCAGGATCTCGAATGAAAACCCGGATCCCGGCCCGTGGTTCTCGACGAGTTCGGCTGGCATCCGTGAGGCCATCTCGTTCCTGGGACGCGGGCGACGAGGTGGTCCGATACTGACGACGAAGAGGCCGCCCGGATCGCTCCGGGCGGCCTCTCCAGATCGCTGGTCGGGGCGATAGGATTTGAACCTACGACCACTTGACCCCCAGTCAAGTGCGCTACCAGACTGCGCTACGCCCCGTCTGAAGCCGGCGGAACATGCACTCCGACAGCGGCTCTGTCAAGGGGATCGGAGGGGGGTTGCAGGCCGGCTATGCGGACGCGATCGCGACGGCCTCGCTGGGGGGCAGCTCGGCGTCGCTGACCACCACGATGCGGCGCTTCGCCGCGCCCTCCGGCGGCACCAGGATCGCGCGCACGGGGGACACCCGGGGGAGGTGGCAGCGGAGCGTGCTGTAGCCGTCCACCAGCTCCGCGTCCGCGTCCCACGCGCCCTTGTGGACCGGGCTGCCGTTCAGGAAGAGGCGGCTCAGGAACGGGACCTCCGTCGCGAACGGGCTCCCCTGCCCCGTCCACGCCTCCAGCGCGTCGTCCCCCGGACGCTCCGACCTCGCGAGCCCGTCCACGCTGCCGCCGCGGAGCGACTTCAGCGCCGGCGGGTCCAACCGCTCGGGCGGGATCCAGAGCAGCCGCCCGCGCGACGTCTCGTGCCAGCCGACCGCCGGGCCGTCGACGGCGTCGTCCGGCTCGGGCTCGTCCCCCCCGCCGTTCCCCGCCGCCGCGCGCTCCGCCGCCCGCTTCGCCGCCTCCCGCTCCGCCCGCGCCAGCGGGGTCAGGCCGTCGTCCGGCTCGGCCGGCAGCTCCGGCTGCCTCGGCGCGGCG
>CAYFOA010000292.1:0-8421 GCA_964344575.1 uncultured Rickettsiales bacterium | reverse complement strand
CCGGAGCACGCGGCGCGGCGAGGGTCGCGCCCGGAGCCGAGCCCGGGCCCGAGCCCGCCGCCGCGCCCGAGCCTGCCGCCGCGTCGCGGCCGCCCCGGGCCGCTCGTCACGGCGCCAGGTCGGCATCCGCCACCCCGCCCCACGGCGCGTTCACCGTGACCGCCTCCTCGTCCGTCCGCGCCCACAGCGACGGGTCGTACATCGCCTCCGCGTACGCCGACGGCATCGTGAACTCGCCCGCCGTCGTCGCCCGCACCGCGTACGTGAACGACGCCTGCTGCCCCGGCCCGAGCGACCCGAACACCTCGACGCGGTCGTCCCGCACGTTCATGTGGTCCAGCGCCCAGGCGTCGCCGTTCAGCAGCCAGTCGGGGCTGTGGTCCCGCCCCAGCCGCGGGTTCTCGACCTCCCACCCCGCCGGGAACCGGTCCACCAGCGCCAGGTTCGCCTGCCGCTGCCCGCTCACGTTCCGGATCGTCACCGTCGTGAAGATCAGGTCGCCCAGCTCCGCGTACAGGTTGCGCTCGTCGATCGACCGCCCGTCCGCGTGGTTCCAGACCCGCTCGACGCTCAGCCCGCTGCCGCCCGTCGCCATCGGCACGCCCTCGAGCACGCCCTCGGACGACACCACCGCGAACAGCCGCCCCTCCCCCACGTCGTCCACCGTCAGCGTCGCCCCGTCGTACTCCCCCGCCCGCGCGACGTGCCAGCTTCGCTCGTGGCTGTCCGCCGAGGCCGCCGACGCCGTCATCGTTCGGCCCCCCAGCCGCAGCTCGGGGACGCTGAAGTCGTCCCGCCCCTGCGCCAGCCACTTGCCCAGGCCGGACATCGACCACGCGACCTCCTGCGTCGTGTACCAGCCGCTCCCGTGCTGGGCCATCGCCCCGCCGACCACGTCCGCGAGCGCGTTCGTGTCCTCGTGGCGCCCGAACAGGTCGACCATCACGTCCAGCGTCAGCGCCCGCCGCCGCCGGTCGCTGTAGAACCGCCAGGAGTTCTCCCGCTCGTCCGAGGGCGGCGAGACGTCCGGCGATCGGAGCTCCGCCTCGTACCGCCGGTCGCCCGTCAGGTAGAGCGCCGCGCGGAGCAGGTACTCGTTCTCGGACCGGCCCGACGACGCCCGCTGCGACGTCGCGGTCGCCAGCAGCTGCTCGATCCGCGCCGGCTGCCCCTTCCCCGCCTTGGCGAGGACGTAGTGCGCGTACGGCTCGGCGTAGCGGTGGTCGCCGTGGTGCCCCGACAGCGCCTGGTCCAGCCACGCCACCGCCCGCTCCAGCGGCTCCTCGGGGACGTCGAACCCCGCCTCGCGCGCGTCGATCAGGAGGTGCACGCCGTACGCCGTCCCCCACGACACCGGCTGGGTCGCCCCCGGCCAGTACGACAGCCCGCCCGACGCCGTCTGCATCGAGAGCACCCGCGCGATCCCGTGCTGGACCATCGCGTCCACGCCCGCGCTCCCGCCGATCGACGGGTCCACGTGGTCGAGCACGCGGCGGACGTAGAGCAGCGGTCGCGTGGATGACGTCGTCTGCTCGATGCAGCCGTAGGGGTACCGGATCAGCCACGCGAGGTGGTCGAACGCGTCCCCGAACGGGTTGGACGTGACCCACACCGACGTCCGCTCCGTCATCGGCTCGTAGCCGTCGAGCAGCTCCGCCAGGTCCAGCGTCCCGTCCTCGAGCTCGACCTTGGACGTGCGCCGCGTCATCACCCCCGCCGACAGGATCGGGACGTTCAGCGAGTCGTGGCTGCGGAGCTCCCCGCTGGTCGCGCTCACCGCGAACGTCGCCGCCCCCCAGGGCCGCGCCGCGACCGCCTCGAAGACCACCGTCCCCGACTCCCCGGGGGCCAGCCGGACCGAGCGGCGCGCGTCCCCCTCGACCTCGACCACCGGCCGCACCGGACCGCCGAACGACGCCGGCGACGCCGACGACGCCGCCCCGCCCGCGTCCAGCTCGTCCACGCGCAGCTCGACCGTAACGTCGCGCTCGGTCTTCGTCGTGTTGGTGACGAACACCGGCAGCGCGAAGCGGTCGCCGCCCGTCAGGAACCGCGGCGTCGTCGCCTGGAGGACGAGCGGGTCGCGCACCAGCACCTCGGCGTCGGCGCTCCCGCTCCGGACCCCGTCCGCCGCGACGGCCATCACCCGGAGCGCGCCCCGGTACTGCGGGACCTCCAGCTCGACCGTCGCCCGCCCCTCGGCGTCGAGGGGGACGACCCCGGACCAGAGCGCCACCGGCTCGACCATCTGGATGCGCCCCAGGCCGGCCTCCCCCGCCCCGCCGCCCGTCGCCGAGCTCATCCCCGCGGGCGGCGCGAGCACCGTCCAGCCGACCGTCTCGAAGCTCTCCACCGCCAGCTCCCGCGCCGCGAACAGCTGCCGGATCGGATCCGGCGTCTCGAACCGGGTCAGCTGCAGGATGCCGACGTCCACCGCCGCGACGGTGACCACGCCGGTGCCCGGGCCGGCGTCGACCTCGACCGTCAGCGTGTCGTGCGGCCGCACCTCCTCGGGGACGGTCAGCTGCACCGCGCGCACGTGGTCGGCGGGCTCGAGCGGGACCGACGTCACCCCCCACGCCCGCGCGGTGAGCAGCGACTCGGCGCTCTCGAGGTGCGGGTCCTTGAGCACGAGGACCGAGACGTAGACGTTGGGCACCGACGCCGCGGGGTGGAGGCGGACGCCGGTGGGGCCGGCGCGGGGGACGTCGACCCACGTCGTCGTCACCACCTCGTCGGTCTCCATCGTCACCAGCGCGCGGCCGGGGTACGGCGCCGTGAACGTGACGTCCAGCGGCGCGCCCGCGCGGGCCGTCCCCGTCGCCTCGATCGCGACCGACTCGGGGCGGAGCGGACGCGGCGTCGCGTCGACCGACGTCTCCTCGCCCCACCACCACCACCAGCGGCCCTTGCCGTCGAGCTTCAGCTCCGTCGTCGCCCCGCCCGACGTCGCCCGCACCAGGTACCCGGCGGAGTCCTGCGTCGGCGTCACGGTCAGCGCGAACTTCCCCTCCCGCGCGCGGACGGTCTCCTTGCCGTCGGCCACCCGCCGCAGGTAGCGGCGCCACCGCTCGCGGCCGGTCCGGGGTTCGACCATGAGGCCGTACTCCTCGACCAGCCGGAACAGCTCGAGCTCGACGGTCCGCGAGCCGCCGCCGGTGGCGAGCGCGCCGTCCCAGCCGACGACCACGCCGGCGACGCTGAAGGGCTCACCCGCGCCGACCTCCTTCGTGCCGCTCTCCAGCCCGACCCAGTGCTCGGCGGGGTGGAGCCGCGCCGACGCCGTCGCCTGGCTGCTCCGCCCGCTGCCCGCCTCGAAGACGGCCGCGCGCGCGAGGACCCGACCGCCGCCGTCGAGGCGACCGCCGTGGTCGAGGCCGGGGCAGGACAGCCGGACCGCCCCGTCGGGCCCGACCTCGGCCGTCGCGGAGCCCAGGTCGACGGTGGCGGGGGGGCCGTCCTCGTGCCACAGCCCGTAGTGGAAGCCGGCGTTCTGCGGCGGCCGGAAGGGGTCGGCGCGGAGCTCGCAGGAGAGCTCCACGGGGGAGCCCTCGGCGGACCCGCCGAACAGGTACGCAGCCTCGACGTCCACCGCGATCGCGCTCCCCGCGAGGACGTCCTTCGCCAGCGGCGTGGCGTCCACGCGCATCCGCTCGGGGACGAACTCCTCGACGTGGAACGCGGCCTCGCCGACGACGTCGTCGGCCACGCGGAAGGACGCCGTCCAGCGGCCCGTGGTCGCGTAGTCGCCGAAGTCGAGATCGGTGGACAGCACGCCGAAGTCGTCGTGCTCGAGGCTCCGCTCGAGGACGGTCGTGCCGTTGGGGTCGGACAGGCGCATGCGGACGGGGACGTTCTCCCCGGGGGCGCGATCGTCGGACCCCCGGAGGACGCCCGCGACGTGGGCGACGTCGCCCGGGCGGTAGACGCCGCGGTCGGTCCAGGTGGCGACCTGGTACTTCGGCCCGTCGGTCCAGGGCCGCCCCTCGGTGGCCGCGTCGGGGGCCTGGAGCTGCAGGTCGGCGAACCGCAGGTAGGTGACGTCGGCGCCCTTGCTGGCGATCAGCGCGATCGGCGCGGTCGGGTCGACGTCGTCGTCTTCGGGGGTCAGGACGCAGCCGCCGGAGCCGTCCGTCGAGCAGGACGCGAGCACGGTCCCGGACGGCCGGATGAGCTCCATGTGGACCCCCCGCAACGGCGCGTTGTCCTCCATCCCGACGGCCCACGCCCACGTCCGGCCGTCGGCCCCGCGCTTGACCAGGAGGTTCATGTCGGTGGCCAGCAGACGCGTGACGTCGGCGCTGCCGCCGGCGCTCACGGTCACCTCGTACACACCCTGGGGGACGCCCGCGGCGAGCATCCCGGTCAGGTCCAGGGTGGTCGTGGCGAAGTCGTCGGGGGGCCCCTGGAGGACGATCTTCGACTGCGCGACGAGGTCGGAGACGCGCTGGTCGGCGGCCTCGGAGTCGCCGCTGAGCCAGAACCGCCAGTTGTCCTTGGGGATGGTCCGGATCGAGACGTCGACCTCGCCCACGTTGAGGTGCCGCAGCGCGACGCCGCTCCACGACCGGCGGGGGACGTAGCGCCCCTTGGCGACGAACTGGACCTTGGGCGACCGCGGCGGGACGACGACGGGGGCGCTGAAGGAGGACCGCAGCCGGCCGCCGTCCTCAGTGGTCAGGCCCTCGTCGACGGAGACGGTGTAGGAGCCCCGCTCGAAGTCGCCGAGGATCCGGAAGCCGTGGGCGGCGGGGGAGACGGACATGCCCGCGACGGCGGGCTCGACCCGGATCGCCTCGGCGGCGGAGGCGGCTTCGGGGAGGCAGCGCCGGCTGACGCGGGTCCAGTCGCCGGTGACCTCGTCGTACCACCAGCGCCGGTAGCCGTCGGCGGCGTGGTCGTCGCACACGACCTCGACGTAGTGCCCGGACGGCCCCTCGCGGCGGTGCAGGGCGATGACGGAGACGAGGTCCTCGCCGACGATCTCGACGGACCGCGAGAACAGGGGGAGCGTGTGGGACGCGAGCCCCGCCACGGGCACGCCCGGGTCGACCTCGAGGTCGAGCTGCTGGCCCGCCCGGACGGCGCTGTCGTCGAACTGCATGAGCACGACGTGGGGCCGGTGGGGGGCGCTGAAGACGGACCGGGGGGTCACCTTGCGGCCGTCGCCGAGGCGGAAGTGGACCCTCGTCTTGACGTCCGGGGCGTCGACGGGGGCGGTGAAGTCGAGCTGCACGATGACGAGGCCGTTGTCCTCGTCCAGCGAGCGGACGGACAGCGCGCCGGCGCGGAAGCGGGGCGTCCGGAACTCCGTCGCCCAGGCGCGGCTGTGGGGGGCCTCGACCTTGCCCGACGGGGTGCCGACCGAGGCGAGCCGGACGCGGTACTTCGTGTCGGGCTCGAGCGCGCGGCGCGGGGTCCACTCCAGGGTCGACGGCGACGTGAAGCGGACGACGCCGGGGACCTCCGGCTCGACGACGACCTCGGTCCCCTCGGTGACGTTGCCGACGAGGCCGGCGCCGACGACCTCGACCGCGAGCTGGATGACGACGGACGCCGGCACCACCCCCTCGGCGCCGGCGGGGCGGAGGCGGGGGTTGAGGTCGGACGCGCGGAAGGCGACCTCGGTGGTGTCGGCGCGCGCGGTCGCGATGGCGGACAGCGGCACGACGGCGACGGACGCCAGGGGGTCGTCGGCGGAGGTCGGGGTGGACGGGAGGGGGTCGGGCTGCGAGCAGCCGCCGATCGCCAGGATCAGGGCGGCCGCCAGGCCGAGGAGGCAGTGGCGGGGATGCATCGGGGGTGGACCTCGCTGCGACGAGTGGGGCGTCCAGTGGAGGGGACACCCCCGGATCCGGAGTTGTTCCCCCGGATCCGGCACCAGGGGTTGCCCCCGCCGCGGACTTCGCTACCTTCCGCCGATGCCCAACACCTACTTCCTCAACCAGCGCGACCTCCAGTTCCTCCTCTTCGAGCAGCTCGGCATCCAGGCCCTCGCCGGCACCGAGAAGTTCGCCGCCTTCGAGCAGGAGGACTACGACATGATCATCGGCGAGGCGATCCGCTTCGCCACCGAGGTCATCGCCCCCCTGAACCAGGACAGCGACCGCATCGGCGCGACCTTCTCCGAGGGCGAGGTGACGACCCCGCCGGGGTTCGTGGACGCCTACCGGCAGGCGGCGGAGAACGGCTGGATCGGCGCGTCCCACTCGCCCGAGTTCGGCGGCATGGGCCTGCCGATGGTCCTCGGCTGCGTCCTCAACGAGGTCTTCCTCGGCGCGTGCACCAGCTTCCAGCTCAACATGGGGCTGACGTCGGGCGTCGGGCACCTGATCGAGAGCTTCGGCACGGACGAGCAGAAGGCGACGTACGCCGAGAAGCTCTTCACCGGGCAGTGGACGGGGACGATGGTCCTGACCGAGCCCGGCGCCGGCTCCCACCTCGCCGACGCCCGCACCACCGCGACGCCGATCGAGGGCGAGGACGCGTGGCTGATCCAGGGCAACAAGATGTTCATCTCGGCCGGCGAGCACGACCTGACCGACAACATCGTCCACGCGGTGCTCGCGAAGATGCCCGGCGACCGCCAGGGGACGAAGGCGCTGGGGCTGTTCCTCGTGCCGAAGTTCCTGATCAACGACGACGGCAGCCTGGGCGAGCGGAACGACGTCGTCTGCGCGGGCATCGAGCACAAGATGGGCATCCACGGCTCGCCGACCTGCGTCCTCAACTTCGGCGAGAACGACCGCTGCAAGGGCTGGCTGCTGGGGACGGAGCCGTACCGCGGCATGCGGCAGATGTTCCAGCTGATGAACGAGGCCCGGATCATGACGGGCATGCAGGGCGTGGCCCTGGCGGGGGTCGCGTACGAGAACGCGCGCCGGTTCGCCCGGGACCGGGCCCAGGGCGTCTCCGTGAACAAGCTCGGCGACCGGAGCGCGCAGTCGGTGCCGATCATCGAGCACGGCGACGTGCGGCGGATGCTGCTGCTCCAGAAGAGCCACGTCGAGGGGCTCCGGGCGCTCGCCTACTACGCGGCGTTCCTGGCCGACACCGAGGTGACGGCGACGGACCCCGACGCGGCGGCGGCGGCGGGCGCGCGGCTCGCGCTGCTGACCCCGGTGGTCAAGGCGTTCTGCAGCGACAAGGGCTTCGAGATGTGCAGCGAGGCCATCCAGGTCCACGGCGGCTACGGCTACTGCGGCGAGTACCCGGTCGAGCAGTACACGCGGGACGCGCGGATCGCGGCGCTGTACGAGGGGACGAACTACATCCAGGCCGCGGACCTGCTCGGCCGGAAGCTGCCGATGGCGGGCGGGGCGCCGTACCGGGCGCTGCTCGAGGAGATCGGGGCGTGGGCGGCGAAGGCGTCGGAGGACGAGACGCTGGCCCCGGTGGGGACGTCGCTGGCGAAGGCCCACGGCGCGCTCGGGATGGCGACGATGGAGCTGATGCAGGCGAGCGGCAGCGGCGAGCTGGACTTCTCGCTGTCGGTGGCGACGCGCTACCTCCACATGCTCGGCGAAGTGCTCCTCGGCTGGCTCCTCGGGCAGCAGGCGGAGCTCGCGGCGACGAAGCTCGCGGACGCGACGGGCGACGACGTCGCCTTCTACAGGGGCAAGGTGGCGACGGCGACGCTCTTCGCCCGCAACGTCCTCCCCTTCGTCCGCGCGAAGGCGGCCGTCATCCAGAGCCACGACCGGAGCATCTTCGAGATCCCGGACGAGGTGCTGTAGCGGGCGACGGCTAGAAGGACCGGCCGGTCGCGGACCACGTCCACCAGGTGTTGTCGAAGTCGTCGCAGAGGGGGTCGGTGACCTCGTAGCCGCGGTGGTAGGTGAGGGCCGTCGCGTCGGCCTCGATGGTCTCGCCGGGCATCATGGTGCCGGCGAGGCCGGTGTCGTCGCCGAGGATCTCGACCCACAGCGGGACCGCGCTCCCCAGTCCGCAGCCGCCGACGTCGACGAGGCCGGCCTCGCACTGGCCCCACAGGGGCTCGACGTAGAGGCTGGCCCCGAACTCCTCGAGCTCCGGGGGGGCCGGCGTGTTCGCGCCCGCGGCGACCCACGTCCCCTCGACCGAGAGCGCGACGGCGCCGTGCTGGATCCAGGCGCCCCACGGCCCCGGCGCGAGGATCGCGGCGCCGGCGGCCCCGTCGAGGGACTCCAGCGCGTCGTTGAGCGCCGCGTCGCCGCTCCACACGGAGACCTGGTACGAGTCGAGGCCGTCGTCGACGGTCAGCGCCGAGGCGTCCCCGTCCCACAGGAGGGTCCCCTCGACGAGCGTCACCGCGTCCGGCCAGTCGCCGGAGGTCACGTCCAGGAAGGACTCCCCGATCTGGTCGCACCCGACGATCACGAGGTCGTCGTCGTCGTCGTCGTCGTCGTCATCGTCGTCGTCGTCGTCGTCGGTGACGTCGTC
>CAYFOA010000291.1:0-8460 GCA_964344575.1 uncultured Rickettsiales bacterium | reverse complement strand
TCGGCTACCGAAACGTCGGCCCCTTCCGCAGAGACGTCGCGCACGGACGCGGGGGGTGTTTCCGCGGAGACGTCGGGCACCGAAACGGCGGACCCTTCCGCGGAGACGTCGGGGACCGACGCGGGGGGTGTTTCCGCGGAGACGGCTGCGGGAGCTGCCGGGCCGGAGCAGTTGCCCGATCTCGCCGACGCCTTGGCGGCGATGGCGGAGTCGGCGATCGCTCACGGCGCGAGGGCGTTGCCGGGGGGCGAGCGGACGCAGGTCGTGCTCCACCTCCGACCCACGGGCGAGTGCTGCGTCGACAACGGTCCTCCCCTCGACCTCGCCGCCGCGCTGAGGTTGTCCTGCGACGCCTCGCTCCTCCCCGTGCGGACCGACGACGCCGGTCAGGTGCTCGACGTCGGCCGGGCCCGACGGTCCATTCCGCCGTCCATCCGCCGCGCGCTCCGGCTGCGCGACCGCGGCTGCCGGTTCCCGGGCTGCACCTGCTCGCGGTTCGTCGACGCCCACCACGTCGTCCACTGGGCCCACGGCGGGGAGACGAAGCTGAACAACCTCGTCCTGCTATGCCGCTTCCACCACAAGCTGGTCCACGACGAGGGCTGGACGATCGAGGTGACCTCCGACGGAGCCTTCGTCTTCAAGACGCCCGACGGCGTCCCCGTCGCCGCCGTCCCGCCGACCCCGACCGCGCCGACCGGTCCCGTCCCGCGTCCCCCCTCCCGCCCCGAGTCGGGGCACTACGGCCGGTGGGACTGCACGTGGACGATCCAGGGGTTGCTCGAGGACGACGGGCTCTTGGCGTAGGCGGGTGGGCGAGGTGGCGCCATGAGGCGCCAGCCGACCGTCCGCGACAGATCGCCCTTGTTGATCACGACGCCGGAGACCGGGCTATCGACAGCTCTGGATGGTCCAAACGTTCGCGTTGCTCCCGGGACACGTGGGATGCTCGATCGCGGGGACGTGGTCGGCTTGATCACCGCAGGGGCAGACGTCGGCCAGCCCCGATGGCGAGCACGGAGTCTGCACCGCTGAGAGCCACCCGGTCGTGTAGTAGGTCGTCCCCGTGGCCACGCAATAGTCGGTGTCAGGGAATGAGGACAGCTGCGTGAACCGCTTCTCCTCCGCCCCATCGCAGTTGTAGTCCCAAGATCCACCCGGCCTAGGCACCTCGAACCACAAGGTCTGGGCCGGGAAGACATCGGCATCGGCATCGTCGCAGTCCGCGCAGCTCAGTGAACCATCGCCGTCGCCGTCGATCTCGCCGTCCGCGTCGGCGTCCGCGAGCGTGTTGCAGTCATTGTCGGACCCATCGCAAACCTCGGTGTTTCCGTCGAAGTTGGCCGCGTCGCCATCGTCACAGTCCCCGTCGCACTCGGTCTGGAAGTCGCCGTCGTCGTCCACCTCCTCCGCACCCAGGGCTCCGTCGCAGTCGTTGTCCTGGCCGTCGCAGACCTCCGTGTTGCTGACGTAGTTGTCCGCGTCGCCGTCGTCGCAGTCCCCGTCGCACTCCGTCTGTCCGTCGCCGTCGTCGGCGATCTCCTCGGCGCTCAGGTTCCCGTCGCAGTCGTTGTCTTGGCCGTCGCAGAGCTCGGCACTACTTGGGAACACCGCGGGCTCAGCGTCGTCGCAGTCGATGAGACTGCAGAATCCATCGCCGTCGGCATCGGGTGTACACGGCAGTGACCTGACGACACGGAACCCGATCGCGTAGTTGCCGACGTCGGACAGGCTGCCGTTGCGTCTTCCCACGCGAACGTAGTTTGCGTCTACGAGCCAGGAGCCGCCTCGCCTGACCCGACCGGCACCGGCGCTCGGGCCGGTCGGGTCTGAGGTCGGAAGCGCCGAGGCGTACTCCGTTGAGTTGAAGTCCCAGGTCCACTCCCAGACGTTCCCTGACATGTCGTAGAGGCCCCAGGCGTTGCTCTGCAGCAGACCCACCGGGTGTGTGGTCGCCGAGGAGTTCCCGTCGTACCAGGCAACGTCTCCCACCACCCCCGAGCCGGCCCACGGATAGTCTTCCCCACCCCGGGCGGTGTACTCCCACTCGGCCTCGGTCGGCAACCTGTAGCCCTCGCAGTCGTAAACGGAGCCGGAACTGGAGGTTACCGTGACGTTCGCGCAGGCCATGTCCTCGCCCGGCAACCCGGTACAACCGCTCATTGCGTAGCACTCAGACACCCCTTCTGCGGCAGACATCGCGTTGGTGAAGGAGAGCGCCTCGTACCAGTTGACCGTCTCCACGGGGCAATCGGCGCCGCAATCGGGATCAGGTCCATTGGGTCCGAAGCTCGACGGGTTGTTGCCCATCAGTAGCTCCCACTGCGTCTGAGTCGTCTCCGACTCCGCGACCCACAGATGGCGGGTCAGCGTCACGTCGTGCGAGGGCCCCTCGGTCGACCCGCAGCCGCCGGCCAGGTCGTCCCGGCCGGCAACGCACCCCATAGTGAAGGTCCCGGGGTCGAGCAAGACGAAGCCCATACCAGGTACAGCGAAGTCTGGGTCAACTGCATCGATCAAGGAGTCGCAGTCGTTATCTACGCCGTCCAGAACCTCCGGAGCACCGGGGTAGATCTGCGGCTCCCCGTCGTCGCAGTCATCGTCGGCATTGCCCGCTACGCCGTCGGGACCGCACGCTGTCACCCCGTCTCCATCGGCGTCGGCAACGCAGGGGTCCGGGGTGGCGTCGTCATCATCAACCGCGTCGTCGTCGTCGGCGGCGTCGTCATCATCAACTGGGGCTGAGTCGTCGTCATCGCCGAAGTCGTCGTCGTCTCCGCTGTCGTCGTCGTCCTGCGTCGAGTCGTCATCATCGGCCACGTCGTCATCGTCATCGCCCGGACCCGAGTCGTCATCGTCGGGTGGGAACGTGGGCAGCTGGAGTGGGCCGAGGCACCCCGCCACCAGGAAGGCGAACAGTGGGACATGGAGGCGCTTCATCGACCTACCTCCGCTGGGAGGCGCTGACCTTCCTGCTCTGAGGCAGGACGATCGTGACCCCGCCCACAGCTGCAACGATGCCACCGCCGATCGCCAGCGAGACGCCCACGCGTTCCCGGCTGCGCGCGGCCGCGTATGAAGCTTCCGCGGCGTCGAAGGCGGCGCGCGCCGCCTCGAGCGTCGGCTGCGAGTCGACTCCGTCCTGAAGCGCGACTCCTTCGCTGTGCGCCACGACCGCGACGACCAGCCCGACTGCGGTGGCCCCCAGGCCCCCGGCAAGCAGGGCGATGGACCCGCCCCGGGGTGACGTCGAGATCCCGGTTGCTCCCACCGTCGCGCCACCGAACTGCCCGGTCCCCGGCGTCAGGACCAGCGAGCCCCGGCCGTCGAATCGGCGGACTGAGACGGGGTCGGTGCTCAGGTTCACGAGGACGGCACCAGCAGCACCGTCCCGGCCCGCCACCTCGGCGACACGCGCGCCCAGCCACCTCAGCAGCTCGTCGGACGGGTCGGGGTCGTGGACCGCGGCGTGGACGCCGTCCCCCGTGCCGACCACGACCGCTCCGCCGGGCGCGACTTCGACGACCGCGCCACGGACCTCCCCGGCGGGGCCGACCAGCCGCAGCACGCGTCGTCCCGCCGGAGCCGAGACGCGATCCTCCTCGGTAGCCTCGCCGTCGATCCAGGCGGTCCAACCGGAGGCCAACACGAGCCGGACGTGCCCGAGCGTCGGGTCCTCCCCTGCGCGCGCCTTCGCGTCCAGGGCGAGCGCCTGCGCCGTCGGCGGGAGCTGGGCATCTACGTTCGCCTCCGGCGCCAGGGCGAACTGCTCCCGCCACAGCCTCGCCGCGCGCTCCGGCTCGCCCGCGAACCAGGCCGCGCCGGCGCGGACCGCCAGGAGTTGGGCCACCGTCTCCCGTTCGACCGCCCCGGCGCCGCACGCGAGGTGTTCCTCGGCCGCGGTGACCGCTCGGGCGGTGACGGCAGGCTCGAGGTCGATCGCGGACTCCTCGACGTTCGCGATGTGCCCGGCGAGCGTGCCCTGCAGCGTGACGTCGGCGCAGGTGAGCGCCTCCCCGCCGAGGACCACGAGCTGATCGCCCGACGGCGGCAGCACGGTCGCGAGCGGCAGAACCGAGGCAGCCGGCTGGCCGCCGAGGTATGGCCGTGCGGCGGTGTAGGCGACCTCGGACGCCTCCGGCCCGCGGGTGGGACCGTACAGAACCGCCAGCGGCCCCAGGTCTGCCTCGCCGGCAGCCGCAGGAGGGCCGGTGGCCCACGCCCCCGTCGCGCGCGCTTGCTCGGCCTCGATCTCCGCCAGCGCGACTTCGACACGGTCGTCCAGCGGCAGCCCGCCCCGGAGGTCTACGTAGGCCCGCAGGAGCGCGGCCGCGTCAGCGATCTCCCCGAGACCCCGAAGCGCCAACGCCCGCGTGACGAACGCAGCGTGCAGGCTCGGGTCGAGGCGGAGGGCGCTCGCGGCGCTCGCAGCCGCTCGCTCGAAGTTCCCGGCGGCGAGGTCTTCCTCTGCGAGGTTCAGCTGGCGCGCGGCCTCCTCCCCGGGGCTCCCCCATGCCAGGGCCCACGCGAAGACTGTGGCGCACCAGACGAGCGCCATCGATGCGAACCTGGAGCCCACGGCAGCCTGCCTCCGTCGGGACGACTATAGGCCAGCCCGACCATGGCTCGGCCTCACGATCTTCCGCTCTCCGGGCGGTGAGAGCGGCCCTCACTCCCGGCCATGAACGAACGAGTTTGGCGTGTGCCGGAGCGAACGGGCGAAACCCGAAAGGTCGGGAAAGAGCGATGCCGCGTGCAGATTCCGGCGTCGGAGACCATGAAGGACGTCTGGAACAGCCCCACGGGGGAACTCGATCTTGTAGAGGACGGGAACGCGCGACGCGCGCGGCTCGGTCGGCTCACAGGTTCCGTGCCGGTCGGGATCCTCGCGCGGACACCGATCCATGTCGGTAGCCGCGACCCCGAGGGCTGTCGCGATGCAGTCAGCGGCGCTCACATTGATGTTCGTTGGAACAATGAACATGCCCTGCTGCGCGTTGAGGCGCGCGCTGCTCTGCATCGGCCGGACCGCGCATGCTCCTACCGCGGGGACATCGCGCGGGGAGGCGACCGAGGGCCGACGGTCCCGCGCGAAGAACGGGCGTAGGTGGTCGTGGAAGTCCGAGGAATAGTCCGGCAGGTCGGCAGCCGCGGCCAGTTCGCTGCGTCCGAACCGTCCGAGCCTGAGTTCCGCACGATCGACAGCCCAGATCACCGGCTCGACGCATTCCGCCCCGATGGTGGAGGCTGGGCCCGGCTCTGCCTCCTCGGCCGCGAAGTAGCACGCGACCCAGGGAGACAGGGTGAAGTCCAGGAACCGGGTTGGTGCGCCGTAGTGTTGCATCAGAGCTCCGGTCGAGATCGGGTCCTCTCCTACGGGAGCTGTTGGGGCGTAGAGGTGTGCCGAGCGCCGGAACTCGGCCATCATCCGCGCCTCCATCGCCTCGATCTTCGTGACGCCCTTCGGGGCTGGCGTCGGCTTCCCGTCGCGCGGTCCCCGGTACCGCTCCCACTGGCGGACGAGCAGCGATCGAAGGCGCCAACGGCACTCACGCTGACCGCGGAAGGCCCACCGTCCACTCTGTGATCGATGGGCTACTGGATCGCGCCCGTGCGGAGACTCTGTCGCGTCGAACCGTGTGAGAAGTCGGGACAGTTGGTCCCAGGAATCGCAATGAAACCGTCGGACTAGGCCCATGAGGTGTCGGTGGGACCCGAGGCGGCCGACGCCTCTACCCGTTGTACTCCCGCCCGAAGAACTCGTAGTTCTTCTTGATGTAGTCCTTCCAGTAGGCGGGGACTTCATCCTCGTCGAAGATCGCTTCGACCGGGCACTCCGGCTCGCAGAGTCCGCAGCCGATGCACTCCTCGGGGTCGATGTAGAGCATCTTGTCCTTGGGGTCGTCGCCCTTGGTCCAGCCCTCGTCGGGGTGGATGCAGTCGACGGGGCAGACTTCGACGCAGGCGGTGTCGCACACGCCCACGCAGGGCTCGGTGATGATGAAGATCATCGGGGTTCAGACTCCAGGGGTTCGATCCGGGCGGCAGTATGTCGCCCGGATCCGATACCCGCAACTGGACTAGGGGACCGTCGCGTCGCCGTCGTCGGGGTCGCCGCAGAGGTCCGGCCAGCCGTCACCGTCCGCGTCCACCGCCTGGGGCGGGCAGAAGATGTTGTACGTGCCGTCCATGTCGAGGCTGCCGCTGCCGAAGATCTCGTAGAACGCGTCCGCGGGCCAGTCCCACAGCGCGCCGAACGGGGGCAGCGGGGCCGTGATGTCGAGGTCCGCGGTCAGGCCCGAGCCGGTCCCGCAGCTGACGCCCACGATCCCGTCGTTGCCGTTCGTCGTGCCGAAGAAGTCGACGATGATCCCGCCGCCGTCCGTCAGCACCAGGCCGAACGTGTTGCTCCCCGTCGAGCTGAACTCGGGGACGTCGATCCACCAGATGCCCAATGCGTCGCCGAAGTCGAAGACGAACACGCCCGTGCCGTTGTTCGGCGTGAAGTCGTCCCACAGCGGCGCGATGTTGGGGCCGTCGTTGAGGAACTCCGACTCCGACTCCGAGAAGTCGCCGTCGCCGCCGTAGAACGTCACGCGGCCGTTGCTGCCGACGTGGACCGACGTGTAGACGCCGCCGCAGAACTCGAAGTCCCACCCCGCGAGGGTGACCTCCGTGCTCGTGTCGTCGGCGTCCGCGACCTCCGTGTAGACGTCCGTGTCGGCCGCGTCGATGAAGCTGTCGCAGTCGTTGTCGACCCCGTCCGTCGGGTCCTCGTACGCGTAGGGGTAGGTCAGCGAGTCGAGGTCGTCGCAGTCCGTCCCGCCCGCGGCGAGGTCGTCGAAGCCGTCCATGTCCTGGTCGTAGTCGTTGAACTCGTCGCAGTTCCCGTCGACGCCGTCGTAGTACGTCTCGACGTTGCCGGGGTACGCGTCGGCGTCGTTGTCGTCGCAGTCCAGGTTGCAGGTGTCGACCCCGTCGCCGTCCACGTCCAGCGTCTCCACGCTGTCGTCAGCGTCGTCGCAGTCGGAGCAGGTCACGTCCCCGTCGAGGTCCATGTCGCCCTCTTCGCCGGCCGTGATCTCCATGTCGTAGGCGCCGCCGGGGAAGCTCGCCGGGGCCCAGCCGTCCGTCGGCGGGGTGGACGAGCCGTTCCACGCGCCCGTCACGAAGATCGACCACGGCGCCTCCGCGACCGAGCCGTTGTAGTAGTTCGTCGTCGTCGACGTCCACGTCGCGCCGAAGAAGTAGAAGAGGCCGTCGGTCAGGACCGTGGAGAAGTCCGCCGTGTGCATCGTGGGGCCGCCGCCCGCCGACGTGACCGTCTCCTGGCCGACGATCGTGTACGGCCCGGCCTGCCCCGCCGCCTCGGCGATCGTCAGCGTGAGCACCTCGCCGCTGGGGGCGTCGAGGTACATCCCGAAGGCCGTCACGCCGACCGTCGCGTCCGCCTGGATCACGTTGCCCTTCGTGAAGCTCGGGTTCGCGATCGCTCCGCCGCCGACCGCCGTGAAGATGCCGTCCCCCAGGCTCGGCGCGCCGCTGCAGTCGTTGTCCGCCCCGTCGCAGACCTCCGGGTTGCCGTCGAAGTTTTGGTCGTCGGCGTCGTCGCAGTCGCTGCACGTGATGTCGCCGTCGCCGTCGATGTCGCCCTCGCCGCCGGCCGCGTCGGTCAGCGGGTCGCAGTCGTTGTCCTGACCGTCGCACGCCTCGACGTTGCCGGGGAAGTTGGCGTCGTCGTTGTCGTCGCAGTCCGCGCAGCTCAGCGAGCCGTCGACGTCCGCGTCGACCTCGCCGTCGGCGTCCGCGTCCGCGAGCGAGTTGCAGTCGTTGTCCTGCCCGTCGCAGGCCTCCGTGTTGCCGTCGTAGTTGTCCGCGTCGCCGTCGTCGCAGTCCCCGTCGCACTCCGTCTGGCCGTCCCCGTCGTCGTCGATCTCGTCGCCGCCGAGGAACGTGTCGCAGTCGTTGTCCGCCCCGTCGCAGACCTCCGTGTTGCCGTCGTAGTTGTCCGCGTCGCCGTCGTCGCAGTCGCCGTCGCACTCCGTCTGCCCGTCGCCGTCGTCGTCGATCTCGTCGCCGCCGAGGAACGTGTCGCAGTCGTTGTCCGCCCCGTCACAGAGCTCCGTGTTGCCCAGGTAGTTGGCCGCGTCGCCGTCGTCGCAGTCGCCGTCGCACTCCGTCTGGCCGTCGCCGTCGTCGTCGATCTCGTCGCCCCCGAGGAGCGTGTCGCAGTCGTTGTCCGCCCCGTCGCAGACCTCGCCGTTGCCGGGGAAGTTGTTCGCGTCGTCGTCGTCGCAGTCGTCGTCGGAGTTGCCCGCGATGCCGTCGGGGCCGCACACCGTCACGAGGTCGCCGTCGTTGTCCTCGAGGCAGGGGTCGGCCGAGTCGTCGTCGTCGTCGTCCGTCGAGTCGTCGTCGTCGTCGTCCGCCGCGTCGTCGTCGTCGTCCGTCGCGTCGTCG
>CAYFOA010000290.1:0-8484 GCA_964344575.1 uncultured Rickettsiales bacterium | reverse complement strand
GTCGGCGTCGGCGGCCGCAGCGGCGGCTGCGGCGGATGCGGCGGCGGCGGCCTTCTCGGCGGCGCGGGCCGCCTTGGCGGCCGCCTTCGGATCGTCGTAGTGCAGCGGACGCAGCCCCTCGGGGCTGTCGAACTTGATCCGCTGGAGCGCCATCGGCGACGGCACCAGGGGCACGCCGAGGACGTTGAGCAGCGAGTAGAAGTGACGCGCGTGGTTGTCGCACGTCTCGTCCGTCACCTTCTGCGCCACGGGGACGCCGATCAACGCGCGCCCGTCCTCTTCCTTGACGCGGATGCGCTCCCACAGGGGCTTGAGGTGCCCCGCATTGGCGATGGCGGTCTCCAACAGCTCGATCGCTGCGGGGTCCGTCCAGGTCGCCACGATCGTGAGGCTCGTATCCTGAACCTCGACTTGCTCGTCACTCATTGCCCCGACTTAGCACAACAACCCTCTTGACACAACGCCGGGACTATGGTTGGAGCAGCGCCCTCACCTCCGCCTCCAGCGTTTCGCCCACTCCTTTTCGGTACCCCTGGTGGTGGTGGGCGACGGTCCCGTCGGGGCCGATGACGAAAAGCGAGGGGATCCCCTTGACCATCCAGTCCTGCTTCGTGCCGGTGGGTCCGATCCAGGCGAAGTCGAAGGTGTAGCCGCCCTCCTCGACGAACGGGGCGACGACCTCGACGGTGTCGTCGACGGAGAGCGCGAGGAGCCGGACGGGGGCGTCGCCGAGTCGGTCCAGGGCCGCCTCCAGCTCGGGCAGCTCCTTGATGCAGGGGGCGCACCAGGTGGCCCAGAAGTCGACGAGGACGACGCTGCCGTGGAGGTCCTCCAGGGCGATGGTCTCGCCGGCGAGGTCGGTGACGGTCAGGGCCGGGGCGGGCTCGCCGACGAACGGATGGACGTCCCGGGGGGACTCGAGGTCGACGTCGCGCAGCTGCCCCCGGCGGACCTCGGCGACGGCGCGGATCAGCTCGCCGCGGTCCACCTCGGGGGGGACCATGACGAAGACGCGGTCGAACGCAGGCCAGGCCGCGGAGACGTCCGCGTCGGGGTCGAGGGCGACGGCCTGGAGCGCGGCGTGGACGCGGAGGCCGTCGCCGGCGTCGTCGCGGGCGGCGAGGGCGACCCACCCGGCGGCGTCTCCCTCCTCCGCGGGCCAGGCCGAGACGAGGCGGCCGGCGTAGGGAGCCGCCTCGGGGAGGGTGGAGAGGAGCTCCTCCTCGCGGGCGCGCGCCGACGCGACGGCGAGGCCCTGCCGGCGGCTCCAGAAGGCGAAGCTGCGGTCGCCGGCGAGGCGCGGCACGGGCTTCCAGTCGAGGGCGGCGTCCAGGGTCTCGAGGGCGAGCCGGATCGCCTCGAGCGCCTCCTCGCCGTCGGTCCGGCCCGCCAGCTCCTGGCACCAGATCGGCTCCTCGGACAGCTCGCACAGCGCGACCAGGGCCTCCATCTCGTCGGCCGTCTTGCCCAGGGCCTCGGCCGTCCGCTTCCGCCCCGCGAGGTAGCGGAGCACGCCGCTGTCGGCCTCCAGGGGCTCGGGCACGAGGGGCTCCAGGGCGACGATCTCCTCCCACCGGGCGTCGACCTCGGGATGGCTCAGGGCCTCGTTGACCCCGCGGAGGAGGTCGTAGTGGGCGGACGGGCGGAACGTCCCCTTGCGGTACCAGCGGCGGTTGTCGACGAACGGCGGCGCGTCCTCGCTCCCGCTCCGGCGCTCGTACTTCGCCAGCTCGTTGGCGATCACGGGGTCGTCCTCGGCCTGCTCCCGGACCGGGGCGAGCAGCGCGTCGACCCGATCCCGGGCCGCCTCGGGGACGAGCGAGCACGCCTCCACGGCCCACGGGTCGGTCTCCAGGATCGATCCGCACAGCGCCACCGCAGCGTCGACGTCCTCGCTTCGGACGGCCTCCCCGAGCGCCGTGATGCGCCCCTGGAGCCCGTCCGGACGGAGCGCGTGAGCGGCCATGCCCGCGGCCCGGGCGGCGTCGCGGTCCTGCACGCTGAAGAGGAGGTTCCGCTGCGCGATGAGCGCCTCGTAGCGGAGGTGCTCGTCGAACGCGTCGCTCGCCGCGATCTCGGCCAGCGGCTCCATGACGTCGACGAACCACGGCGCGGTCGGCCCGCTGAACCGGTCCTGGCGATGCGCTTCCAGCGACGCGAACGCCCCGAACACCAGCGCGTCGACGGGGCTGGAGTCGGCCGAGAGCAGGAACCACTCCAACCCGGAGTCGGAGCTCAGGTCCACCGACGCGAGGTAGCGGTAGACGGCGACCGTCTCCTCGCCGAGGCCGTAGCCGTGGGCCAGCGTCGCGGCGATGAGCTGGTGCGTGTAGCCCTCGCGGGGGGAGTCGTGCAGCGCGCGGCGGAGGGCGTCGAGCGCCTGGGGGAGCTCCCAGCCCGCCTGGTGCATCTGCGCGCGGTTCATCAGCCAGCCGGAGCGCTGGTCGTTCGGGATCTCCAGCGCCGCGGGCCGCTTGTCGTGCAGGGGGGCGCACGCGACCACGAGAAGGAGCAGCGCGGTCGGGGGCGCGCGCCTCACGGGGGCTGCTCCGTCGACTCGTCCCACAGCCCCTGGAACCACCCCGCGAGATCCTCGACCACCTCCGCGTCGGTCGTCGTGGCGCCCGCCTCGCGGTTGTAGAGGAACCCGCTGGAGGAGACGTTGGCGGTCTGGATCTGGACGACGTCGTCCATGAGCCAGGCCTTGGCGTGCATGTTCACGCCGGGTTCGTCCCAGCGCATCCGGACGCCGCGCGCCTCCAGCCAGTCCACCGCCTCGTCGTTGCTGTCGTTGTTGCCGCTGTTCCAGTCCGACCAGTCCGCCACCCCGCGGACGTCGACCCCCCGCGAGGCCGCGTCGCCGAGCGCGCCGAACACCTGCATCGCCGGCGCGTCCAGGTTCGTGGGCTGCAGGAACGTCGCGTACAGCGTGAAGTCGATCCGCTCCTCCGCCGCCCCGATCGACGCCAGGAGCGCCGGCAGGAGCGCGTCGTCGGTCAGCGCGATCGTGACCGCGTCGTCCGGCTGCTCGACGTCCGGGGGCGTCCGCACGCCGGGCCGGTCCCAGAGGTCGTCGTGCCACGCGGCGAGGTACTCGGGGGTCGCGCCGCCCGTCAGGAGGAGGTTGCACTCGCGGTTCGCGTCGATCGCCGACGCCGACCAGTTCGTCGACCCCACCAGCGCCACGTCGTCGTCCGCGACCAGCAGCTTGGCGTGGACCTTCTCGTCCGTGTCCTCGTCCAGCCGGGCGTCCACCCCGGCGTTGACCAGCCGCGTCACGGCGCTCGGTTGTCGTCGATCGTCTCGTCGAGGAGGACGCGGACGTCGACCCCGCGGGCGGCGGCGGCGGCGAGCATCTCGATGACGAGGTCGGTGGTCAGGCTCCCGAACAGCTCCCACTGGGCGACCCGGAGCTCGTCCTGGGCGCCGTCGATCAGCGCGTCGAGCACGTCGAGGTAGTCGCGATCGCAGACCAGCGTCGCGTCCGCGTCCCCCGGAGCGTCGTCGGCGTCGGTCGCGGTCGGGCAGGCCGACAGCGCCAGGGCGAGGATCGACGTCGGGAGGACGGCCCTACTTCTTCTTCCCACGGCCCTTCTTCGAGCGCCCGCCCTTGGTCTTGGGGCGGCTGTGGAGGGTCGGGGTGTCGCCGAAGACGGGGCCGTCGTCGACCTCGTCGAGCTCGAGGTCGTCGGCGCCGTCCGCGTCGGCCTGGCCGTGGTCCGTCTTCATCGCGGACGCCTCCAGCAGCTCCTCGCGCCGGACGGGCATCGTGACGTCGCCGGGGGCCGACGCGAGGGGCGGGGGGGACTGGTCGAGGGGGCCGTCGCTGGTGGTGCCGTCGGGGCCGAACGACTCCTCCGGCTCCAGCGGGGTGGGCGGCGCCTCGGCGAGCTCGCGGCGGAGCTCCTCCTCGGCCGTCGCGGCCTCCAGGAGCTGCCACTGCGCGAACCCCGCCTTGCCGTCCGTGACCGGCGCCGAGATGAGCTCCACGGCGTGCCGCCGCGGGTGCGTGCTGACGTCCACGAACGCCCGGCAGAGCGCGGCAAGGGTGGCCTCCTGGAGCGTAATCACGTCGCCGGTGGCGGTCTCGATCCGGGCCCGGACGTGGGCGTGCCCCTCGGGGACGCCGACGACCACCCGCTGGACCGACCGGTTGCGAAGAAGAAGGGCGGAGTCCATCGTTGGAACCTAGCAGGATGACGGACATCTCGGCTGCCAAGTGCGTCCACCACCCCGAGCGCGGCGCCGCGATGACGTGCGCGCGGTGCGGGACGTTCGTCTGCGCGGGGTGCGTCGTCAGCGGCGACGTCTGCGTCCCCTGCAAGAGCCGGCTGATGAAGGCGGGGGTGCCGTGGAGCGACGCCGAGAAGGCGCGCAAGGCGGCGCGGAAGGCGCGACGCGCGGGGACCTGGGCGGTCCGGGGCGTGTTCTCGTTCGCGGCCGCCGCCGTCCTCCTCGTCGCCGGCGCCCAGACGGGCGCGCTGCCGCTGGTGGCGGGGTCGGTGGCGATCGGCATGGGGGCTGTGTCGGCGGTCCTCGGCGCGGTCGCGGTCGGCTGCGCGGCGCGGGGGTGGAGGCGCTCGGAGGCGGGGCGGCCGGGGCCGGCGGTGGACGGCGTGTTCCCCGCGCCCGCGGCGGCGCTGATGGCGCTCGTGGGGGCCGCCCCGGTGGCCCTCCTGGCGTACCTGCTCGCCGCTCAGTAGGTCAGGGCTCGCGCTCCCACCGGTTGGCGCCGCGGTACCGCATCGTCGCCTCGCGGAGCGTCGCCATCTCGTCGGCAGGGATGCCGTCCCAGGTGACCTCGCCGGCGAGGTACTTCTCGGTCCACCCGGGGCCGCCGGGGAGGACCTCGCCGTCGCGGGCGCGGACGTACCGCTCCAGCCCGAGCAGCGAGCTCATGTTGTGCTGGACGAAGTCGTTCCGGACGTCGGTGTCGAGGAGGCCGCCGTTCCAGCCCCCGAACGCCTTGGCGCGGTCCTTCATCCAGAAGCTCATGTCGGGGCCGTACTGGCTGAGCATCTCGTGGCGGACGGTCTCGTGGAGGAGCTCCTCGATCCAGCCGCACTCCTCGCCCGCGAGCGTGCAGGTGTCGAGGACCGCGCCCAGCCCCTCGCCGCGGGTGGCGGCGGGGGTGGACCGCGGGGGGTCGTAGTAGCCGCCGCGGAAGTCGGGGTAGTCGCCGTTCTCCCAGGCGGGCTTGTTCTTGAGGTACTGGTACTCGACCGCGCGGCACAGGTTGATGGAGTGGGTGACGTACCGCTCGTCTTTGGTGAAGTGGTACAGGTAGCTCAGGGCGAGCATCAGCCAGTGGTCGTTGGCGAGCCGTCGCTCGTCCTTGCCCTTGTCGCGGACGTCGATGAGCCAGTCGGCGGCGCGGACGGCGGACTCGAGCCAGAGGTCGTTGCGGTCCCACGAGTACAGCCGGACGAGCCCGAGGATCGCCTCGCCGGGGTAGTAGGCGCTGCCGTCCTTCGACGTCGGCGGTCCGCCGGGGTGGCGCGACGGGAAGTAGATGAACTCGCCGTCCTCCTTGAGCGAGGCGACGAGGAACCGGGCGAACTGCCGCGCCTCGGTCTTGTACGTCTCCGTGTCGCCCGTCGCCTCGACGTACTGGTCGAGCATGACGAGGGCGAGGCCGGCGCCGCCCAGCTTGACCTTGCCGCCGGGGCTGACGATGAACTTCGACGTGCCGTGGGAGGGGTGATCGGCGGGCAGGTAGGGGCCGGTCCGCTCGTCGGTGTCCGTGTGGTCGAACAGGTACTGGATCGCCGCCTTCGACGCGGTCAGGTAGGGCTCGTAGCGGGTCCTGTCGTAGGCCTGGAGGATGCTGTACGTCGTCCCTCCGTGGCGCAGCAGGTTGTAGCTGCTGGAGTCCCGATTCCGGGCGACCTTGTAGTTGTAGCGGATCTTCCCCTTCGGGCTGATCGAGCTGATGAGGTAGTCGGCCGCCCAGACCTCGCGCTGCAGGAGCCGGTCGGGCTCGGTGGAGTCGAACTCGTAGGGGTGGAGGCGGTAGAGGCGGAAGACGCCGTCGCCGTCCTTCTCGACCCAGGGGACGGTCCAGAAGCGGACGTAGGCGAACTCCTCGCCGAGCGCGCCGAGGTCGGAGTTGCGCTTGCGGAGGGCCTTCTCGACGTTGTCCCGGGGGATCCCCTTCTTGCGGCGGGCGTTGCTGTAGACGGCCCGCTCGAGGAGCTCGCTGGGGAGGATCCAGGAGACCTGGCCGGCGCCGTCGTCGACCCAGTACCCGAAGAGCGCGACGTCGCGCTTCTTCGGCTTCTCGATGGTGCGCTTGAAGGTGCGGTCCTCGGTCCGGGTGACGACGTCGAACTTGAGGCGGGAGTCGGCGTCGATGCGGTTGCCCCCGCGGGCCTCGAGGTCGGCGCCGGCGGCCTTCACCGAGGCGGCGAGGTCGCTGCCGACGCCCGTCCCGCAGATGGCGCGGGGGGCGTCCTGGTAGGCGCAGGCGTAGACGCGGCGGCCGGGGAGCTTGCCGAGGTCGGAGGTGTTCGGCGCGGCGCCGCCGAGGGCTTCGGCGCGGAGGAGCCCCATGATGCGGCCGGCGACCTCGGCGTCGGCGACGGCCGCCTCCAGGGCGGCGTCGTCCCCGGCCTCACCGAGGGGGTCGGTGGTGTCGGGGGCGGCCTCGCGTCCCCCGCAGGCGGGGCCGAGGAGGCAGAGGGACAGCAGCGCGATCAGCAGCGGGGAGAAGCGGCGCACGGGGGCTCCCGGGTCAGGGGGCGGGTCGGTAGATCTCGCCGCCGGCGTCGCGGAACTCGCGGGCCTTGTCGGCGAGTCCTTCGCGGATCTCGTCGGCGCTCAGGGGAGCGTCGGCGGGGGGCTTGGTGCCGAGGCCGACGACGCGTTCGCCGGTCAGGGCCTCGTTCACGTCCTGCGAGATGCGGTAGGCGCAGAAGGCGGGGCCGCACATCGAGCAGAAGTGGGCCACCTTGGCGCTGTCGCTGGGCAGCGTGGCGTCGTGGTACTCGCGGGCCGTCGACGGGTCGAGGCCGAGCTCGAACTGGTCGTTCCAGCGGAACTCGAAGCGGGCGCGGCTGAGCTCGTCGTCCCACGCCTGGGCGCCGGGGTGCCCCTTGGCGACGTCGGCGGCGTGGGCGGCGATCTTGTAGGCGATCATCCCCTGCTTGACGTCCTCCCGGTCGGGGAGCCCGAGGTGCTCCTTGGGGGTGACGTAGCAGAGCATCGCGGTGCCGTGCTGGGCGATGACGGCGGCGCCGATGGCGGACGCGATGTGGTCGTAGCCGGGGGCGACGTCGATGGTCAGGGGACCCAGCGTGTAGAACGGCGCCTCGTGGCAGAGCTCCATCTGCTTCGCCACGTTCTCGGGGATCTTGTTCAGGGGGACGTGGCCGGGGCCCTCGTTCATCACCTGGACGTCGTGCTCCCAGGCGCGCTTGGTGAGCTCGCCCTGGACGGCCAGCTCGAAGAACTGGGCCTCGTCGTTGGCGTCGGCGATGGCGCCGGGGCGGAGGCCGTCGCCGAGGGAGAAGGCGACGTCGTACTTCTTCATCACCTCGCAGATGGCGTCGAAGTGGGTGTAGAGGAAGTTCTCGCGGTGATGCGAGAGGCACCACCGGGCCATGATCGAGCCACCGCGGCTGACGATGCCGCAGGTCCGGTTGACGGTCATCGGGATGGCGCGCAGGAGCACGCCCGCGTGGACGGTGAAGTAGCTGACGCCCTGCTTGGCCTGCTCCTCGAGCACGTCGAGGTAGACGTCGATGTTCAGGTCCTCGATGACCCCGCCGACCCGCTCCAAGGCCTCGTAGATCGGCACGGTGCCGATGGGGACGGGGCTGTTCCGGAGGATCCACTCGCGGGTCTCGTGGATCCGCTTGCCCGTCGACAGGTCCATGACCGTGTCGGCGCCGTACTCGACGGCCCAGCGGAGCTTGGTGACCTCGTCCTCGATGGACGACTTGACCGCGGAGTTCCCGATGTTGGCGTTGACCTTCACCAGGAAGTTGCGGCCGATGATCATCGGCTCGAGCTCGGGGTGGTGGATGTTGGCGGGGATGATGGCGCGGCCGGCGGCGACCTCGGAGCGGACGAACTCGGGGTCCATCTGCTCGCGTTCGGCGACGAACTGCATCTCCTCGGTGATCTCGCCCTGCCGGGCGCACCACATCTGGGAGAAGTTCGTGTCACCGCGCGCGCGCCGGCGCTCGATCCACGGAGAGCGCCGCGGGGGCAGCCCCTGTTCGGGAGCGTGCCCCTGCGGCCCTTCCGTGTTGTAGAGGTGGAAGACGGCGCCGTTGCTGAGGGTGACCTCGGTCCTCGGGACCTTCAGGTCTCCGACCTCGATGCGGCGCCGCCCCACGTTTCTGCGTCGCTCCGACTACTCGGCGGAGTCGTCGTCGTCGTCGTCGTCGTCGTGCGCCGAGTCGTCGTCGTCGTCGTCGGCCGAGTCGTCGTCGTCGTCGTCGTCGTCGCCGGCGCTGTCGTCGTCGTCACCCGAGGCGG
>CAYFOA010000289.1:0-8533 GCA_964344575.1 uncultured Rickettsiales bacterium | reverse complement strand
GGCCGCCGCCGAGCCGGCCGCCGCCGACGCGTCCGGGGACGACCCCCTGTCGACCCTCCCCCCCGCGGAGTGCGCCGCCGCCTGCGAGACGATCTGCTCCCGCCGCGAGGCGGCCACCGGCTGCGACGGCGAGGCCGACCGGGAGTGGGGCCGCGAGTGCAAGGATTGCGCGGAGCTGTGCCCCAAGGGGGCCGTCCCCCGCTACCTCGTCACGTGCGCCGCGAAGGCGACGACGTGCATGGAGTTCGAGGCCTGCACCCACGACTACGACACCGAGGGGCGCCAGTAGCGCCGCCTGAAGAGGAGCCGGACCGCTACCCTCCGGACGTCGATGATCGAGATCCGCCCCGGCGTCGTGATCCCCGACGCGGCCCTCGCCTGGCGCACGTCCCGCGCCGGGGGGCCGGGGGGGCAGCACGTCAACACCACCGACACCCGCGTCGAGCTCCTCGTGGATCTCGGGGCCTGCGGCGACGTCCTCTACGAGCGGACGCGCGCGAGGCTCCGGGAGCTGGCGGGCAACCGGATCTCCAACGACGGCGTCCTCCGCATCGTCTGCGGCACCCACCGCTCCCAGCACCGGAACCGGCGGGAGTGCGAGGAGCGGCTCCGGGAGCTGGTCCTCGAGGCGATGCGCCCGCCGCCGCCGCCGCGCAAGAAGACGCGCCCCTCGCGCGCCGCCCGGCAGCGCCGGCTCACCGCCAAGAAGCAGCGCGGCGAGACCAAGGCGGCGCGGACACGAAAGTGGAACAAGGAGGACTGATCGCTGGCGTTCGGGGTTTCGGTCGTGTAGTTCGCCCCCGATGACCCAGGACACGACCGACTTCGACGTCATCGTCATCGGCTCCGGCGCCGGTGGGCTGACGACCGCGCTGGCGGCCGCCCGGGGGGGCAAGCGCGTCCTCGTGCTCGAGCAGCACTACCTCCCCGGCGGCTGGTGCCACACCTTCCCGCTCGACGGCTACCACTTCAGCCCCGGCGTCCACTACCTCGGCGAGCTCGGCGAGGGCGGCTACGGGCGGCGGATCTACGAGGGGCTCGGCGTCGCCGGCGACATCGTCTTCGGGGAGCTCAACCCCGACGGCTTCGACCACGTCATCCTCGAGGGCGAGCGGTTCGACATCCCCAAGGGGCGCGACGCCCTCGCCGCCCGCCTCAAGGCGCGGTTCCCCGACGAGGCGAAGGGGATCGACCGCGTCCTCAAGATCCTCGACGACATGGGCCGCACCATCGTCGAGGCCGGCCCGCTGCACGTCCCCAGCCAGTACTGGAAGCTCGGCTGGCACATGCGGAAGGTCTGGTGGCACGGCCTGACGCCCTACCAGAAGTTCCTCAAGAAGTTCGTCAGCGACCCGCGCCTCATCGCGATCCTGTCGATTCAGGCCGGCGACCACGGCGTCCACCCCCGCGAGGCGATCACCGCGCAGCAGGCCGCCGTCATGGCCCACTACTTCGACGGCGGCTACTACCCGATCGGCGGCGGGCGGGCGATCCCGCGCGCGTTCATCAAGAACCTCCGCCGCCACGGCGGGAAGATCCGGCTCCGCACCAAGGTCGACCGCATCCTCCTCGACGACCGCAAGCGCGTGCGCGGCGTCCGCCTCGAGGACGGCGAGGAGATCACCGCCCCCGCCGTCGTCTCCAACGCCGATCCCAAGGCCACCTACGACGGCATGCTCGGGGCCGAGAACGTCCCCCGCCGCATCCGCAAGAAGCTCGACCGGATCACCTGGTCGTGCAGCAACGTGTCGCTCTTCTTCGCCGTCGACATGGACGTCGAGGCGGCGGGGCTCGACTCGGGCAACTACTGGTGGTCCAACAGCCTCGACGTCGACAAGGGGTTCGGCCCGATCATCAACCCGGACCTCTCCTGCATCGACGAGATCGACGGCACCTTCCTCACCGTCACGTCGCTGAAGGACCCGACGAAGGCCAAGGGGACCATCCACACGATGGAGTCCTTCGTCCTCGTCCACGCCGACATGTTCGACCGCTGGAAGGACACCGAGTTCGGCGACCGGCCGGCCGACTACGACGCCTGGAAGGAGGCGTTCGAGGAGCGGATGTTCGTCGCGCTGGAGGAGCTCGTCCCCGGCATCTCGGAGAAGGTCGTCTTCAGCGAGGTCGGCACCCCGGTGACGAACAAGTACTACCTCGCCGACACCAAGGGCTCCGCGTACGGCACCGAGAAGACGTGGCGGCAGCTCGGCCCGTTCATGTTCCCGATGAAGACCCCGGTCAAGGGGCTCTTCCACGTCGGCGCGTCCACGCTGTCGCACGGGATCATGGGGGCGCAGCTGTCCGGCCTGGTCGTCGGCGCGACGCTCCTCGGGACGACCGTCGACGAGCTCCTCGCGGAGCCGGGGCCGGCGCTGACCATCGTGCCGTCCGACGATCCCGACGCGTGGCCCGAGCACCTGCAGCGGAAGCTCAAGAAGAAGAACCGAGACTCGGAGGCCGAGGCGGAGCAGCGCGCCGCGGCGATGTAGCCTTGCCGCGATGCGGCTGGGCGCGTTCGAACTGAAGGAGCTCCTGGGTCGGGGCGGCATGGGCCTCGTGTACCGGGGCGTCCACCGCCGCACGGGCACGCCGGTCGCGGTCAAGCTGCTCACCGCCGAGCGGTTCGCCGAGCCCGCCGCGCGGACCCACTTCGAGCACGAGGTCCGCGCCTTCGCCCGCCTCGACCACCCCGCCATCGTCCTCGTCTACGACCACGGCTTCGTGCCCGACGAGGACGCCGCCGCCAGCGACGGCAAGCTCATCGCGGGGGCGCCCTACCTCGTCATGGAGCTGGCCACGGACGGCACCCTGGAGCACTTCCCGCCGAAGTCGTGGCCCGAGCTCGCGGCCATCCTCCGCTGCGTCCTCGACGCCCTCGCCCACGCCCACGCGCGCGGCGTCGTCCACCGCGACATCAAGCTCGCCAACATCCTCCTGGCCGGCCCCCAGGACGTCCGCCCCGGGCTCAAGCTGGGCGACTTCGGGACGGCCCACGACCTCGACGTCGACGAGTCGCTCCCCGACGAGATCCTGATGGTGGGGACGCCCTCGTACACGCCGCCGGAGCAGATCTTCGGGCGGTGGCGGGACTTCGGGCCGTGGACCGACCTGTACGCGCTCGGCGTCGCCGCGTGGGTGATGGTGACGGGCGCGCCGCCGTTCAAGGCGGTCGACATCCACGCCCTGCTGAACATGCACGTCCGCGTGCCGCCGCCGCCGCTGGTCCCGAAGTTCGAGGTCCCCGAGGGGCTGGACGGGTGGCTCCGGACGATGCTCGCGAAGGACCCCGCGGACCGCTTCCGGCGCGCCGCCGACGCCGCCTGGGCGCTGGAGAAGCTGGCGCTGGATCCGGGGACGGTCGAGGAGCTCGGCCCCGCCGCCGACGGGCGCGTGCCCGACGACTCGACCTCCGCGCTGGACCCGCTGACGGGGATGATCCCGTCGGACGGGCTGGCGACGCGGCCGTTCCCCCCCGCGGGGGCGAGGGAGACGGGGGCCGGGGGCGCGGCGGCGACTCCCGACGCCGACCAGCCCACGCGGCCGATGTCGTCGCGGCAGCTGATGGCTCGCGCGGAGAGCCACGAGGCGTCCCCCGCCCCTGAACCGCCGCCCCTGCCGCGGACCTGGCGACGGCACGATCGGGCCCCCGCGGCGCTCCAGCTCGGCGGCGCCGGCCTCGGCCTGTACGGGCTCCGCGCGCACCCCCTGGTGGGGCGCGAGGACGAGCGCGACCGGATCTGGGAGCAGCTCGGCGCCGTGGTCCGCGGCGAAGGGGCCCGCGTCGTCGTCCTCGAGGGGTACTCGGGGCTGGGGAAGTCGCACCTCGCCCGGTGGATCGCGGAGCGCGCCCACGAGCTCGGCGGGGCGACCGTCCTGCCCGTCTACCACGGCCCCCGCCCGGGCCGGCTGCCGCCCCTGCTGCGGACGTTCGAGGGCTACTTCGGGGCGACGAAGATGGGCCGGCGGTCGGTCCGCGCGCGGGTCCAGTGGATGAACGCGAAGCTCGGCTGCCGGGACGAGTACGAGGCGGACGCGGTCACCGAGCTGCTCCGCCCCGCGGGCGCCGAGGAGGTCGTCGACGCCGACGTCAGCGCGGTCCACTTCAGCAGCCCCGCCGAGCGGTACAACGTGCTCGAGCGGGTCCTCGTCCGGCAGGCCTCCCGCCGGGCCGTCATCCTGCTGATCGAGGACGCCCAGTGGGGGTTCGACGCCCTCGGCCTCGTCGAGCACCTCCTCAACGCCCGCCGCCCCGAGCCGCTCCGGGTCCTCGCCCTGGTCACCATGCGCCAGCGCATCGGCCCCGGCCGGACGCCCGAGGCGGAGCTGGTGGAGCGGCTCCTGGAGCGGGACGACGCCACCCACGTCGACGTCGGGCTGCTCCCCGAGAAGGACGTCCTCGCGTTCGTGCGCGACCTCCTCGGGATCAGCGGCGAGCTGGCCCACGAGGTCGCGACGCGGGCCGGCGGCGGGCCGCTCTTCGCCGTCCAGCTCGTCACCGACTGGATCGAGCGCGGCCTCCTCGTCCCCGCCGCGCACGGGTTCGAGCTCCGCCCCGGGGCGCGGACCGAGCTCCCCGACGACATCCACACGCTGTGGACCGACATCCTCGACCGCATGCTCGCGCCGTACCCCAAGCGGGCCCGGGTCGCGCTGGAGCTGGCCGCCGCGCTGGGGCGGGAGGTCGACAGCCGGGAGTGGGCGTCGCTCTGCTCGCGGGCGGGGTTCCGCGTCCCCACGCGGCTGCTCGACGCGCTGATCGCCCGGAACCTCGCCGTCCCCATCGACGGCGGCTGGGCCTTCGTCCACGGGCTGCTGGCCGAGAGCGTGGAGCGGTCGAGCAAGGAGGCGGGGCGCTGGAAGACGCACCACCAGCGCTGCGTGGCCATGCTCCGGGACGCGGGCGCGGCGCCGGACCGGCTCGGCCGCCACCTCCTCGCCGCGGGGGAGACGCGGGACGCCATCGACGCGCTCCTCGCCGCCGCCGAGCGGGCGTTCACCGCGGACGAGTACAAGACCGCCGCCGACCTCCTGCACCGCCGGGAGCGGGCGATGGAGCGGATCGACTTCGTCGCCGCGGACGCCCGCTGGGGCCGCGGCTGGGTGCTCCGGGGGCTGGTCCTGTGGCGCATCGGGGAGCTGGAGGCGGGCGACGCGCTGGTCCGCCGGGCCGAGGAGGAGGCGACCGACCGGGGCTGGACGGCGGTGCTCGCCCGGGCGCTGGAGGTGCGGGCCCGGATCGAGCGCTACCGGGGGAACCTCGACGAGGCCGTGATCCTCGCCCGGCGGGGCCTCGGGGCGGCGACCGACGCCGGCGACGACCGCCTCGTCGCCCACGCCCGCCGGACGCTGGGGCGGACCCTGGTGGACCGCGTCCGGTTCGACGAGGCCGCCGCCGAGCTGAGCGCGGCGCGGGCGACCTTCGAGGCGCTGAACGACCTCCCCGGCCTCATCGCCTGCGAGCGCACGCTGTACTCGATCGCCCGCCAGCGCGGGGACCTCGACGAGGCCGGCCGCATCGCCGAGGAGCTGCGGTCGATCCAGGAGCTCCGCGGCCACCGCTGGGGGATGGGGCTGGCGCTGGAGTGCCTCGGCGAGGTGGCGCGCCACCGGGGCGAGATGGAGGCGGCGGAGGCGCACTACCGGGAGGCGCTGGCGTGCTTCCGGTCGGTCACCGACACCGACCCCCGGAACCACGCCTCGACCGTCAACATCGCGCTGACGCTGCTCGCCCGCGACCGCTTCGACGAGGCCCACGCGTTGCTCGAGGAGGCCGCCGCAGAGCTGGCCGCGGCGAAGAGCCGGACGCTGCACGGGATCACCCTGGCGATGCTCGCGGCGACCTCCGCGGGGCGGCAGGACTGGGACGCGTTCGACGCCTACCTGGGGGACGCCGACGCGATCCTGCGGCCGATCCGGCTCGCCGACGTCGACCTCGCCCTGGTCGCGATGGAGACGGCCGACCGGGCCGCCGCGGCGGGCTTCCCGCTGCGGGAGCGGCAGGTGCTGCTGCTGGCGTTGGAGCAGTGGGACCTGCTCGGTCGGGAGGCCGACGCGGACGCGGTCCGGGACCGCCTCCGGCCGTGACGCTCAGTCGGTGAGCTCGCCCTTCGCGGGGCCGCCGATCTTCTCCAGCAGGGCCGCCGCCTTCCCGGCGTCGGGGTGCCCCTTCGCCGCCGACGCCTCGACCAGCAGGGGGCGCGCCTCGTCGACGCGGCCGGTGATCCTCAGGAGCACGGCGAGCGAGTACATCGCGCCGGCGTTGGACGGCTTCATCCGGAGCGCCTCGCGGTACGCCGCCTCGGCCTCCTCGACCTCGCCGTCCATGAAGTGCTGCCGCCCCTCGGCGAGCTTCTCGTCGGACTCGTTGACGATCTCGACCGTGATCAGGGTCCCCAGGCCGAGGTTGACGAGGAGCAGCCGCAGCGGCCCCGCGATCCAGAAGCTCGCCGCCTCCCCCGCGATGAACGCGCCGATGGGGATGTCCGGCAGCAGCGGCTTCCCCTTCCGGGACAGGCGCACCTTGCTGTAGCGGTGGTCCTCGACGAGCTTGACGAGGCGGTCGCCGATCTCGCGCAGCGACTCGTCCAGCCGCTCGGGATCGAGGTTGAAGTCGAAGCCTTCGGTCATGCGGTCACAGCTCCTTCGGGCGGAGCAGCCCGGCCAGGCGCCAGGGCCGCGTCATCGCCTCTGCCCACGTACGCCCCGCCCCTTCGAGCATTGCCGCGTTCGCCGTGGTCATCCCCAGCGCGACCCCCGTCAGCCGCGACGCCGCCTCGGACCAGCCGGGGTTGTGGCCGAGGCAGAGGACGGTGAGCACGGCGTCGGGCCACGCGCGGGACTCCCCCTGGAGGGCGCCGAGGCCGGCGAGGTAGAGGGCGTCGGTGAACTCGGCGGCGACGTCGTCCTCGAACTCCGGCGCCATCCGCGCCCACGTCTCCCGGGTGCGGGCGCTGTCGCTGCTCCAGCACAGCTCGGGGACCCACCCCCGGCGGGCCAGCTCCTCGCCGATGCGGGGGGCGTCGCGGCGGCCCCGGGCGTTCAGCGGGCGGGCGTGGTCGGTGGGGGCGTCGGTGTCCCACGCGCTCTTGGCGTGGCGCATCAGGATGAGGCGGCGCTGCACGACGCGGACGGTAGCATTGCGCCATGCGCCGCCTCGCCCTGCTGACGCTCGCCTGGCCCCTCCTCGCCTGCCCGCTCCTCGGCTGCCCCGCCGAGGGGGGCTCGGGGGCCGACGACGACGACGCGACCGACGCAACCTCCGACGACGACGACGCGACCGCAGAGTGCGGCACGGGGAGCGGCGGCAGCGGCGGCGTCCTCGGGTTGAGCTGGCTCGAGGTCGACGGCTACGGCACCCCCGGCGACGCCGAGCCCGACTACGAGATCCTCGTCTACGTCCCCGCCGCTCTCGACCCCGAAGTCCCCGCCCCGGTGGCGCTCCTGACCGCCCGCCGGATGCCCGACACGCGCGCCCTGAACGAGCAGATCTTCCGCGACTACCTGGGCATGGAGACGCTCGGCGACGAGCAGGGCTGGATCGTCGCCCTGCCGCTGCCGGGCCCCGCCGGAGACGGCCTCAACTGGACGACGTCAGGGACCGACGCCGCCTACTTCGACGCCTCCCTGGACCTGCTGGAGGGGCTGTACGACGTCGACGTCGACCGGATCTTCATGTTCGGCAGCTCGGCCGGGGGGAACGCCACCGTCTACCTCAGCTACGAGCACGCGGACCGGCTCGCGGCGATCATGAACCACGCGGGGAGCAACCCGTTCCAGGGCAACTGGCCGTCCACCCCGTGGCCCGACGACGTCGCGGGGCTCTTCGTCCACGGCCCCTCGGACACGGTCGTCTCCCAGGCGTCGGTCGAGGACGGGGCGGCGATGTTCGAGGACGCGGGGCAGGTCACGGAGCGGGTCTACGACTACGCTCGCGGCCACGACTGGCACGTGGAATCGCTCAACGCGCTGATGGCGGACTTCTTCGGAGGGCAGTGCAATTGATTGACGACCGCCGAGGCCCTGGGTACATCGACGTCGTGCATGTGCGGACCGCCATCGCCTCCCTCTCGCTGCTCGTCCTGGCCTGCGCCGGGCCGACGGACCCCGTCGGCGTCGACCCGGCGGACCCCGCGGAGCCGCCTCCCGAACCGGCGCTCCACCCCGACACCGTGCTCGTCGAGGACCACGCCTGCTTCGAGTCGGTCTCCTTTACCGAGGAGCGGGACCGGATCGAGTTCGTCTTCAGCTGCGATCCCGCGGACGTGGGCATCGACGTCGGCTCGATCGTCGTCGGCGTCACCGACGGCGGCTACCTGCGGCGCGTCGAGTCGGTCGAGCTCCCCGGCGACGGCCTCCTCGTCGCCCACACCGGCCCCGCCGCCATCGCCGAGGCGGTCTCGCACGCGTCGTTCCACGAGGAGATCGCGGTCACGGAGGAGCGGCTCAGCATCGACCTGAGCAACACGGTCCTGTGGTGGAACCATGCCTATCCGGTTGACTCCCAAAACTCCCATGCGTAGCGTCGGTCTGGCGC
>CAYFOA010000288.1:0-8632 GCA_964344575.1 uncultured Rickettsiales bacterium | reverse complement strand
GCCGTCCGACGCCGCGCAGCTCGCCGAGCCCGACGCCGCGCCGTGGGCCCTGCTCGCCCCCTACGCCGCCGGCGCGACGGTCGGCGAGCACGTCCTCACAGGCTTGACGTCCGTCGCTCACGGCGCCTTCGTGATCGAGCTCGGGGAGGCCCGCGTCCACGTCTGCGCCCACGCCGGCGACCCCCGCGGGCTGGCCTCGACCGACCGCTTCGACCTGCTCCTGATGAACGGCGGCGACGGCGCGACGGACTCCGAGGAGTCGCTGGCCCGGACGATCGCCGTCCTCGCCGCCGTCCTCGACGCCAACACCGACGCCGCGCTGGCCGCGCACCCCGAGCTGGCCGGCCTCCTGACCCACCCCGAGCGGCTCGCCGCCTTCGATCGGGCGGACTGCGACGCCCTCGCGTAGAGTCCCGGCGCCATGGCCGAGATCGCCACCTTCCACTACGACGCCGACGACCGCTCCGTCGCGTTCGACGTCGACGAGTCGCTGTACCCCCTCGACGCGATCTACGGCGCCGCCTACCTCTTCGTCGACCGCGCCTGGCTGTTCCTCGACCGCCCCGCCGACAAGACCGTCCGGGTCCGCATCCGGAGCAAGGACGCAGCCCCCGCCGAGGGGGCGCTCGACGCCCTCGCCGGCGAGTTCGCGAACGAGCTCCTCAACCAGGTCCTCCGCCTCCGCATCGCCGAGTCGACCAAGGCGATCCGCGAGTACACGATGGCACGCGCCTTCTTCGGCGAGGCGGGCGCCGGCCGGACCGCCGACATCGACGCGCTCCTCGCCCAGCTCGACGCCGAGGAGCTCGCTGACGACCCGCTCGAGATCCAGGTCCCGTGGAGCACCGGTGAGTGAGCACGTCCTCACCTTCCACCGCTCGCTGTACACGCTCGCCGCGGTGCGCGCGGCGGCCGCCGCCTACGCCGGGCTGGCCGAGATCCGGGTCGACGACGAGAACGAGCACGAGCTCCGGGTGACGCTCACGCCCACCGAACCGGTCGACGACCTCGCCGACGGGTTCGCCAACCACGTCCTCTTCGAGACCGTCGCGGCGAGGCGCGCGTGAGTCCCGTGAGTCGCGTGAGTCGTCGCCTGGAGGTCGTCCGGCCAGACCTCGACGCGAACAAGCTCGGCTTCTTCCGCTACGGCGAGATCGCGCCGGGCCGGTTCGTCGTCACCAACGACGCGGGCCAGTGGGAGGTCCTCAGCCGGGCCGAGCTCGACGCCCTCCTCGCGGGCCACTCCGACCGTGAGTCACTGACTCACAACGGTTTTCTTCGCGATGGGGCGGACCTGGAGGCGCTCGCCCAGCGGGTCCGCCGGAAGCGCCGGTTCCTCGGCGGCGGACCGCACCTCCACATGGTCGTGGTGACGCTCCGGTGCAACCAGGACTGCCGCTACTGCCACGCCTCACGCACGGACATGGACCAGGTCCAGACGGACATGAGCCTGCAGACCGCGAAGAAGGTCGTCGACCTCGCCATGCAGACGACGTCGCCGTACGTCTGCTTCGAGTTCCAGGGGGGGGAGCCGACGGTGAACTTCGACGCGATCAAGTTCATCGTCGAGTACAGCCGGTCCAAGAACGAGTACGAGGGGAAGACGCTCGACCACAGCCTCGTCACGAACTTCACGTACATGGACGAGGCCAAGGCGGAGTGGCTGATCGAGCACGACGTCCTCGTCTGCACCAGCCTCGACGGACCCGAGGAGCTGCACAACTGGAACCGCACCTGGCGGACCGGCCCGAACGCGTTCGAGCAGGTGATCCGGTGGATGAAGTGGTTCAACGCGCGGTACGTCGAGCTCGGCCGGGACCCGCGCCTGTGGCACGTCGACGCGCTGCTGACGACGACCCGGAAGACGCTCCCCCGCTACCGCGAGGTCGTGGACCTGTACGTCGATCTCGGCATCCGCAACGTCCACCTCCGGCCCCTCAACCCGTTCGGCTTCGCGACGCGCACGTGGCAGAACATCGGCTACACGACGGACGAGTACCTCGCCTTCTACGAGTCCGCCCTCGACTACATCCTCGAGCTCAACCGGCAGGGGGTCGAGATCATGGAGGGGACGGCGGCGACGATGCTGAAGAAGATGCTCACGCCGGACGACCCCAACTTCGTCGACATCCGCTCCCCCATCGGCGCCGGCACCGGCGGGCTCGCCTACGACTACGACGGGACGGTCGTCCCCAGCGACGAGGCGCGGATGGTCCGCGCGATGGGCGACCCGATCTTCGAGCTGGGGAAGGCGGGGACGTCCACGTACGCCGAGATCGTCACCCACCCCACCGTCAAGGCGCTCGCCGTGGCCAGCCACCTCGACGCGCTCCCCGGCTGCAGCACCTGCTGGAACGCCCCCTTCTGCGGCGTCCGCCCCCTGCACAACTACATGCAGGGCGGCGACCTCTTCGGACAGCGCCCCAACACGCCGAAGTGCCGCGAGCACATGACGATCAGCAAGCTGCTGCTCCGGAAGCTCGACGAGGACCCCGACGGGTCGACGCGCCGGATCTTCGAGCGGTGGACCGTCGATCGCCCTCGTCAATGACCTTGCGGTAGGCTATTCAGCAGCCGTGGCCTTCGAAAAGCCGAAGAAGAAGAAGAAGAACGGGCTCCCGGGGCTGACGCGCCGGCCGGGCGGGTTCCTCCACGCCGAGGAGGCGGCCCCCGCAGACGAGGCCGTCCTGTCCGAGGAGCTCCTCGAGGAGGCCCGCAGCAGCGTCGCCGCGGACCCCGTCAACGCGGGCGTGATCCTCGCGCAGCACTGCAGCCACGGAAGCCACGGCTCCCACGGCAGCCACGGCTCCCACGGCAGCCACGGCTCCCACGGCAGCCACGGCTCGCACGGCAGCCATGGCAGCCACGGCCAATGGTGAGGGCGGGCCCGCGCGTCAGCTGATCCTGACCGTCACCCGCGCCTGCAACCTCCGCTGCTCCTACTGCCCCACCGTCAAGGACGGCTTCCCCTCGCTGACCCCGGAGGACGCGGTCCGCGCCGTCGACCTGTTCGTGGATCGCTACGGCGGGGGGGAGATCAAGCTGTTCGGGGGGGAGCCGCTGCTCGTCCCCGACGTCGTCGCCGCGGTCCTCGACGCGACCGACGGGCGGGACGGCGTCCGCCGCGTGCAGCTCAGCACCAACGGGCTCGGCCTCGACGCGGCGTGGCTGGAGCGCCTCGCCGCCCACTCCTCCGCCGTCCTCCAGATCTCGATCGACGGCGACGAGGCCGTCCACCAACGCTTCCGGCGATCCCTCCCCGGCGTCCCCGACACGTACGCCCACCTGATGACCCTGCGCGACGCCCTGATCCGACAGCCGCGGCTGATCGTGACCCAGACGATCGCCCCCGCCGCGGCGGATCGGGCAGCGTCGTCGTTCGACCACCTCGCCGGCCTCGGCTTCCGCCGCTTCAACCTCCTCCCCGGCTACTACCTCGCCTGGTCGGAGGAGCAGCTCGACGCGCTGCGGCGCGGGTTCGCCGCGATCGGGGACCGGTTCGAGGCGGCGTGGGAGGCCGACGCCTACCTGTACCTCCGGAACCTGTTCACGCTGGCGCCGACCCCGTTCTTCAACACCGGCCTCGTCGTCGACAGCGACGGGACGATCCACCCCAGCAACGTCGGGCTGTCGGGGCAGCTCGACGGGCTCCGGGGGCGGACGCAGGTGGGGACGCTGGACGAGCCGCCGAACGCGGACGCCCTGGACGAGGCGGGACGGCGCGTCGGGGCGCTGATCGAGGACGCGCTGCCGCCGCGGATCCTGGAGTCCACCCGCGCGGTGGACGCCGTGCTCACGGCGCTCGTGCGGCGGCTCCTGCCGTCCTGGGCGGCGTGGCGGAAGCGGCGCCGGGGGGCGGCGTGAGCTCGATCGTGAGCCTGGGCGTGAGCGACTCACGTCGCCCCTGGATCGGTCCGGACGGGCAGGTCATGGAGCGGCTCGAGCTGCACCTCACCTACACCTGTCCGGAGCGCTGCCGGTTCTGCTCCGAGGAGCACCGGATGGCCCACTTCAAGCCCTTCCCGGTGACGTTCGGGCGGGTCGCCAAGGTCCTTCGCACGCACGCCGCGCGGGGGGTCACGTCGGTCCATCTCACCGGCGGCGAGCCGACGATCCACCCCCGGTTCGTCGACGTCTGCAAGCTCGCCCGCAAGCTCGGGATGCGGACCTCGGCGGGGACGATCGGGACGATGCTGAGCCGCGAGGACTTCGCCCGGGACGCGCTCCCCCACCTCGACGAGGCGCTCTTCTCGCTCCACGGCCCCGACGCCGCGCTCCACGACGAGCTCGCGGGGCGGGACGGCTCGTTCGCCCAGGTGACCTCCGCGATCGCGCTCTGCCGCCGCCTCGACCCGTCGTTCGGCGCCTTCGTCAACACCGTCCTCTGCCGCCGCAACCTCGACGCCCTCCCCGACACCCTCCGGCTCGCGGACTCGCTCGGCGCCTCGCTGATCGTGGTCTCCAACACGACCCCCGAGGGCGGCGGGTACGACCACTTCGACGAGCTCGCGCCGCGGCTGGTCGAGCTGCGGGACGCGGTCGCGGCGCTCCCCCTGGACGAGATCTCCGCGACCGTGCGCCTCTTCGGCATGCCCATGTGCCTGCTCGGCGACCGCGGACCCCTGTCGAACGACCTCCACTGGGACCCCCGCGTGACCGTCGAGTGGGCGGCGGCGCCCGGCAAGGTCGTCTTCGGCGACGTCTGGAGCTGGGACCCCGGCCGGAAGCGGACGTTCGTCGCCGCCTGCGAGGGCTGCTCGATGAAGGGGCTCTGCCAGGGCGTGTGGGAGCGGTACGCCGAGCTCTGGCCGACAGACGCCCTGCGATCACACTAACTGTGCGTGAGTACTGGACTCACGCGCCGACGGACCAGGCCGCCGCGTAGAGATCGGCGGAGCGGCCCTCGTCCTGGAGCGCAGTGGCGGTGGGGACGACGACGAGGTCGGGGTGCTCGGCGGCGCGCCGCAGCGGGTGATCGGGGCGGCCGACGGCGGCGAGGAGGGCGTCGACCTCGGCCCAGGCCGCGGCGCGCGCCGCGTCGTCGCCCGCGCGCAGGCGGACCGGGTTGTAGATCTTGTTGATCGCGACGCCGATCCGGTGCCCGGGGTCCATCCTCACGGTCAGGTAGTGCCACCCCGGCGACGGGCACAGCTCCTCCATCCGGATCGCGAGCATGCGCCCCTCGTCGGTCGCCCCGCCCGCCGCGTCGTGCGCCGTCCGGCCGCCGTAGTAGGCCTTGAGCCCGACCGGACCGTCCGCCCGGAGCGTCTGGCAGAGCACCCCCGCGGGGCGGTCGGGGAGCCACTCCGGAACCGGGCAGCCGAGCCCCGCGGCGCCCGTCCGGATCGCCGTCGAGGTGGCCACCCCGTCGCCCCACCGGGCCTCCTGGAAGTACACCTTGAGCCGGGGGATCGGGGACGCCGCGTCCAGCCCGAACGAGACCGTCACCTCGGCCCGCCCCCCGAGCTCCCGGTGGAGCGCCCGCGCCGGGGCGAGGTCGTGCCCCCAGGCCTTCGCCGCGGGGGCGAGGGCGCGCAGGAGCGAGCCGCCCGTCTCCCAGCGCTCGTTGATGGTCACGCCCCACCCCTCCGGCGCCCCGTAGAGGTCGTACTTGAACGCCAGGCCGCCCGTCTCGGGGACGTCCCGGGCGACCAGCGCGCGGACGACGGTGGCCGCGGGGTGGCCCCCGACGAGGCCGGCGAGGCGGTCGAAGAGCGCGAGCGTGCCGCGCCGGTGGGGATCCCGAAGGCTCATCGTCTCCGCGTCCGCGGCTCACGCTCCGAAGCGACGCTCCGTCCGGGCGTACCGCTCCAGATCGTCCCGCAGCGCGGCGGGAGTGTAGTCCGGCCAGAGGGTCGGGGGGAACGTCAGCTGCGCCTCGGCGATGCCCCAGAGGAGGAACCCCGCCGACAGGTGCGGCTCCCCACCCGTCCGGATGAGCAGATCGACGGGCGGCAGGCCCCCCGTCCACGTCGCCGCGCCGAAGTGCGCCGCGGACGCGCCTCCACCCCCGAGCCGGTCCGCGGCGGCCTGGATCTCCTCGCGGCCGTCGTACGCCATGAGGAGCACGAGGCGCCGCGCCGCCGGGCCCGTCGCCTCCGCCGCCGCCCCGACCGCCGCCTCGACCCCCGGCCGGAGCTCCGGACAGAGCTCCTCCCACCGCCCGTGGACCTCGAACGCGGCCCCGCGGAAGGTCAGCAGCGAGGCGCCCTCGCCGGTCAGCCAGTCGCGGAGCGCGCGCACGATCGCGGCCACCTCGTCGGGCGAGCGCTTCGTCAGGTTGGCGGGCGAGCCCCACCAGAACGTGAACGTCTCCACCCCCGCGTCCCACGCCGCGCTCGCGATCGCGCCGACGTTCGCGATGCCGGCGAGGTGCCCGTCCCCGGGAGCGAGCCCGCGCGCCCGCGCCCAGCGGCGGTTGCCGTCCGGGATCACGGCGACGTGGCGGGGGACCCCGGTCACGCGACGGGCCGCAGCTCGGCGGTGCCGTGCCGGTCGAAGTACGCCGAGAAGTGGCCCCCGCAGACCGCGCGCCGGGCGCAGGGGGCGCAGACGTCCGGGCGGGTGCGGCCGAGGTGGATGCGACCGGGGCCGTCGAGGTAGTCGGCGCGCGACCAGAACTGCACCGTCTCGACCGCGCTGGGGGCGTCGTCGCTGAGGTCCTGATCGGCGAGGATGTGGTCGTGGGTGTCGTCCCACAGGCCGGGGCCGAGGACGCAGTGGGGGAACGCGAAGAAGACGAGCCGGCAGCCGGCTGCCCGGGCCTGCGCGGCGAGCGCCGCGAACCGGGGACGGAGCGCGTCGAGCTCCGTGAGCGTGAGGTTCCCGTCGACAGCGTCCTTGCGGGTCCCCTCGACGGGGACCGCGTTCCCCATGACCCAGAGGTGGGGACCGACCGACAGCACCTGCTCGGCGATGGCCTCGAGCTCGGCGACGTTGTCACGGGTCAGGACGGTGGACGCCTGGATCGCGCCGGTCAGCGTCTCCCGGGCGTTGGCCAGCGCCTCGTCGAACGTCGCCTTCCACGACCGGACCCCCGAGATCGCGTGCCCCGCGTCGGCGCCGTGGGCGTGCATCGAGATCATCACCTCGTCCAGCCGCGGCCCCACCGCCTCGGCGAACCCGCGATCGCGCCACCGGAGCAGGTTGGTGATGACGTACGTCCGCAGGCGCAGCTCCCGGCACAGCGCGAGGGCGTCGGCGAACCGGGGGTGGAGGGTCGCCTCGCCCCCCATGAACTGCACGACGTCGACGCCGTCGGCGACCGCCTTGAGGAGGTGGTGCTCGACCTCCTCCCAGGGCATGAACCGCTTCTGCGCGATGCGGACGCTCTCGACGCAGAACCAGCACTGGAGGTTGCACCCGTCCGCGATGAACAGCTCGAGCCTGCGATCCGTCGCCACGGCGGCGAGGTTACCCTTCGGTCGTGCCGCTGCGTGACCTGACCACCCCCTGCGCCCTCGTCGACCGCGCCGTGGTCGAGCGGAACACGGCGGCCATGGCGGACCGGGCGACCGCCGCCGGGGTCGCGCTGCGGCCCCACGTCAAGACCCACAAGTGCGCCGAGGCGGCCGCGCTCCAGGTGGCCGGCCACTCCGGGGCGGTGACGGCGTCGACGCTCGGGGAGGCGGTCTGGTTCGGGGAGCGCGGCTTCGGCGACGTGACCCTGGCGGTGCCGATCGCCCCGGCGCGGGCGGCGGACGCGGTGGCCGCGGGGCGCCGGATGGAGCGGCTGGGGCTGCTCGTCGACAGCGGCGAGGCGATCGACGCCATCGAGGCGGCGACCGGCGGGGGCGGCGAGGGCGGCGACGGCCCGCCCGTCCCGGTGCTCCTGAAGGTCGACTGCGGCTACGGCCGCGCGGGCGTCGCGCCGGACTCCGACGAGGGGCTCGCCCTGGCCCGGCGGCTGGACGACAGCCCCGCGATCGACTTCGAGGGCGTCCTCGCCCACGCGGGGCACAGCTACGACTGCGCGTCGGTCGACGCCGTCGTCGCCGTCGCCGAGCAGGAGCGGTCCGTGACCGCCGCCTTCGCCGACCGCCTCCGCGCCGCCGGCATCGCCGTCCGGACCGTCTCCGCGGGCTCGACCCCGACCGCCGTCCACGGCCGCGACTGGACCGGCGTCACCGAGCTGCGGCCCGGCAACTACGCCTTCTTCGACGCCTTCCAGACCGCGATCGGGAGCTGCCGGCTCGAGGACTGCGCGATGACGGTGCTGACCACGGTGATCGGCGTCCACCCCGCCCGCGACCAGGTCGTCGTCGACGCCGGCGCGCTGGCCCTGAGCAAGGACGCGGGCCCCCGCCACGTGGACCCCGACTGCGGTTACGGCGTGGTCCTCGACCTCGACCGGAGCCCCCTCCCCCTGACGGTCGCGTCCCTCAGCCAGGAGCACGGCCAGCTCCGCGTCCGGGACCCCGCGTTCTTCAGCCGCGTCCGCGTCGGCGATCGCCTCCGGATCGTCCCCCACCACAGCTGCCTGGCGGCGGCGCTGTACGACGAGTACGTGGTGTTGGACGGAGGGGGCCCGGTAGACCGGTGGAGGCGAGCGCCGCTGCGCTAGACGGGGCGTCGCCGGAGGGCGTCGTCGGCGCGGCGTTCGGATTCGGGTTCACACATTCACGGGACTCCC
>CAYFOA010000287.1:0-8640 GCA_964344575.1 uncultured Rickettsiales bacterium | reverse complement strand
CGACGAGACCTGCGACGACGACGACGAGACCGGCGACGACGACGACGACGTCGCGGACGACGACGACGTCGCGGACGACGACGACAGCGCGCCCGGCGGGGGCATCGAGATCGGCCCCGTGATCCCCTGCGACGGCGGCGGCGTCGGGCTGCTGGGGTACGTCGAGGTGTCGGCCGCGCGGGGCCTGGGGGCGGTCCACGAGGTCCACGAGGACGGCCTCCCGGGGTCGTCGGTGGTGGCGTCGGACCTCGACGGGGACGGCGACGTGGACCTCGCCTTCGGCAACTTCCGGGGGTCCCCGTGGATCTACGAGAACGACGGCGCGGGGTCGTTCACCCCGGTGGCGGGCTCCGGCGAGGACTGGACGGCGGACGTCCGCCCGGGCCACGGGGACGACGACGACGACCACGGCGGGGACGACGACGACGACGACGACGGCCCCGACGACGGCGCCTTCGTGATCCAACACGCCGCGGTGGACCTGGACGGCGACGGGCTGCCCGAGATCGTGACCCTGCGCCAGGGCTGGCTGCAGGTCTCGCCGAACCTGGGGGGGCTGACGTGGGGCCCCCGCGAGATCGCCTGGGCGCTGGATCCCGAGGAGGACACGCGGGGGCTGAGCTTCGCCCTCGGGGACGTCGACAACGACGGCGATCTCGACGTCCTCGTGCCGGGGACGCTGACGTTCGAGGAGGACGTCGAGGCGGGGGTGCTGGGGGCGCTGGACCACCTCCTCCGGAACACCGGGGAGGGGTTCGAGACGTGGGCCGTCCTCGGGGACCCGGACCTGCCGGCCCAGTCGATGGTCGGGTTCCTGACGGACCGGGACGCAGACGGCGACCTCGACCTGCTCGTGAGCACCCACCACGGCGAGGGCCCCGCCCAGCCGCCGACGGCGTTCTACCGGAACGACGGGGACGGTGGCTTCGTGGAGGACGCGGCGGAGATCGGGGTCGACCTGCTGTTCAGCGCGATGGGCGTGGACGCGGCGGATCTCAACCGCGACGGGGGCCTGGACTACTGCCTCACGGACTCGGGGCCGGTCGTCTGCTTCCTCACGGACGGGGCGGGCGGGTTCTACGAGGCGGGCCTGGCGCTGGGCCTGGAGGAGGCGACGGGGGCGCTGGGGCCGGCCTTCAAGGGGTGGTCGATCGACCTCGCCGATCTCGACAACGACGGCCGCCTCGACGCGGCGGTCGCGGCGGGGCTGCCGGGCTACGAGGAGGCCGTCGTGGACCAGCCCGACGCGCTCTTCGCGGGGCAGGAGGACGGGACGTTCGTGGACGTGGCGGCGGCGGTGGGGATGGACACGCCGGGCGACCACTACGGCCTGGCGACGGCGGACCTCGACGGAGACGGAGCGCTGGAGATCGTGATCGCGGGGAAGGACGGCGTCCAGCTGTGGGCGAGCGGCTGCACGGCGGGGAGCTGGCTCGAGGTCGACCTCGACGGTACGGGCCGCAACCGCGAAGCCTTCGGGGCGCGCGTCGAAGTGGAAGCGGGCGGCGTGACCCGCCTCCGAGAGCTCCACGCCCTCCGCGTGGCGGGCCAGGGCCCGTCCCGCCTCCACTTCGGCCTCGGCGACGCCGATCTCGTGGACCGGCTGACGGTCCGGTGGCCGGGCGGGGGGACCGACACCTACGAGGATCTGCCGGTGCGGGCGCGGGTCGAGGTGCGGCGGGCGGCGCGGTAGGCTCGCGGTCGGAGGAGGACCGTCGCCCTGAGGGACGCCCGCCGAACCGCGTCCGCCGTCGCCGCGCCGCTCGCCGCCCTGGCCGCGCTCTCGTGCTCCGCCCCGGGGCCGGCCGTCGCGCCCGCCGGCGATCGCGCCGCGGCCGTGGTGGGGACCGGCACGACGTGGCTGTCGGCCGACGGCGAGGAGAGCTGGGGCGTCGCCTTCGCGGACTGGGACCTCGACGGGGACCTCGACCTCGCCGTGGCAAACGCGGGCGCCCCCAACCGGATCTACCCGAACGTGGACGGCGTCCTCCAGACGGCGTCGGTGTGGGACTCCGCCGACACCGCGGCGTCCCGGTCGCTGGCGTGGGCGGACTACGACGCCGACGGTGATCCCGACCTCGCCGTGGGCAACCTCAGCCAGGGCAACGAGGTGTGGCGGAACGACGGCGGCGCGCTCGTCCTCGAGTGGTCCTCCTCCCTCGCGGACGGCACGCTGTCGGTCGCCTGGGGCGACTGGAACGGGGACGGCTACCCCGAGCTCGCCGTCGGCAACGAGGGGGCCACCAACTACGTCTACGCGAACAGCCCCACCACGGGCCTGGCGACGTCCCCGACCTGGACCTCCCAGGACAGCGCGATGACCAACCGCGTCGCGTGGGCGGACTTCGACGGCGACGGCGACCTCGACCTCGGCGTGGGGAACTACCTGAGCCAGCCCAACCAGGTGTTCCTCAACGACGGCGGCACGCCTCCCCTGCAGACCACGCCGACGTGGAGCGACACCGACAACGACCCCACGATCGCGATCGCGTGGGGGGACTGGGACGGCGACGGCGACCTCGACCTGGCGGCGGGCAGCGGGGGCACGGGGAACAAGAACGACCGCGTCTACGAGAACAGCGACGGCGACGGCGACCTGGTGCTGGAGTTCACCTCCACCGAGGCGGACTACACCGGCGGGGTCGCGTGGGGGGACTGGGACGGCGACGGCGACCTCGACCTCGCGAGCGTGAGCTACAACGCTCCCCACCACGTCCGCACCAACGGCGGGGGGACGCTCCCGCTCACCGCGGACTGGTCCTCCGGCACGAACGGCAACGGGTACATGGCGGCCTGGGCGGACGTCGACGGGGACGGGGCGCTGGAGCTCGCGAGCGCCGAGAGCGCCGGCGGCCAGGTCCGCCTCTACGGCGACGAGGGCCACGCCCTGGCGCTCGGCGAGGGGACGCCGGAGGAGGACTTCACCCACGGCCTGGCGTGGGGGGACTGGGACGGCGACGGCGACCTCGACCTGGCCGTCGCCAACGTCGGTGAGCCCAACCACGTCTACACCAACGACGGCGGGGAGCTCACGCTGGCGTGGTCGTCGGACGAGGACGACGTCTCCCGGGCGGTCGCGTGGGGGGACTGGGACGGCGACGGCGACCTCGACCTGGCCGTCGCCAACGACGGGTTCTCGGCGCCGTGGGAGCCCAACCGCGTCTACGTGAACCTCGGCGGATCGATGGCCACCGCGGCGACGTGGACCTCCGACGAGGCCGAACCCAGCCAGGACGTGGCGTGGGGCGACTGGGACGGCGACGGCGACCTCGACCTCGCCGTCGCGAACGACAACGCGACCGTCAACCGGGTCTACGAGAACACCGGGTCGGGGCTCCCCACCGGGTCGGCGTGGGAGTCGGACGAGGAGGAGCACTCGACCAGCGTGGCGTGGGGCGACTGGGACAACGACGGGCTCCCCGAGCTGGCGGTGGGCAACCAGTCGGGCTCCGACCGCGTCCACGTCAACGGGATCGCCGGCCTGGAGACCGCCGCGAGCTGGGGCAGCACGCCGACCGACGGCACGACCGGCGTGGACTGGGGGGACTGGGACGGCGACGGCTGGCTGGACCTGGCGACGTCGGCGGCGGCCTCGTCGACCAGCGCGCGGGTCTACGCCAACGACGGCGCGGGTTCGCTGGGGATCGCCCCCGCGTGGACGGCGACGCTCATCGAGGACGCGCACGCCGCCGCGTGGGGGGACTGGGACGGCGACGGCGATCTCGACCTGGCCGTCGCGAACTGGAGCACGATCCGGCCCGACCGCGTCTACGAGAACACCGGGGCGGACCTCGCGCTGGCGTGGAGCAGCGCCGAGCTGGCCGCCAGCGCGGACGCCGCCTGGGCCGACGTCGACGGCGACGGCGACCTCGACCTCGCGGTCGCGGGCTACGACGAGCTGAACCGGCACTACGTCAACCACCGGATCGGCTACGCGGCCCTGCCCGAGCTGCCCACCCGCCCCGTCGTCGACTCCGTGGCGTTCCTGGAGGCCACCGGCGCGACGGGCGTGGGGGTGGGCGAGCCGGTGACGACGAGCCCGGTCCTCGTCGCGTTCGACCTCGTCGACGAGGAGGAGGACCCGGCCCCCAGCGTCGCCGTCGAGTACTCGCTCCACGGCGGCGGCCAGTGGCTCCCCGCGACGCCGGTGGGGAGCCCCGACCTGACCGACCTGGCCGCCGACGCGGCGGGGGTCCCGCACACGTTCGCGTGGGACGCGGCGGCGGACGGGGCGGAGGGGCCGGCCGTGCGGGTGCGCGTCACGGTGGAGTGGCAGGCGCCGCGGTCGGTCGGCGGACCGATCCTGCACGGCGCGCTGTCCGCGGAGTCGACCCCGTTCGCGCTGTGGCCGGGGGGATTCCCGGGGGGCGACGACGACGACTCGGGCGGGGACGACGACGACTCGGCGGGGGACGACGACGACTCGGCGGGGGATGACGACGACTCGGCGGGGGACGACGACGACTCCGGGGACGACGACGACTCCGCCCCCGTCGACGCGGACGGCGACGGCGACCCCGAGGAGACGGACTGCGACGACGCCGACCCGACCGTCGAGACCCTCGACGCCGACGGCGACGGCGTGTCCACCTGCGACGCCGACTGCGACGACGCCGACGCGACCGCCTACCCGGGCGCCGACGAGTCCTGCGACGAGGTCGACCACGACTGCGACGGCTACGAGCAGGTCGGCGCCGCCGACGCCCCCACCTGGTACGCCGACGCCGACGGGGACGGGGCCGGGAACGCTGACCAGGCCCTCGTCCAGTGCGACGCCCCCGACGAGACCTGGGTCGCCGCCGGCGACGACTGCGACGACCTCGACGCCACCGCCTACCCCGGCGCCCCCGAGCTGTGCGACGGCGTCGACAACGACTGCGACACCGCGATCGGCGCCGACGAGGCCGACGACGACGGCGACGGGGTGCTCGCCTGCGACGACTGCGACGACGCCGACGGCGCCAACTACCCCGGCGGCGCCGAGGTCTGCGACGACCAGGACAACGACTGCGACGGCGTCGTCGACGAGGCCGGCGCGTTCGACACCTTCTGGCTCGACGCCGACGGCGACGGCGCCGGCGATCCGGGGACGTCGACCGCCGCCTGCGACGCCCCCGCCGGCTACGTCGACAACGACGACGACTGCGACGACCTCGACGCCGCCGTCTCGCCGTCCGCGACCGAGGTCTGCGACGGCGCCGACACCGACTGCGACGGCGTCGTCCCCGCCGACGAGACCGACGGCGACGGCGACGGCGTCATCGCCTGCGCCGACTGCGACGACGGCGACGACACCAGCTTCCCCGGCGGCACCGAGGTGTGCGACGAGGCGGACAACGACTGCGACGGCGAGACCGACGAGGGCGCGACCGACGCCGAGACCTGGTACGGCGACGCGGACGGCGACGGCGTGGGGGGCTCGACGTTCACCATCGAGGCCTGCGACGAGGCGCCCGCCGGCTACGACGACACCGACGACGACTGCGACGACCTCGACCCCGCGACGTACCCCGGCGCGACCGAGATCTGCGACGACGAGGACAACGACTGCGACACCTTCCTCGGCGGCGACGAGCTCGACGACGACGGCGACGGCCAGACCGAGTGCGACGGCGACTGCGACGATGGCGAGGCGGCGATCTTCGACGGCAACCCCGAGCTGTGCGACGGCCTCGACAACGACTGCGACGGCAGCGCCGACGTCGGCGCCCTGGGCCAGGCCGAGGAGTGCGCGGCGGTCGACTGCGACGACGTCCTCAGCGAGAACCCGAGCGCCGCCGACGGCGCCTACTGGATTGACCCCGCGTCCACGGGGAGCCCGTTCCAGGTGTGGTGCGACATGACCTTCGACGACGGCGGCTGGGTCGCCGTCTACAACCTGATGGAGCTGCCCGGCGACAACGCCAGCGCCGCCGTCATGCACAGCTCGCTGACCAACCGGGCGGCGATCGAGGTGGTCGAGCCGGACTCCTCGTCGGCGTCGATCCACACGATCGGCCTGCCCCTGTCCGAGTTCACCGAGGTGATCTACGGCTGGGCGCCGTCGGTCCTCGACGACGTCACCCGGTGGGGCGGCTACGTCGACCTCGCCGGCCTCAGCGGCCACAACTACATCGACGGCTACGACGGCCCCAACACCCTGATCGGGACGTTCGACATCGAGCCCACCGGCAACACCCGCGACATCTACACGGGCAACCAGCCGACGTACCCCCACGTCGGCATGGGCTTCTCCGGCCAGATCATCTGCTGGGGGTTCGACAACAACGCGTCCGCGAACGGCCACTGGGCCAACTGGTACGACCTCAACCCCTGCTGCAACGCCGGCAACACCGCCGACGTCCTCGTCCCCGGCTGGCGCTACGTCATCTACGTCCGCTGATCACAGGCCGCCGCTGCCGCGGACGAGGTGGGCCTGCCCGCGGTTCACGGCAGGCCAGGCGTGGACGCCGACGAGGAGGTCGTCGAAGCCGTCGGCGTCGGTGTCGCCGACCCCGTGGAGATGCGTGCCGGCGAGGGCGCCGGCGCCGGGGCCGAGGAGGATGGCGTCGGCGGCGGCGAGGTCGACCGTGCCGCTGACCGGGCCGTAGACGAGGTAGACGACGCCCGCGTCGGTGGCCGCCTCGTCGTCGTAGGGGGCGCCGATGGCGAAGTCCTGGTTGCCGTCGCCGTCGAGGTCGCCCGCGAACGCGACGGCCTGGCCGGCCCGCGCGCCCGCCGAGGGGCCGACGAAGACGGCGTGGGCGTCGTCGAGGTCGACGTCGCCGGTGACCGTCCCGTCCACGAGGTAGGCGGCGCCCGCCCAGCTGCCGTCGTCGCCGTGGTACGGCGCGCCGACGAGGACGTCGGGGACGCCGTCGCCGGTCGCGTCGACTCCGCCCGCCAGCGCCGTCCCCGCCTCGTCGCCGGCGCCGACCCCCAGGAGGCGGGCGCGGGCGTCGCCGAGGGAGACGTCGCCGGTGGTCGTGCCCGCGACGACGTAGACCGCCCCGCCGTCGTTGGCGCCGGCGTCGGACTGGCGCGCGGCGATGAGCAGGTCGGGGCCGCCGTCGCCGTCCACGTCGCCCGCCGCGCGGACGATCAGCCCTGCGTAGTCGAAGGCCCCCTCGGCGAGCAGGAGCGCCTCGGCGTCGCCCTCGAGGTTGATCGCGGCGCCCCCCTCGAACGGTCCGTAGTGGAGGTAGACGGCGCCGCCGTTGGTGGCCGAGACGTCGGACAGGTAGGTGCCCACGGCGAGGTCGTCGATCCCGTCGCCGTCGAGGTCGCCGGGGCTGGTGACGGCCGCGCCGAGGCCGACCGAGGTCGACGTCCCCGTGATCCGCGCGTCCCAGGTCACGCTGCTGTCGACGGTGCTCGTGGGCGCGCCGAGGATCACGTCGATCCGCTGGTAGTACGTCGAGCCGTTGGCCACGTCGCCCACCCCGTCGCCGTCGAGGTCCCCCGCGCCGAGGCCGACGCCGCTGAGATCGGGGCCGGAGCCGATCATCCGGAGGAGCGCGTTGGGGTAGCCCGCGGGGCCGTAGTACAGCCGGATGCCGAGCGCGTTGCCGTGGCAGCCGACCATCCAGTCGTCGAACCCGTCGCCGTCGAGGTCGCCGGGTCCGTGGAGGCGGCGCGCGCACTTGTGGTTGTTGCCGCCGGTCAGCGTCCACGACGCGACGCTGGCGAGGTCGAGCGCGCCGGACAGGAGGCAGCCGTTGTCGGTGCCGTCGCAGTCGTCGTCGAGGCCGTTGTCGCAGACCTCGGACGCGGACGCGGACACCGCCGGGTCGGCGTCGTCGCAGTCGTCGCCGCCGCAGGCCTCCGTCACGCCGCCGTCACCGTCGTCGTCCACGTCGTCGGCGGCGCCGTCGCAGTCGTCGTCGACGCCGCCGTTGCAGGCCTCGATCGCGTCGGGGTGGACCGCCGCGTCGCCGTCGTCGCAGTCCCCGAGGGACGCGGCCCCGAGGTAGCCGGCGGGCGCGTCGCACGCGAACACCGCGCTGGACCCCGTCGCCCACCCGTCGCCGTCGGCGTCGAGGTACCAGGCGACCGTGTCGGCCGCGGTCACGTCGTCGGTGAGCCCGTCGCAGTCGTTGTCCTGGCCGTCGCACACCTCGGTCGCGTCGGGGTCCACGAGGGCGTTGCCGTCGTCGCAGTCGAGCCCCCCGCAGGCGGCGTCGAACCAGCCGTCCCCATCGGCGTCGGCGCCGTCGAAGCCGTCGCAGTCGTTGTCCACGCCGTCGCACACCTCGGCCGCGGCGGGGTTCACGGCGGCGTCGCCGTCGTCGCAGTCGGAGTCGTCCAGGGTCGTGTCGGGGGGCGCCTCGCACGCGGACACGGCCGAGGTCGCGTCGCCGTAGCCGTCCCCGTCGGCGTCGGGGTGGTAGAGGACGGCGTCCGCCGCGGTGCCGTCGTCGGTGAACCCGTCGCAGTCGTTGTCCTGGCCGTCGCACACCTCGACCGCGTCGGGGGAGACGAGGGCGTTGCCGTCGTCGCAGTCGGTGCAGACGTCGGTGTGGTCGGCGAGGGGCTCGCAGGACGTCACGATCGCGCTCGCGTCGCCGTGCCCGTCCCCGTCGGCGTCGGCGCACAGCAGCAGCTGGACGTCCTCGTCGACGTCCCCGTCGCAGTCGTCGTCGACGCCGGTGCAGTCCTCCT
>CAYFOA010000286.1:0-8786 GCA_964344575.1 uncultured Rickettsiales bacterium | reverse complement strand
CTCGCGCCGAGGGGGGTCGGGAGTGTCCGGCCCGCGGTCACTCGTGGGGGTGCTGGCGGCGAGGGGGGGCGTGAGTGTCCGGCCCCGTGGACACTGGCGGGGGGCTCGCGGCGAGGGGGGAGCGGAGTGGCCGGAGCTCCCCCGCTACGGCCGGGAGGACTCCATGCCCGTCGTGATCCGCGCGAGCTCGCGCGCCTCGGCCAGGTCCTCGCAGACCTCCTCCGCGTCCTTGCGGGCCTGCTCGACCGCCGGGAGCAGCCCCTGCAGCGCCGCGTCGAACGCCGCCACCGCGCCCAGCCGGTCTTCCATCTTGTAGCGCTGGCGGCCGAACTCCTTGTCCAGCGCCTCCAGCGGCGGCAGCAACGACCCGTACGCCTCGGCGAGCGCGTCGCGGGTCGCCACTTCGGGCTCCTCGGTCCCGTGCGCCACCAGCGCGTCCCGCTGCTGCGTCGCGATCTTCGCCAGCTCCCGGCCCTCGTCCCGGACCGACGTCAGGGCGTTCACCTGGCCGTTCCGCGTCGTCTCCTTGCTGACGGTCGGCTGCCAGTCGCGGGGATCGTTGACGCCGTCCAGCTTCAGCGGCTCCACGAACCGGTTCAGGTCCTCGCACAGCGACGCCGCGAGCAGCTTCTCGTGCGCCGCGTCCGCCTCCTCCGTCCCGTTGAACCTGCGCCGCAGCTCCCGCCAGTCCGCGATCGACTCCGACGCCAGCAGCCGCGCCCGCGCCGCCGCGTCCGCCTGCTCGCCGGCGTGCTTCGCCAGCAGCTCGTCGAACCGCTCCAGCCGGTCCGCGGGCAGGTGCGCCCGCCCCTGCTCCACGCAGTCCTTCGCCGCGTCCCACGCGTCCGCCTCGAACTCCATCGAGCAGAGGGCAGTCCACGCCCGCGAGTTCCCCGCCTCCCAGTCCAGCACCTCGCGGTACAGCGTCCGCCGCGCGCCGAGATCCTCCGCCTCGGTCGCCGCCTCCGTCAGCCACTGCACCGCCAGCAGCGACCCCCGCGTCACCTCCGTCGCGTCCGGCGTCTCCGCCTTCAGCCGCTCCAGCGTCCGCGCCGCCGCGACCTTGTCCCCCGCCGCGTACTGCGCCTCGGCCTCCTCGATGATCGCGGCCGCCGGATTGCAGGCGGCCAGCAGCAGCAGCGGCAACAGCGCCCCCAGCGGCAACAGCGCCCCCAGCGGGGCCATCGTGCGTCCCATCACTCCTCCACGACGGGCAACTTAGCGCGAGGGACCAGCGGGACGGGCGTCCTCCCCAGCCGCTCCGTCAGCCGCTCCGCCAGCAGCCGCGCCGTCGTCATGATCGAGATCTGCGGGTTCCGCCCGATGTTGTTCGGTAGCGCCGACCCGTCCATCACCCACACGTTCTCCGTCCCCGGCACCCGCCCGTCCCGGTCCGTCGCCCGCCCCAGCGCGCACGTGCTCAGGGGATGCGAGGTGAACCCGATCAGCCGCCCCACGGGGAGGTCGTCCGGCAGCGCCGCCTCCACCTCCGCCATCGACCGGCAGAGGTTGTCCCCGTACAGCGGCAGGAGCACGAAGTCCGCCCCCAGCCCGTTCAGCCACAGCTCCGCCCCCCGCCTCGCCGCACGCATCGCCCGGAGCCGGTCCTCGTCGTTCAGCACGAACCGCGCCCGCACCCCCGGCCCCTTGTTCGGGAGCACCCGCCCCGCCGACGTCGCCTTGATCATCCCCCCCGACGACGCGAAGTGCGCGGACTTGCTCAGGATCTTCTTCGCCTCCAGCCCGTGCAGGGGCAGCAGCTGGAACGGCTGCCCCGACACCGTGGGGTTGCTCTCCAGCAGCATCGCGTCGTCGTCGAACTCGTCGACGTAGTGCCCCTGCGTGCTCCCTCGGTCCACGATCCGGCGGTCCTCGAAGAAGCCGAGCGTCGAGAACACCGGGTGGATCCGGAGACCCCGCCCGACCTCGTCCGCCTTCGTCGCCAGCCCGCTCCGGAACAGGATCCGCGGCGTCTGCAGCGCGCCCCCCGCCAACACCACCGCCCGCGACGCCCGCACCGTGAACGGCGCCCCGCCCGCGCCGCCGTCCCCGGGCCCGACGGCCGTCCCCGTCACCGTGCCGTCGTCCCCGACCCGGTCCACCGGCGCGTTCACGACCACCCGGCACCCCGCCCGCGCCGCCCGCGGCAGCACCGACAGGTCGACGCTCTGCTTCCCCCCCACCGGGCAGCCGTGGTTGCAGCGGCCGCACCCCGCGCACGTCGGCGTGTTGCGGCGGAAGTTCCGGTTCGCCCAGCCCAGCGCCGTCGCCGCCTCCCGGTGCGCCCGGTCCAGCCCGCTGAGCAGCCGGTCGGGCGTCTCCGTGACGTGGACGATCCGCTCGACGTCGTCCTGGATCGCGTAGTACGCGGCCGCGTCCCCGAGCGCGCCGTCCGACCGCTCCGCCCAGTCCTCGAACACCGCCTCGGGCGTCCGGAAGCAGATCGCCGAGTTCACCACCGTGGACCCGCCGAGGACCCGCCCCGACGCCGCCGCGATGGGCGGCCGGCCCGTCATCGTGTGGAACCCCGCCTCGTTGTAGAGCTTCGCCAGCGCCTTCGCGAGGAACGGCGAGTAGTCCGGCGCCGACGTCCCCGGACCCGCCTCGAGGACGACGACGTCCAGCCCCGCCTCCGCCAGCGTCAGCGCCGCGAACGCCCCGCCCGCCCCCGAGCCGACGACCGCCACCTCGCAGCGGACGTCGAACCCGCCGGTCCCGTCGGTCCAGTAGCCGGAGCCCTTCACTCCACGCCCCCGCACTCCGGCGTCATCCCCATCGCCGCCATCACGTCCGGCCGCTCGAAGTAGGTCAGCCCGTACGTCACCTTCAGCGCCGCCCACAGCTGCAGCCGGACGACCGCGCGGCTCCGCTCCCACTGCGCGAGGTACTCCTCGAGGCGGTCGGCGGGCAGCTTCGTCATCGACCGCGCCCCGAACCGGTCCAGCCCGCTGCCGTGCTCGAAGACCAGCGGCAGCGCCCGCAGGAGCCGCCGCTTCGGGGGGGGCGCGCCGTCGAGGAGGTCGTCGATCCGGTCCAGCGTCGCCTTGTCCCCCGCGCTCCCGGGGAGGTCCCCGCCCGGGGGGATCAGGTAGTCGCCGAGCAGCGCCAGCACCGCCGCCTCCTTGGGCGTCAGGTGGCGGTACTCCTGCACCGGCGCGGGGTAGCAGCCGACCTGCCGGAGGCTCGCGTACGCGGCCCCGAGCAGCGCCACCGCGCCCGCCCCGAGCACGATGAACCGCCGCCGGGAGAGCTGGATGCTGGCCGAGTCGTCCGCCACGGCCGCGAAACGTAACCCGCCGGGGGCGTCCTGTCCCTCGCCTACAGGTGGCGGCCCGTGACCAGCCCCACCGGCCAGTCCCGTCCGCGGCGGCCCACGAGGAGGTCGGCGCCCTCGCGGCGGTAGAGGACGTCTCCCCGGAGGACGTACTTCGTCCCCGCCGTGATCGGCTCCATCCCGTGCTCCAGGTCGTGCCGGAAGAGCAGCGCCGAGCCCTGCTTCGCCGGGACCTTGAGCTTGCGGAACCGCGTCGTCCCGCCCCGGAAGTCGTCGTTCAGGTAGACGACCAGGGTCATCCGGCTCGCCGTGAACTCGTCCACGATCGTCGGCTCGTCGCTGTGGGGGGCGAAGTCGTCCCCCGGCACGAAGCGGCGGACGTCGAACCGGCGGCCGAGCCCGCACGCCATCTCGTCGTCGATCTGCGGGGGGACGTGGGGCTGGAGCCGCCGCCACAGGATCGCCGCGAGGTCACGCCGATCGAAGAGCAGCTCCCGCCCCGGCCCCGCGTAGGCGGTCGCGCGGCAGTCGGCGATCAGCGCCGCGCACTCCGCGGGCTCCAGCAAGCCGCTGACCTGATGGATGTAGCCGGGGACGATCGCCTTGCACCGCATCGGCGCTGCAAGCTAGGGGGACCGTCGTGGTCGTGCCAGTGAATCGGGTGTAGGTTGCCCGCCATGCACGACTGGAAGGTCCTGGCCGCCGCCGCCGTCGCCCTCGCGGGGTGCGCTCCCACGGGCGCCGCCGACGACGACGACGCCACCGAGGACGTCATCCCCGAGGGGGCCTGCTTCGCCGACGAGCTGGAGTCCGGCGTCCCCCTCAACGACGACATCGACGCCCTCGTCGAGCGGTGGGACGTCAACACCGACATGGCGAGGGTCCTCTTCGTCGGGGAACCTTTGTGAAGCACCTGCCGGGCCGGTCTGGTCCGGATCGTCGATGAGATCCTCCCCGCCATCGAGTCCGACGCCGCGCGCTTCGACCTCGTCTGGACCCCCGCCTGGGGGAGCCCCACGAGCTTCGACCAGGCGGAGTCGCTCAGCCCCGACAACGACGACCCGCGCCTGCGCGTCTGGTACGACCCGGAGAACCGGATCGGCAGCGGCCTGACCGACTTCTACACGGGCGGGTCCGTCATCTACGACATCTTCCTCGTCTACTCCCCGGGCGTGCTCTGGGACGACGAGACCGGCACCCCCGGCGCCGGTGAGGAGACGTGGCGGAACGGGCTGACGGACGGCGAGCGGGACGAGATCGTGGACGCGATCGAGGACCGCATCCCCGACTGCTCGGTGATCCTCCCCGCCGAGGACCGCCCCGCCGAGTAGCCGGGGAGCCGCGCCTCACTCGAAGCAGTAGCGCTGGACGGTCGCGGCGATCGCCCCGCACGCCTCGTCGCGGCCGCGCCGGCCGCAGCGCTCGATCATCCAGTCGCGCGTGCCGAAGACGTCCGTGGACGGCGGGATGCCGTCGCACAGCGCCGCGTCCCGGCGGACGTCGACGGCCTCCAGGCAGAAGTACGCGAACAGGTTCGCCCGGGTCGCGCAGCCGACCATCATCCGCGGGCACGGCGCCGCGAGCGCCTCGGCGTGCTCGACGCAGGCCGCCGGCCCGTGGGCCTGCCCGTGCTTGCGGGCGTCCGACCGGATCTCGACGGACTGCACGACCAGCGTCTTCGGCAGCCGCTTGGGGCCGACGATCGCGAGGACGGCGATCCCGATCCCGATGAGGAGGACGCCGCCGAGCGCGACGAGGAGCTTGCGGCGGCGGTCCGTGGGGCTCCCGTCGGTCAGGCCTCCGCCTCCGTGCCCGCGGGGTCGGCGTCCCAGTCGCGGAAGAAGTCGACGCGGCGGCTGTCGAACGTCGCCGGGCGGGTCCGGTCACGGGCCCACTCCTTGAGCCGCTTGATCGACTGGTCCATCGTCCGCGCCAGCGGCACCGTCCGCCGCACCGCGCGGAGGATGTCGTTCGTCGTGACCTCCCGCTGGTCCTCCGCGTAGGCGTCGAAGAGCCCGTCGATCACGACCTGCTCGATCTCCGCCCCGCTGAACTTCTCGGTCTTCTCGGCCAGCTTCCAGGTGTCGAACCCGACGGGGTCGCGGCCGCGCTTGCCGAGGTGGATCTTGAAGATCGTGTTCCGCTCGTGGATGTTCGGCAGGTCCACCCAGAAGATCTCGTCGAAGCGGCCCTTCCGGAGCATCTCGGGGGGGAGGTTCCGGACGTCGTTGGCGGTGGCGACGACGAACACCGGCGCCTGCTTCTCCTGCAGCCAGGTGATGAAGCCGCCGAAGATGCGGGCCGCCGCCGCGCTGCCGTCCGCGCCGCCGCCGACCCCCGCGAACGCCTTCTCGATCTCGTCCACCCACAGCACCGCCGGGGCCATCGACTCGGCGATCGCGATCGTCCGCCGCATCCCCTCGTCCGCCGACCCCGCCGCGAGCACCAGCGCGCCCGCGTCGAGCCGCAGCAGCGGCACCTTCCAGAGGTCCGCGATCGCCTTCGCCGTCAGCGACTTCCCGCAGCCCTGGACGCCGAGCAGGAAGAGCCCCTTGGGCTGCGGCAGACCGTACTTGCGGGCCTTCTCCGTGAACGACCCCTGGCGCGCGACGAGCCACTCCTTGAGGTTGTCCAGACCGCCGACGTCGCCCATGCCGAGCTGGAGGTCGAAGAACTCCAGGTACTCGCTCCGGTGGATGATCTGGCGCTTCTCCGCGATGACCCCGCGGAGCTGCTCCTCGCCGAACTCGCCCGAGCGGAGGAGCACCTTCGTGTAGACGCGCTTGATCTCCTCGGCGGTCAGCCCCAGCGCGGCCTTGACGAAGCGCTCGAACGTCTCGAGGTCGATCTCGAGCTTCACGCCGCGGAGGAGGCTGTGGAAGAGCTTGGCGACCTCCTTGAGGCCGGGCAGGGGGAGGTGGAGCTGGACGATGTCCTTCTCGAGGTCGGCGGGGACCACCGCGGTGGGGGACAGGAGCACCACGCCCCAGCCGTCGTCGGCGAGCGGACCGCGGAGGTCGCGCATGCGGCGGACCACGTCGAGGTCCTCGATGTGGCGGTGCAGGTCGTGGGCGACGACGACGCCGGGGCCGCTCAGCGTCGCCAGCCGGTCCAGCATCCCGAGCGCCGTCTCGGTGCCGTCCTCGACCTTGCCGTCGGGGGAGGTCAGGCCCGCCGTCGACGACCACGTCCACAGCGGCCGCTCCAGGTTCTTGGCGACGTCCCACACGCCGCGCATCGCCCGCTCCTCCTCGAACGTCAGCAGGTAGATGTACGTGTAGTGGGCGCGCAGATCGAGGCTCAGCTCGTCGAAGACCTTGTGCACGGAGCCAAGGGTACAGGGATGATCGGGGCCATGGTTCGCCTCGGATCGCTGGTGTTGCTGCTCGGGCTCACGGGCTGCCCGGACCCGCTCCCGCCCGACGCGCTGCGGTCGCCGGACGATCCGCCTCCGCCGCGGCCGGCGGTGGTCGTCACCGAGGCGCCGCCGTGCGCCGATCCCGTGGCGGGGTTCGATCGGCTGACCGTCGAGGAGATCCCGATCGCGCCCCCCGACGACGATCCGACGCTCACGGCCTGCCCGCGCGCCCCGGCCGCGATGGCGGCGTCGGACCTCGACGGGGACGGCGACGTCGACCTCGTCTTCGGCCGGCGTCGGGGGTTCCCGGTGGTGCTGGAGAACGAGGGCGGCGCGTTCGCGGAGGCGGACGTCGGGGCCGCGACGGACCTCGGGCGCGACCAGCTCGCCGTGCTGGCGGCCGACCTCGACGGGGACGCCCTCCCGGAGCTGATCACCACCGGCGACGGCTTCGCGGCGGCGGCCCCGAACCTGGGGGGCCTGACCTTCGGCGAGCCGGAGGCGATCCACTGGGAGGACGAGCTGCCCCGCACATGCCACCAGACGGCCGCGGCCGGCGACCTCAACGGCGACGGCGTGCTCGACCTGCTGCTGCCGGGGCTCGATCCCGTCGAGGAGGACGGCGTCGTGCCGGACGCGGCGGTGCCGGAGGAGGGGACGCCGATCCTGTGGCTGCGGGGGGTCGCGCAGACGTACGGCGGGGGCTTCGCCGATCCCTTCGAGCTGGAGCCCGCGGGCCCCGACTGGCTCTCCATGGCGGCGACGTTCACCGATCGCGACGGCGACGGAGACCAGGACGTCCTCGTGGTCAGCGACCGCGGCCGCGACGGCCGGCCGGGCAGCTCCTTCTTCCGGAACGACGGCACCTTCGAGGACAACCACGTCGAGCTCGTCGACGACGCCCCCCAGCTGACGGCCGACATCCACCCCGACGGCATGGGCCTGTTCGCCGACGACCTCGACGGCGACGGGCGGCTCGACTACTGCGTCAGCGACCTCCTCAGCGAGCTCCGCTGCCTCGTCGCCGACGACCTCGGCTACCACGAGGCGGGCGGCGCGCTGGGGCTCGTCGCGGACCCCGGCCAGGCCGGCGGCTGGGACGCGCTCTCGGGGCAGTGGTCCCCCTGGTCGATCGAGGCGGTGGACGTCGAGAACGACGGCGATCTGGACGTCTTCGCCGTCGCCGGCGCGCCCCCCGGGCCGGGCGGCGTCGAGCAGACGTTCGTCCCCGGGATCCAGCCCGACGCGGCCTTCGAACGCGACGACGCCGCCGACCCCCCGTACGCGTTCTCCCTGCTCCCCGAGGGGGACGGCTGGAGCTACGGCATGGCGGCGGCGGACCTCGATCGCGACGGCTTCGTCGACCTCGTCCAGGCGCGGTACGGCGAGCCGCCCCTGATCCGCCGCAACCCCTGCGGCGAGGCGGCCTGGGTGACGGTGACGCTGGACGGTCCCGACGGCAACCGCCAGGGCCTCGGGGCCACCGCGATCGTCACCACCGACGACGGCGTCGTGCGGCAGCGCGAGCTGCACTCGCTGCGGGGGGTCGGGCAGGGGCCGGCGGAGCTGACGTTCGGGCTGGGCGGGGCGGCCTCGATCGAGTCGCTGATCGTGCGCTGGCCCGGCGGCGGGGTGACCACCGCGGGCCCGTTGCCCGTCCGGGCGTTCGTCGAGGTCCGCCATCCGGCGCGCTGACAAAACTCGCGCGCGCTGGCGAAACCGGCTCCCGTCCCCGATACTGATCGTCCTTTTGCCGGGTGCGCCCGGTGTCCCCATTCCCCGGAGCGAATCGCTCCCTCGTGTTTCGGTTTCTCGATAGATGGCAGGTAACAAGCTCTTCTGCGGCGGTCTGGCTTGGGCAACGGACGATGCCAGCCTCCGCGCTGCGTTCGAAAACTTCGGTGAGGTCACCGACGCCCGCGTGATCACGGACCGCGAGACCGGCCGCAGCCGCGGCTTCGGCTTCGTGACGTTCGGGGACAGCGAGTCCGCCGCGGCGGCCATGCAGGCGATGGACGGAGCGGAGCTCGACGGCCGGACCATCCGCGTCAACGAGGCCGAGGAGAAGCGCCGGGGCCCCGGCGGGTTCCGCGGCGGCGGCGGCGGCAGCCGGTGGGAGTCGAACAAGCGCGCGGTCTTCGAGCCGGGCGGCGG
>CAYFOA010000285.1:0-8910 GCA_964344575.1 uncultured Rickettsiales bacterium | reverse complement strand
CCGGGGACGACGACGACGCGGCCGGGGACGACGACGACGCCGCGGGGGACGACGACGACGACGGCGCGGGTGCGTTCATCTACGCCCACACCTCGTCGTCGCTGTACGAGATCGACCCGGACACGTACGCGTCGACGCTGATCGGCAACTTCGCGGGCCTGAACGCGCTCAGCCAGGGCGTCACGGACATCGGCGTCGACCTGTTCGGGGAGATGTGGGGGACGGGCTTCTTCGAGATCTACGAGATCGACGTGGCCACGGCGCAGGCCACGGAGCGCAACTTCGACGTCAGCTTCGGCCAGATGAACGCGATGACGTTCCTCGCGGACGGGACGCTGCTCGCGGGCGCGAACTCGACGCTGTACGAGGTGGACGTCACGACGGGGGCGACGTCGGTCGTCCAGACGCTGTCGGGCTACACGTTCGCGGGCGACATGGTCGGCCTGCCGGACGGTCTGCTCTACATGCTGATGTGCGTGGGGACGAACCCGCCGTGCGCCACCAGCCTGGTGGTGATGGACCTCGGCACGCTGAACGTCGCGGAAGTCGGGCCGACGGGCCAGGGGGACATGTACGGGGTCGCGTACCACAACGACAACGGCCTCATCTACGGCTTCAACGAGGCCGGCACGATCTTCCTCGTCGATCCGTCGACGGGGGTGGCGACGCCCGAGGCGACGGGCGGTCCGGCGTGGTGGGGCGCGACGACGAACCCGGCGCGGTGGTCCGGTTGATCGCGCCCGGCGTCGCCGGCGCCGGCGTGCTCGCGCTGCTGGTGCTGGCGGGCTCGGCGTCCGCGCAGGCGCCCCCCGAGCCCGAGGTTCCCGAGGCGGTGGCCTCGACGATCGCGGCGTCGGCGGTGGTCATCGAGGTCCGGACGGACCGGGCCGACATGACGTTGTCCGGGGTCGTGATCGACCCGTCCGGCCTGCTCCTCACGTCGGCCCACGGCATCGGCTGCGTCGAGCGGATCGACGTCACCATGCCGGGCGGCGAGCTCGAGCTGAAGGCGGACGTGGTGGCGCTCGACGACGTCCTCGACCTCGCGCTGCTCCGGGTGAAGCCGAAGAAGAAGGACCGCCCCGCGGCGGCGACGATCGGCTCGGCGCCCGCGTCCGGGGACGCGGTGTGGGCGTGGGGGGAGACCAGCGCGGCGCGTCCGGGGAGGGTGATGCGGGCGCTTCCGGACGAGCAGACGCTGGCGATGAAGTCGCGGTCGGGGGACTCGGGGGGGCCGGTGTTCGCGCCGGACGGGGCGGTGATCGGGGTGGTCAGCGCGTACCTGCTGGGGCAGAAGCGCGGGGCGGATCGGACGACGGCGGTCTCCCGGGACGCGGTCGACCGCTGGCTGGCGGCGGCGGACCGCGACGGGAAGGTCAGCAAGGCGACGCTGTGCCACGACCGGCGGAAGGTCTGGCACTACCTGAGCGAGGCGACGGAGTACTACGGCCGGGGGAAGGTCGAGTTCGCGCTGACGGTGCTGCAGCTGGCGCTGGACAAGGCGGACGGGGCGGCGCTGGAGACGCACGTCCGGCTGCAGCGGGCGGTGCTGTACGGGGAGCTGAAGCGGTGGGAGGACATGGTCCAGGACCTGACGATGGTCCTGCAGATCGAGCCCCACCACCTGGACGCGCGGATGGACCGGGCGTGGGCGCGGTACGAGCTGCGTCAGTACGAGCGGGCGCTGGCGGACCTGGACGCGGCGGCGGAGGCGCACCCGGGGGAGGCGAAGGTGCAGGGGCACCGGGCGTGGGCGCTGTACGGGCTGGACCGGACGGCGGAGGCGAACGACGCGATGGCGGTGTGGGTGGCGACGGGGGACGCGAACGGGAACGACCTGGGGCTGAAGTGCAAGCTCTCGATCCAGCTGGGGGCGTTCGACGACGCGGGGACGGAGTGCGGGGACGCGCTGGCGGCGGGGTACGACGAGCCGACGGTGTACGTGGACCTGGCGACGGCGCTCCGGGAGACGGGGGACCTGGAGGGGAGCCTGCGGTCGCTGGACCTGGCGATCGAGGCGGGCGTGGACGACCCGAGGGTCCGCTTCAACCGAGCGCTCCACCGGCTCCACTTCGACCGGACGATGGAGGCGCTGGAGGACGTCGAGGCGCTGCTCGACGCGGACCCCGCGGACGGCAACGCGTGGCACGTCAAGGCCCTCGCCCTCGGCCGCCAGCGGGACCGTGCGGGCGCGATCCAGGCGGCCACGAAGGCCGCCGAGCTGGGGGCTCCCGGCGCGGCGGAGTTGCTCCGCTACCTCAAGGACGGCGGCCTGGTCGACAAGGTCAACGTGTTCTGAGGGAGTCGCCGCACACGTCCTGCGTCCGTCGTCCCCAGAACTGGATGACCCGTCCGTCGAACGAGAGCGTCCGGACCGGCTTCCACTCGCTCGACGGGAGGCACGGGTGGGCCTCTCCCCAGAACCTCTGGGGCAGGGTCAAGGCGAGCTCCGCTTCGTAGCCCGGAGGTTCCTCGCAGAGGGCAGAGAGACCCATGGGGCGGCGGTCGAGCTCCAGCTCGTCGAGCCGGCTCCGGTACTCCAGCCAGCTCCGCACCCCGCCGGGGTGGATCACCGGCGACGCCTCGTCGTCCGTGGCCACGGCGTCGGCGCCGCACGCGCGGATGGCCTGCCACAGGCGCTCGCGGAGCTCCCCCTGGTCCGAAGGCTGGCGGGAGCGGTGGACCCAGCCCCGGCCTTCGACCGAGTCGTCGACGCCCCACAGCCGGATGACGCTCGCCGGCTCGTCGCTCGTCTCGCCCGCGCGGTCGTCCAGCAACGGCGTGCCGAGGACCGACGGACCGCCGAGGTGGAACTCCGCCGCCGTCAGCAACCCGACCCCGAGCACCAGCCCCCCGGCGACGGCGCGGCGGCGGCGCGGGAGGTGGACCCAGCCGATGGCGGCGGGGACGAGGAGGGCGGGGACGACGGGGAGGAGGAACCGGTCGTCCGCGACGGGCATCACGAAGATGAGGAAGAAGCCGTGGCTGGCGACGGCGCACACGAGCAGCGGCAGCCCCGCGCGGTCGGTCCTCCTCCACCAGCTGACGAGGGTCCACGCGAGCAGTCCGAACAGCCAGAGGCCGAAGATCGAGCCGACGATCCGGATCGCGTAGAGGCGGACCCGGGGGGGCGAGAGCTGCTGATCGGCGAAGTCGACCCACCGCGCCCACGCTGCCCCCGACAGGAGGCTCGGCGCCTCCTCGTCGTCCCCCGCCCAGTCGCGGATCACCTCGCCCGAGGACGCGTCGAACGAGTTCCCCGGCCCCAGCACGGCCAGGGTCCCGGCCATCAGCACCGCGAACACCGCCGCCGCCCCGGCGAGGGCGAGGAGCTGCGTCCGCCGGGACCACATCCGGTTCGAGAGCGCCGCGCCCAGCACGAGGCCGGGACCGAACGCGAGGGCCGCCCACTTCGCGAGGCAGCTGAGCAGCGCCGCGACCGCGACCGCGACGGTGCCGGTCACCGGCCGCCGGGGCCAGGTCCCCAGCGCCGCCGCCACCGTGAGCCACAGCAACGCGGTCATCGGGAGGTCGTAGTAGTAGCGGGTGGCGAAGCCGTGCACCGCGGGGGTCAGGAACACGGCCGTCGCGGCCGCGGGACCCACCCCCGGACGATCCGACAGCGACGAGGCGCACCACCCGACCGCCAGGCCGAGCAGTCCCAGCCAGAAGACGCCGGTCCACAGGACCCCGTGGAGCCCCCAGCCGAAGACGGCGGAGGCGGCGGCGCTCACGAGGTGGACCAGCGGCGGGAACCCGGTGTCGGCCTCGGTGAGCACCCGGGCCAGCGGCGCCTCGCCCAGGTCCTTGAGGGCGCTCCCCACGAGCAGGCGGTCGTGGTGCTCGAGGTAGTGGGCCGATCCGCCCCCGTACGGCTGCATGGGTTCGGCCGACAGCCGCAGCAGCACGATGGACGAGACCGCCGCCCAGACCGCGAACGCGACGACGAGGGGGGTCGAGGAGCGGGGCTCGGGCATCAGCGGGTGCAAGTCTAGGCCGACGATGCTCGGTTAGACTCGGCCGGCACCCGGGAGGCGCAGGTCCGGTTGAACGACATCCCGCCAGCCCCGGGGGCGCCCCGACGACGCGGAAGCCGGGCGGCCCGCCTCGCGTTCGGGACGGCGCTGGGCCTCCTCCTCGCCGAGGTCCTCGTCCGGGCCGCAGGGCTCGAGGCGCGTTGGCTTCAGGATCTCGCGTACTTCAACTCGGTCGATCCGGAGGTCCACCAGTGGTCCGAGGACCTCGACCTGGTGTTCGAGCTGAAGCCCGGGGCGGCCCACGAGTACGGCCTTCCGGACGGCCCCCGCGAAGACGAGCACTCGTGGTGGACAACGCCCCGCGTGGTCGGCATCAACGACCTCGGGCACCGCGGCGCAGCGCGAACCGAGACGAAGGCCGAGGGCACGTACCGGATCATGGCGCTCGGGGGGAGCAACACCTACGGGGCCGCGGTCAGCGACCACGAGACGTGGCCGGCGGCGCTGGAGCAGGCCCTCGCGCGACGGACGGAGCGGCCGGTCGAGGTGTGGAACCTCGGCGTCAGCGCGTACGTCACGCGGCAGAAGCTGGGCATGGCGCGGCGGGCGCTGCGGCGCTACGACCCCGACCTCCTGGTGTTCCAGATGAGCAACACCGGCCCCCGGAACGTGCTGCTTCAGGACGAGCAGAAGACGCTCGAGGCGTTTCGCGACGACCCCCGGCTGTACCGGGAGTCGCTGCTTCACGTCCCCGAGCGCGGCTCGCCGTCCGGAGTGTGGTTCGACGCCTCGGCGCTGGTGCGGGTCGTCGTCCTGGCGCGGAACCGGCGCGAGCGGGCGGCCGAGGGTGGAGCCTTCGGGGATCCGGTCCTGGAGCTGGACGAGCGGAGCGAGCGCCTGGCCGCCCTCGAGCTCGCCGAGTTCGTGGCGACGGACGCGGGCTCGGTGCCCGTCGTGATCCTCTACGCGGCCGACGCTCCGGGCCCCGAGTGGCTCGACGCCGCGGGCCTGCCGGTCCTCGATCTGGCGATGCAGCGCGACCGCCCCGACACGCCCGAGGGGCGGCACCTCCACCCCGGGGCCGGCGTGTACCGCTGGTACGCCGAGCGGATCGCCGACTACCTGCTCGCGAGCGGCTGCCTCGAGGGACGCTGCGCGCCCCGCTCCTGGTGGCACGACGTCGTGCTCGACGGCTTCCCCGGCCCGTTCACGGACGAGGACCGCCGCTACTAGCACCAGGCGCGGTCAGGGAGCTGTGTAGCCCAGCGAGCGAAGCTCCTCCCGGGCCGACGGGGACAGCTCCGACTTCGGTCCGGGGGGGCAGATCGACTGCCGGTGGAGGTCGGCCCAGGTCCGGTCCACGAGGTCCAGATCCTCCGCCGAGGGAGGCGCCTCGTCGGGCGAGGAGGGGACGATGATCCGCCGCCCCTCCGCCTGAAGCAGGCGCTGATGGCGCCCGTCCCAGGTCTCCGCGAGGACCGGCCGATCGGGGATCTCGCCCCCCGACAGGGCCGCGGCCAGGCTGTGGCCCTGCCACGAGCCGGGAACCTCCACGCCGGCGACGTCGAGGAGGGTGGGGGGGACGTCGACCAGCGAGACCGCCGTCGCGACGCGTCGCCCCGCCGCCGGCCCTCCTGCGTCGCCCCGCCGCCGGCCCTCCTGCGTCGCCGGGGCGCGCAGGACGAGGGGGACCGAGGTCGACTCCGCGTAGACGCTGAACCCGTGCCCGACGCGGCCGTGTTCGCCGAACTCCTCGCCGTGGTCGCCGGTCAGCGCGATCCAGGCGTCGTCCCACCGTCCCAGCCGGTCGAGCCCCTCGGCGAGCTCCCGCAGCCGGTCGTCCACGTCGCGGAGCTCTCCGTCGTACGCGTCCAGGTAGAGGCGCCGATCGGTGCTCGGAGCGGGGCTCCCCGCCTGGGCGGGGTCTCCGGCGAGCCGGGGGAGCCAGTGGCACTGGCCGGACCGTTGGACGGCGGCGGCGAACCCGGGATCGGCCGGCGGCGGTCCCCCCGCGGGCCGCCCCAGCGCGGCCACCGAGGCCTCGCTGGGGACGTAGGGGCAGTGCGGGTCGAAGAGGTGGACCCACAGGAAGAGCGGCTCGTCCGCGGGCACGGCGGCGACCGCCTCCAGCGCCTGCTGGACCGGCTCGGGCCCCCCTTCGAAGCGGGACGGGCAGGCGTACTCGAAGCCTTGGAAGAAGGACGCGGCGTGGACGTCGAGGTAGGGGTTGCTGCCGACCATCAGGGTCCGCCAGCCGGCCGCGCCGAGGACCTCGGCGAGGGTCTCGACCTCGGCGCACAGCGGCGCGTCCGCGGTCTCCGCCCGGTGACTCGCGGGGTGCAGGCCCGAGGCGAGGGACGACAGCGTCGGCCAGGTCCACGGGCTGGGGGCGATGGCCTGTTCGAACGCTACGCCGTCGTCGGCGACGCTCTGCAGCCACGGATCGGTCGCGGGGTTGCCGCCGTACAGGCCGAGCCGGTCGGAGCGCCAGGTATCGATGGTGACGAGGAGGACGTCCGGGGCGCCGGGCGGGGCGGTGCGGGACGGCGGCGGGCGCGTCAGCGCCCCTTGGCACGTCGGGGAGACCAGCGACGTCACCTCCAGGGGCGCGCGCTCCGGCGCGGGGGGAGGCTCGGGGGCCGGCTCGGGGGCCGGCTCTCGGCACCCCGGGAGCGCGGCCGCCACGACGCAGCCGGCGGCGAGGAGGGCAGCCATCGCGTGCGTGTCCTTCACCATCGCCGGCGCCGACGAGGTTAGCGCCCTCCGGGCTAGAGTGGGCCGCCATGAGCGACCGGCAGCTCAGCCGCCCCCGGCTGCTCGCCTTCTCGGCGGCCTGCCTCGTGCTCGCGCTCCTCGCCTTCGAGGGCGCCGTGACGCTCCTCGAGCGCACCGGCCGGGTCTCGACGCACCGGCCCGCGGACCAGCTTCACTACGTCGAAGGGAGCCTCTTCCGCCGGGTGGGGGACTCGTGGACGAACACGGACTACGCCAAGGACGCAATGTTCCAGGTCGAGTTCGCGGCCGACCGGGGCGACGGCTGGCGGGCGTTCGTGCTGGGCGCCTCGTTCGCGGAGGGGACGCCGTGGGCGTGCTGCGCGCCGGGTCAGCGGGAGCAACCCGGGGGGATGGCCTCCTACCTCCGCACCCAGTGGGAGCTCCAGTACCGGGACTCACCGCTCGAGGTCGTGCCGATGACGACGGGGGGGGCAGCCTCGGGGCGGGTGGCGCAGGTGGCGGAGCAGGTGGCCGCGCTGGATCCCAACCTGCTGCTCGTCGCCACCTGCAACAACGAGGGCGCGCTGACCCGGAACACGCTCACCGAGGAGCTCCACCGCCTCGGCGGCTACCGCTTCCTGCGCGGTCTGCTCGCGCCGCCGGGGGAGGGCGCGTCGTCGTACTACACGCCGCAGCACGTCGACGCCCAGGCGGCCGCGCGCAACTTCGAGAGCAACCTGAGGGAGATCGCGGACGCCGCGGCCGCGCACGAGGTGCCGGTGCTCCTGGCCACCCTCCCGGTGAACCTGCGGTACGTCGGCTTCGAGCGGGGTCACTCGGTCGAGGGCGACGCCGGCCAGTACAGCCGCGCCGACATCCCGGAGGACTTCTGGGAGGCCATGAACGACGCCGAGCGGGGCTCCTGGGACGAAGCCGAGCGCGGCCTGCAGGGGATCGAACCCGGCTTCCCCGAGTGGTACGGCCTGCGCGGCGAGATCCGGATGCAGCGGGGCGACGTCGAGGGAGGCCTGGCGGACCTCCGCAGGTTCTGGGGCGACTGCCTCGGCGACTTCTTCGAGCTCCGGGCGGGGGGCGATCTGGCGGCCGCGCGCGATCACCTCCAGGGCTGCCCCGAGCTCTCGGACGTGACGCGCTGGATGGGCGTGGTGGAGTTCGAGCTGGGGAACCACGACGAGGCCCGGCCCTGGCTCGAGCAATCGGCCGAGCTGCTGCCGAGCAACCGGTGCCGGCCCTCGTTCAACCACCTGATCCGGCAAACGGCGGAGGCGTACCCCGACGTCCACCTCGTCGACCTCGAGGCCGCGGCGGAGCGCCTCTCGCCGGGCGGCCTGCCGGGTCCCGAGCTGTTCGTCGACTACTGCCACATGACGAGGTACGGCTACTTCGCGATGGCCGAGGAGGTGCGGCGACGGGTCGACGAGCTCGGGCTGGGACCGCGGGATCGCCGGCCGGACGGCCGAGCCCTGAGCTGGCCGGAGATGGTCGAGTCCCTCGACCTCGTGGACGACAGCGGCGGTGACACTCCATGATGGGGCGCAGACGCACCCGATGACCCTCCTCCTCGCCGCCGCCCTCGCCTTCCATCCCCCCGTCTCGGGCCCCGACTGCCACGCCTTCCAGGCCGATTCCGCCGATCTGGACCACGACGGCCGCGACGAGTTCGCCCTCGCCTGCACCGGCGGCCCCGACCTCGTCGTCTCCCTCGACGACGCCGGCGCCCTCGTCACCCGCTGGGAGTCCGACCCGATCGGCCGCGCGTCCCAGGGCGTCTCCTTCGGCGACTACGACGACGACGGCGACCCCGACCTCGCCGTCGTCGGCTACGCCCAGCCCGCCCGCATCTTCCGGAACGACCGCGGCACCCTCACCCTCGGCTGGACCTCCGCCGACGAGCACCCCTCCAAGGACTGCGAGCTCGTCGACCTCGACGGCGACTCCGACCTCGACCTCCTCGCCGTCGGCTCCGGCTCCGACAAGATCTGGATCAACGCCGGCGGCGGCGCCCTGCAGCCCGCCCGGTCCGTCTTCCTCGGCGGCGAGACCGACGCCGTCGCCCCCTTCGACTTCGACGGCGACGGCGACCTCGACCTCTTCGTCGCCGTCTCCGGCGACCCCGCCCCCGACGTCCTCTTCCGCAACGAAGGCGGCTCATGTCTCCACCTTCCCGTCAACCGGGTGAGGGCATGGGTTGATGTAA
>CAYFOA010000284.1:0-8939 GCA_964344575.1 uncultured Rickettsiales bacterium | reverse complement strand
GCCGATGTGCGCTACTTCGGTGACCCTGGAGGGCACCCAACTCGCCGACATAGCCGATGTGCGCTACTTCGGTGCGCCCCGGGACCAGCGCGCGAGGGCTCGGACCCGGCTGAGCGACGCGGCTCGGTTCCGGCCGGCGCGGATTCGGGCGACGAGGCGGCGGACTCCGCGCGGCGAGAGGCCGATGGCGCGGAAGTCGGTGACGTCGAGCCAGCGGTCGAGCTCCGCCGCCCACGCGGGACCGCGGAAGGCGCGGTCGAGGTCGTGGACCGGGCCCCGGGGGGCGAGGGGGATCGCGTCCGTCGAGGCCGCCGGCGCGTGGCGGGCGAGCATGCGGCGGACGAGGGCGCGGTCGCGGCGGTCGTCGTCCCCGAGGGCGAGGCAGAAGGCGATCAGCGGGTCGTCCCAGAGGACCGGCGCCACCGGCGTATACGGCAGCCGCGACTGCACCCCCATCCACGTCCCGCACGCCTGCCGCGTCCACAGGTTCGTCCACGCCGCCGCGCCCGGCGACGCCGCGTCCAGCCAGGACGGCGCGGACGGGCGCTCCTCGTCCCACGCCGGCTCCACGTACGTCATCCCCAGCCGCCGCAGCCGCCGCCTCGGCGACGGGCCGGGACGCACCGAGTCCCCCCAGATCACGTCCCCCGCCGTCCCCGACAGCAACACGTCGCACGACTCCGCCCACGCCTCGTCCGTCGCCGCCCCCGGCGCCGCCGCCGGACCGCCCATCCCCCCCGTCGCGCGCCACACCCGCGCCTCGTGCACCAACGCCGCGTCCTCGCTCAGCTCCGTCACCTCGTGCGGCAACCCCAGCGCCGCCGCCACCGACCGCGCCACCGGCAGGTCCGCGCAGTCCGGGTCCCCGAACGTCCCCGCCGACCGCCCCGCCGGCGCCGCCTTCGCCAGCGCCGCCGCCACCGCCCGCGAGTCCAGCCCCCCGCTCAGCGTCGTCCGCGGCGCCGTCCGCCCCCCGCACGCCCGCGCGACCGCCGCCACCAGCAGCTCCCACAGCCGGTCCGCCCGCTCGTCGAACGTCAGCGCCGACGGCGGCGGATCCGGCGGCGCCAACGGCCACGACTCCCAGACCCGCCCCACGCCGGGCGCCAACGTCGACACCCCCGCGAGGTACCCGAACGCCACGAACTGCGCCGCCGCGCGCCGGTCCACCCGGCCGCTCCCCCGACCGGCCACGACATCGCCCGCGCCCGACCGAACCCCCGCCAGGGCGAGCAGGTCGGCGGACTCGGCGCGCTGACGGTCCTGGAATCGGTGACGGAGCGGAGGCGGGAGCTCCAGGCTCAGCTCGGGCACTCGTCCTGCGGGATGTCCACGCAGATCACGACCTGGTCGTCCCCCTCGCACCCCTGGTCGTCCGTCGCCTTGATGCGGATCGTGTTGATCCCCGCGTCCAGCGTCCCCCCCTCGAAGAAGAACGTCGCGCGCCCGTTGTCGTTCGGGCTCGGCAGGTCCACGTCGATCGGGACCGGGGTGTTGTTCGAGACGTCCAGCGCCTCCAGCGTCGCCTGCGACACGTCCCCGTCCACGTCCTCGACCAGCACCACCCAGCTGATCGACTCGCCCGGGCCGAACACCAGCGAGTTCTCGGGATCCTCGATCGTGACCTCGGGGAACTCGTCGCCGCCGAGCAGGTCGCAGGTCAGCGCGTCGTCGTCGTCCCCCGAGCCCGTCGGACAGGCGGCCAGGGTCAGGGCGTAGACGGAGGCGAAAACGACGACGGTCAGCTTCATGGCCGGCGGACTCTACAACCCCACCGGACACCCTCCAAGCGCTGCGGGGCCCCCGGACCATTCCGGGGACCCCGCAGCGTTTCCGGTGCAGTACGGAGAGAGCGTTTTCGAACTACACGCGGGAAGCGCGGCGACGGATCGCCGCGATGGGGAGGAGCAGCAGCGCGAGGGCCGCGCCGCCGGCCGCCGTGCCCGTGGAGCTGCAGCCGCTGCACGCCGCCGCCGTGTTCCAGAGCACCTGCTCGGGCGCGAAGATGCGCTCGACCTGGCTGCACTCGACCTGGCCGCCGCCCAGCGAGGTGGCCGCGTAGCCGTCCTCGCAGGCGCACGTCGGGAACCCGCCGACCTCCATGCAGGTCCCGTTGTCGCCGCACGAGAAGTCCTCGCACGCGTCCGCGGCGAGGTCGCCGGCCTCGCGCGCCGAGCTCAGCATGTCGAACTCCGCCGACTGGCAGACGATCGTCTCGGCGAGGAACTGGCCGGGGCCGTAGGGCGCCGTGATCTGGCGCGCGAACTTGCCCTCGGGGCAGACGCAGCCGTCGATCCCGCTCTTCGTCGTCGCGCAGACCGCCCCCTCGCCGCAGTACATGTCGCCGCAGGGGACGTCGAGCGTCTCGTTCGGGGCCAGCGAGCAGACCTCGACCGCCGGACGGTCGGACAGGTCGATCACGCGGCTGACGTCCCGGGAGTCGACCGAGGCCGGCACGAACGTCGGGTCCTCGTCCATGTCCTCGCCGCTGACCCGCGTGAAGGCGCGCGTCATGTAGCCGTTCCGGCTGAGCAGCTCGTTGACGTAGCCGAGGCTCTCCTCGAAGTCGTCCACCGCGAGGACCTGGCTGTTGACCAGGTTCCAGGCGTCGGCCGACGGCGCCGCGTACTCGGTCACCATCGCCTTGCCGCCGGCGTTGTCGATCATCCAGGAGATCAGCGGGTAGTAGTTGTTCTCGCCCGTGGCGGGGTGAAACTGGACGTGCTCCTCGTCGACCTCGAGGTTGACGAAGTTGCCCGACTCGTAGCGCTCGTTGCCGGCGATGAAGACCAGCACGCCCATCTCCGGGTCCGCGCCGACCGCGGTGAGGACGATCGGGATCGTCGGCGCCTCGGCCTCGTACGTCATCTCGATGGGGGCGATGTCGGCCACGCCGGCGCCCGGCAGCAGCTTCATCGCGAGGAACTTCATCCCCTGCTGGACGTACACCGCGACCTGCGGCTCCATCTCGGGGGTGATGAGGTAGCCGTTGGTGTTGAGCCACTCGACGAGCGCGTTGGGGTCCTCGCTGCTGACGACGATCGCCTCGTAGGCGCCCACCGACGGGAGGTCCTCCACCACCACGCCGTCGCCGTCCTCGTCCTCGGGCGCGCTGCCGGCCAGCGCGTTGTCCGACATGATCACGCTGCCGCCCGTGTCCGTGCACTCCACCGGAGGCGGCACGATCTGGGGCACCGTCGCCGTGTCGAGCACGCTCAACGCGTTGCCGGGGATGACCCCCAGGTCCGGCGTCTCGGGCACGGGCACGACCCACGAGAAGCCCTCGGGGTCGCCGCTGTAGGTGATCTCCACCGCGGTGGTGACGGTGCCGTCGCCGTGGAGCTCGAACAGGATGCGTTCGGCGTTCTGCGCCACCGGCAGGGTGTCGCAGAAGAGGCCCCCGCACGCCGTGGCCGTCGCCGGGACGAACACCGGCGCGGCCGCGAGGGACAGACAGAGAAGGGAGGTCGTTACGGGTCGCATGGTCCGGGCGGAGTGCAGCCCCGGCACCACCCGGACAGGCAACGTCGTGCCCGCTTCTCAAGGCCTCACGCGCGCGTCCGATAGAGAGCGCATGCGTACGAAGATCGTTCTTCCGTTCTTCCTCCTCGTCCTCGCCGCAGGCTGCGTCGGCGAGGGCCGCATCGGCCCCGTCACCCTCGACGGCGTGACCGACGCCGACGGCGACGGGTGGATGGACTTCGAGGACTGCGACGACGCCGAGCCGGCCGCCAACCCGGGCCGGATCGAGATCTGCAACGACGGCGTCGACAACGACTGCGACGGCGAGATGGGCGTCTGCGCCATGGACTGGCTCATCGACCTGTCCGAGGCGCACGGGGTCCTCGTCGGCGAGGACGACGACACCCACGCGGGCTGGTCCGTGGCGGGCGTCGGGGACGTCAACGGCGACGGGTTCGACGACGTCGCCGTGGGCTCCTGGCAGGACGACGAGGGCGGGGCCTACGCAGGCGCCGTGTACGTCGTCCACGGGCCGATCACCGGGTCGATCAACGGGCTCCTCGCCGACGCCAAGCTGGTCGGCGCCGAGGCGGGCGACCACGCGGGCTGGTCCGTCGCCGGCGCGGGCGACGTCAACCGGGACGGCTACGCCGACCTCGTCGTCGGCGGCTACGGCAGCGAGGGCGGCTCGGGCAAGGCCTGGATCGTCCACGGCCCCGTCTCGGGGACCGTCTCCCTCGACGACGCCGACGCAGTCCTCCACGGCGCGGCCGAGTACGACTACTTCGGGATCGCGGTGGTCGGCGCAGGCGACCTCGACGGCGACGGCTACCCCGACGTGGCGGTGGGGGCCTACGGCGTCGACACCCCGCAGTACCTCGACGCCGGCGCCGTCTACGTGTTCCACGGACCGCTGCTCGGCCACCGCTCGGCGGAGATGGCCGACGCGACCCTCCTCGGCGCGGGCAACGGCGACTGGTTCGGGTCGTCGCTGGCGGCCGCCGCCGACGCCACCGGGGACGGCCGGCCGGACCTCGTCGTGGGCGCCCCCGGCGTCGTCCGCGCGGGCCCCGACACCGGCGCTGTCTACGTCTTCCGGGGCGAGATGGGATCGATGATGACCGCCGCCGGGGCCTACGCCCGGGTGCGCGGGATCCTCGAGAACGACCGCGCGGGGTCCGCCGTCGGCGCCGGAGACCTCGACGGCGACGGGATCACCGACCTCGCCGTGGGCGCCTGGGGGAGCGACGCGGGCGCGGCCGACGGCGGCGCGGCCTTCGTCATGTACGGCCCCCTGGAGGGCTCCCGCGACCTCGAGAACGCCGACGCGACCTTCGCCGCGGATCGGCCCGGCGACGCCCTCGGCTTCTCCGTCGCGGTGGCTCCCGACGTCAACGGCGACGGCCGCGACGACCTCGTGGTGGGCTCGGTGGACGACGACAGCGGCGGCCCCGACAGCGGCGCCGCGTGGATCCTCTACGGACCCGTCGAGGGCGAGCTCGGCCCCGACGACGCCGACGTCAAGCTCGTCGGCGAGGTGTGGGACGACCACGCGGGCGCGTCCGTGGCGGGCCTCGGCGACGTCGACGGCGACGGCTTCGGCGACGTGGTCATCGGCGCCCACGGGAACAACCGCGGGGGGAGCGACTCCGGTGCGGCGTACGTCGTCTGCGGGCAGGGCTTCTAGGGGCCCCGCGCGCCCCGAGACTCAGTCGAGGACGCGGACGGAGAGGTCGTAGGGGCCGGTGCCGCCGCCGTCCGCGCCGACGACGACGATGTAGTCGCCCGGCGGGAGCGTCCCCGTCCACACCGCCTCCTCGCCGCCGGGGACGGCGCGGCCGCCGATGCCCAACGACGGCAGCGAGGTGACCCGGTCGTCGTCCGGGAACTCGACCGTGTCCATGTCGAAGAAGGACGTCCCGAAGAACGGCGCGGTGGGGTCGAGGTCGCTGTCGGGGAGGAGGCCCCAGGGGTCGGCGTAGAACTCGGGATCGGCGGCGAGGTGCTCGGCCTGGCGCTGCTGGACCTGGTCCATGAGCGACGCCGGCGCGCCCTCGAACCAGTCGGGCACGAGGTCCTGGTCGTGGTCGTAGGTGCACGAGAACGCGTCCACCTCGAGCGGGATCCCGTCCTCCTCGGCCCAGTCCGTCACGGGCTCGTAGAGCGCGGCCGCGGTGAAGGCGTCGGCGCCGGGGACGCCCTGGGTGAAGACCCAGTCGGGGACGACGTTCGGGTAGTCGAACCAGACCGCGTCGGAGCAGGCGCCCCAGGCGTCGGTGGGGCCGAACGACCACTCGTCGTAGTTCCACGGGTCGGGGAGGTCCGAGTGCGGCACGACGGCCAGGAACAGGTCGGACAGGGCGACGCCCCCGGTCGCGTCGCTGAATCGGCGGTCGGCCTGGATGCCGAGGGTGGCCGTGGCGCCGAGGCTGAACGAATACCGGTCCGTGTCGTAGACGTCGCCGACGACCATCGACGGGAAGAGGCCGGCCGACGGGGCCGTGGGATCGAACGACTGCACGACGTTGATGGGCTCGGGCGGGTCGATGCGGCCGATCACGCGCCGCTCCTCCGGCCACGCGTCCAGCGGCAGGCCCTCGTCCAGCGGGCGGACCGTCGTCAGCAGCGCGCCGTCGACGTCCTCGAGGGTCAGCGCGGGGGCGTGCGGGTCGTCGTCGTTCAGCCGGACGACCGAACCGTAGAGGTCGAGCCCGGTGGACGTCTCGATGAGCAGCGAGTTGACCTCCTGCCCCAGCCCCCCGACCACGAACGCGACGACGCCGTAGCCGCCCGCCACCGAGCCCGAGAACTCGGACTGCGGGTGGTACACGAGCGGATCGAGGTTGGCGGTGAGCACGTCCCCGCCGCCGCTCCAGCCGTGGGTGAAGTTGAGCCCCCGGACGGCGAACCCGTGCTGCACGTCGTCCACGAACGACGGCGCCTGGAACTGGGCGAGGACGGCGTCCGAGACGAGCTGGCCGCCGGCCTCGTTGACCCGCCCCGTCACGCCCATCGCGAGCGCCCAGTCCGACGCGAGCGCCGCAAACGGCACGCCCGTGGCGGCCTCCAGCGAGGCGGCGCCGGTCGTCGTGCTGTGGACCAGGTCGTACAGGATCCCGTCGCCGTAGACGTCGTGGAGGTAGCGGGCGAACAGGTAGGCGCCGCCGCGATCCTCGAAGTCGCCGAGCGTGTTGGCCTCGGTGAGGGGGAGGAGGTGGGGCCGGTCGAGGTAGCTCCAGGCGCCGGCGTACGCGACCGCGCCGAAGCCGCTCAGATCCGCGGCGAGCAGCCCCAGCGCGTCGTTGAGCCAGTCGTCCTCGGGATCGCCCACGGCGGCGCTGACGGGGAGGAGCTCGTCGCCGACCCCGACGTGCGCTGCGTACGAGACGAGGTCCTGCAACGCGATGGCCAGCTGGCCGGCGAGGTGGAAGTCGAGGTAGTCCGCGAGCTGCACCTCCTCGTCGCCCCACAGCCCGGCCGGGTCGGGCGCGTAGACGTAGAGCAGCTCCCCCTCGTTGCTGTGCGGGTTCTGGAGGAGGTTCGTCTGGAACAGGTCGATGGCCGGCTCGGCGAACGACTTGACCACGAAGGCGTCGTTGTCCGGGTCCTCGTCCGTCGCGCTCAGACCGTTGAGGCGGTGGCTGACGAGCACCTTGACCCGGCAGTTGGCGTCCACGTCCGAGGGCACGCCGTACAGCGTCGTGATGGTCGGGTAGATGGTGGCGTCGAACAGGTCCACGACCTCCTGGAGGTCGCAGTTGTCGAACCCGAACGCGGGGAGGTCGTTCTCCCAGACGGGGCTCTCGGGGTCGGCGCAGTCGTAGTCCCGATCGATGGGGGTCTCGTTGTCGACGAACACGGCGATGGACTCCCCGAGCGCCATCAGGGTGGCGCCGATGGGCTCGCGGGCGGAGTCCGGCACGATGGACTCGCGGATGCGGAAGGTCCGGCCGTCGTTGAGGACCTGGGTGTCGTCGAGGTCCGGCACGCACGCCGACTCGGCGGGGACGAGGCCGACGCTGTCGCCGCCGGACGGGGCCGGGGGCGGCTCGCCGGGGGTGGACGGCAGCTCCGCCGCGGTGGGGCCGACGGTGAAGCCGACGGGCTCGTCGTGGGGGTTGACGAGGGTGACGAGGAACTGCGCGGCGAAGTCGTCCGGGCTCGGCGGATCGGTCTCCTGGTAGTTGAGGCACTCGCCGTCCGACAACGGGACGAACGCCTGCCCGCCGAACCACGCCGTCCCTTCGACGTGGCCGGGCTGGCAGAAGGCGCCGGTCCAGTCGTCGTGCTGGTTGAAGACGACGAGGTCGGTGAGCTCGAAGCACTCCCCCGCGAGGCCGCCGTCGTCCTCGGGGCAGAGCTTCAGGACCGCGGCGGAGGTGGCCTCGGGGACGTCGGCGGCGGTGTCCCAGGTGAACGTCGCGTCGCCGTCGACGGGGGGGCCGCCGGCGACGGTGGTGGCGCCGGACGTCGTCGCGTTGGCGAACGCCTCCGACGGGCCCGCCGCGAAGGAGACGGCGACCGAGACCGACTCCGAGTCGGCGTCCGCGACGAGGAAGCCGATCGCGACCTCTCCGACCAGCGGCGAGACGTCCTCGACGAGCCAGGCGTCGACCAGGATCGGGGCCTCCGGGAGGGTGCTGTCGTCGTCGTCTCCGGAGTCGTCGTCGTCGTCGTCGTCGGGGGCGGTGTCGTCGTCGTCGTAGATGAACTCCACGAGCACCGGCGGGCAGCCGGCGAGCAGCAGCCCGAGGACCGCGAGGAGCGCCGCGCGGACCGCCGCCGTCATCGCTACTGCGCCTTCCTCAGGGGGACGACGCGTCCCGCCGTCTCGAGGTGGGCCATCGCCTCGGTCACCTCGAACCGGAGCGGCTCCGGCAGGAAGGGGTTGTTCATGGCCGTCGAGAGGGACTCGCGGGCCTCCTCCTCGAGCCCCTCGGACAGCGCGCAGAGCCCCACGAAGGCCTCGGCGCGGGCCTTCCGGGCGCCGCGGGCGCGGGTCGCGAGGGTGCGGTACGACGGCAGCGCGGAGCGGCAGTTCTGGAGGCCGTTGCGGGCCACGTCGGCGCGCTGCTCCAGCAACGCGAGGAACTGCGGGTGCTCGGGGTGCTCGCTCAGCCAGCCGTCCAGCGCGGTCAGGGCCTGGCGCGGGGGGGCCGTCTGGGCGAGCAGCTCGAGGCGGAGGATGGTCGCCTCCTCCGCGAGCGGGCTGTCGGGGTGGCGCTGCAGGAACAGCTCGGTGAGGTGGAGGGTGGTGGTCGGCGCGGAGTTCATCTCGATCGACTCCTGGATCCTCGTGAAGTTGCGGACGTCGGCGTCGTCGTCGATCTCGGGCGCGGGGTCCGGCGCGGGAGGCGGCGGCTCGGGCTCGATGGACGGCGGCGCGGTCAGGACCGCGACCGGTTCGGGGGGATCGGCCGGCAGTGGATCGACCGTGGCGGACGGGTGGGGTGCCGGCTCGGAGGCCGGCGGGGTGG
>CAYFOA010000283.1:0-9015 GCA_964344575.1 uncultured Rickettsiales bacterium | reverse complement strand
ACTTACATCAACCCATGCCCTCACCCGGTTGACGGGAAGGTGGAGACATGAGCCGGGGACGCGGACGGCCGCTGCCGACCCGCCGCACCGTGCTGCGGGGCCTCCTCGCCGGCTCCGCGGTGGGCGTCGGCCTGCCCGTGCTGGAGTGCATGCTCGGCCCCCACGGCCGCGCCCTCGCCGACGGAGGCGCCCTCCCGCGCCGCTTCGGGCTCTTCTTCTGGGGGAACGGCATGCTCCCCGATCGCTGGACGCCGGACGGAACCGGCGAAGGCGACGCATGGACGCTGTCGGAGCAGCTGGCGGGGCTGGAGTCCGTCAAGGACGTCATCAGCGTCGTCACCAACATGCAGGTCCGCGTCCCCAACACGATCCCCCACTGGTCGGGGACCTACGGCCTGCTGTCGGGGAGGATCCCGATCGGCGAGGAGGGCGACCACACCTGCGCCGGGCCGACGGTCGACCAGATCATCGCCGCCGAGCTGGGCGGGGAGACGATCTTCCGCTCCCTCGAGGCGGGCGCGCACCCCGGCGGCGGCGGCGTCAGCTTCAACGGACCGCACAGCAACAACCCCGCGGGGAAGTCGCCGCTGGCGCTCTACGAGCGGATCTTCGGGGCGAACTTCATCGAGCCCGGCGGCGAGGGCCAGGTCGATCCGAAGATCGCGCTCCGTCGCTCGGTCCTCGACGCCGTCCTCGACCAGGCCAACGACCTCCGCGGGCGCGTGGGCGCCGCCGACAAGGCCCGCCTCGACCAGCACCTCGACGGCATCCGCGACGTCGAGCAGCGCCTCGCCCGCCTCGAGGGGGACCCGCCCGACCTCGCCGCCTGCGCGCTCCCCGAGGCACCCCCCGCAGACGACGCGTTCCCCACCATCATCGAGTCCCACGAGGTCATCAGCGACCTCCTCGTGATGGCGCTGGCGTGCGACCAGACCCGCATCTTCAGCAACCAGCTGACCCACCCGGTCGACAACTACCTCTGGCCCGGGACCGACTCCGGCCACCACCAGCTCACCCACGACGAGCCCGACCCGCAGCCCCAGGTCCACGAGGTCGTGCTCCAGGTCGTCGACGGCTTCCGGTACTTCGTCGAGGGGCTCCGGTCGGTGCCCGAGGGGGACGGCACGCTGCTCGACAACTGCGCCGTGCTGGCGACGTCCGGCATCTCCCTGGGGCGGACGCACAGCCTCGACGAGTTCCCCCTCATCACCGCCGGCTCCTGCTGCGGAGCGCTCAAGACGAACGTCCACTACCGGGCGTCGGCGCCGGAGAACGCGTCGAAGGTCATCCTCACGCTGATGCGGGCGATGGGGATGCTCGCGAGCAGCTTCGGGGAGGGCGACGCCGAGGCCACCGACGGCCTGGGAGCGATCGAGGCATGAGGGCGCTGCTCGCGATCCCGCTCCTCGCGATCCCGCTCCTCGCCGGCTGCGCCGCGCCGGACGACGACGGGCTCACCTCCACGGCGCTCATCTCGACGATGGGCTTCTCCTGGGAGGACGAGGGCGTCAGCGACGGCTTCGACCTCGACGACGCGGTCACCGCCCAGGACGGCCCCACCGGCTGCGGCGTCGCCGACTTCACCTCGTCCGACGGCGTCCCCGGCATCGACAACAGCTTCGCCCCGGTGCTCCCCGCCCTGGAGAACGTCGGCGGCGACGCGCTGGAGCCGCTCGTCCAGGAGTCCATCGACAACGGCGAGCTCCTCATCCTCATCGAGATGCTCGACCTCGACGACGAGACGGACGACGACTGCGTGGACCTCCACGTCCAGCGCGGCGTCGGCCCCCCGGCCATCGGTACGGACGGCCTCATCCTCCCGGGGCAGACGTTCGAGCGGGATCTCGACGCGCCCGACAGCTTCGTCGAGTGCGCGACGATCACCGACGGCCTCCTCCGCGCCGAGGGCTTCGGGATGCGGCTGCCGCTGAACATCTTCGACGAGTTCGTCGACTTCGAGCTCCGCGGCGGGATCCTCGAGATGCAGATCGACGAGGAGACGGGGACGTACGGCGGCCTGTTCGCGGGCGGCGTCAACACCCAGGAGATCATCGACAACGTCAACACCCTCGACGGAATCCCCGACGAGATCCCCATCCTCGTGGAGACGGTCATGGACGTCCGGGCCGACCTCGCGCCCGTCGCGGGGAACTGCACCGAGATCTCGATCACGTTCCGCTTCGGCGGCGTGAGCGCCTACCTGTTCGCGGAAGAAGACGAGTGACGCGACCGCTGTTCCTGCTCCTCCTGCCCCTCCTCGCGGCCTGTCCGTCGGCCGAGCCCGAGCCGCCCGCCGAGCTCCCCGACACCCTCGCGTGGGACCCCCAGGCCGCGGGCCCGTTCAACGTCGGCTACACGGTCCTGGAGACGACCTGGTCGCAGGCGACGACCGGCGAGGAGCGGACCATCCCCGTCCACCTCTGGTACCCCACCGAGGAGACGTCCGGCGTCGCGGCGACCTACGAGCTGGTGTTCTCCGACGAGGAGTCCTGGGTCGACGCGGCCCCCGCCGCGCCGGTGCACGAGGGCGGCTACCCGGTCCTCGCCTACTCCCACGGCAACCAGGGGTTCGCGGGGAGCAGCCCGTTCCTCATGCGCCACTTCGCCTCGCACGGCTGGGTCGCCGTCGCCCCGGACCACATCGGCAACACGTTCACGACCAACCTCGACCCCCGCCCGGCGTGGCTGTGGGTCGACCGCGCCCACGACCTCAGCGCCGCGATCGACGCGATCGAGCCCGACCTCGACGTCCTCGCGGGACCGACCGACACGTCCCGCGTCATCGTCACGGGCCACAGCTTCGGCGGCCACACGACCTGGATCAGCGCGGGCGCCGCGTTCGACCCCGCCGGCGTCGCCGGGCAGTGCGCGTCGGGGGAGTACGCCGAGGGCTCGTGCACCGACGAAGTGCAGGACGTCTTCGCCGCCGGGGCCCTGGACGAGCGGGCCGTCGGGGCCGTCCCCCTGGCGGGCTCGCCGAGCCTGGGGTGGGTCGGACCCGACGGGCTCAACGCGGTCGAGATCCCCGTCCTCCAGATCAGCGGCAGCCTCGACTACAACCACGTCGACGGCGTCTACGAGGAGCGGACGGGCGACGTCGACATCGCCTGGATGGAGATCGAGGGCGGCTGCCACCAGACCTTCGCGCTGGGGACCCCCTGCGACCTGCCCGCCGAGGACGGGTTCTTCATGACCGTCTCGTACGCCTTCCCCTTCGCCCGCCGGCACGTGCTCGGCGACGAGACGGTGACGACGGCGGGAATCCTCGACGGATCGATCGTCGTGGACGACCGCGCGACGCTCCACCTGCGATAGTTCCGCCGCCGTGCGCGTCCACCACCTGAGCTGCGGGTCGCTCTGCCCCCGCGGCGCCTGGCTGATCCCCGAGTTCGAGGCGAGCTTCTCGCTCCACGTGCTCCTCATCGAGACGCCGTCGGCCGGCCTCGTGCTCGTCGACACCGGCCTCGGCGACGGCGCCAGCCGGAGCCCGCGGCGGGCGCTGGGGCTGCCCGCGCTGACGATCGGGGCGCGCCCGGATCCGAGCGCATCCGTGGTCGAGCAGGTCCGCCGCAGGGGCTTCGATCCGGCCGACGTCCGCCACATCGTCCCCACCCACCTCGACTTCGACCACGCCGGCGGGCTCCCCGACTTCCCCCACGCCACCGTCCACGTCCAGCAGATCGAGCTCGACGCCGCCCGGGCGCGGGACAAGGAGGGGTTCACGAAGGTCCGGTACAGCGACCGCGTGTGGGCCCACGGGCCGCGGTGGGAGATCTACGACGACGACCGCGGGACCGGCGGCTGGATGGGGCTCGAAGGGGTCCGGCCGCTGAACGGGCTCCCCCCCGAGCTCCAGATCGTCCCCCTCCCCGGGCACACGGTCGGCCACGTGGGCGTCCTGATCGACCGCGGCGACGGCACGTTCCTCATCCACGCGGGGGACGCCTACACCTGCCGCCGGGAGGTCACCCCCGGCCGGCGCAGCCTCCGCGTCCGGGCGTACCACCACCTCACCGACGAGGACTACCTCGCGCGGAAGAACATGGCGTGGCACTGCGAGCGGTGGATCCGGTTCCACCCCGAGATCGACGTGATCTCGTCCCACGACCCGTTCGAGATGGCCGCCTGGCGGGGAGCCTGACGCCGCCGCCTACAGCCCCGCCGGCTCCAGCCCCGCGGCGATCTCCCGCAGCATCCGCGTCGTCTCGTCGTCTCCCTGCTCGCCGCTCAGGAACGCCCGCCCCGCCTCCGAACGGAGCAGCAGCTCGAGGTTGCGCCGGACGACCTCCGCGCCCGGCTCCTGGCGGAGGGCCCGGACGTAGCTGTGGAGCGCGAGCCGGGTGGCGTCGAGGCTCGACAGCGCCGCCGTCGACGCGTCCCGGTTGCCGTGGAAGGCGTGGGCCGTCCACGACTCCTCGTCGCCGGTGCGGCGGTCCTGCTGGAGGTCGACCCGGAGCTGCGTCAGCAGCGTCACGTCCCACGCGACCCCGGTCCACTCCTCGATCTCGAGCCGGTCCAGCAGGCTCCCGTTCCGGAGCGCGTCGTAGCGGGCGAGGGCCTCGTCGGGAGTCGGCAGCGCGCTCGGATCGACGTCCAGGTAGGGCGCCAGCGCGCGGGCGAGGACGGTGCCGGCGAGCACGTTCCCGCGCGGGGTGTAGTGGCAGTAGTCGTAGAACCACTCGAACGCGGGGACGCCGTGCGGGGACGCGGCCCGGACGGCGGCGTCGAGGTCCACGAACTCCGCCCCCGCGGCGTCCGCGGCGGCCCGCAGGCCGGCGTTCGTCTCGGCGTCCGCCCGGTAGTAGAAGCGGTGCAGGAGGCACTCCTCGTACAGGGGCGCGGCGGCCTCCTCGTCGCCCGCGTACCAGAGCAGGTCGGGGACGTCGCAGGGGAGCTGTCCCTCGATCGAGACCGCCCGGAGGTCGTCGATCCAGGGGACCACGAGCGCCTTCGCGGCGTCCGCGCCGAACCGCCCCTGCGTCGCCCACGCCGCCATCATGCGGGCGCCCGCCTCGCCCGGATCCGGCCCGATCCCCGCCAGCGCCGCGTCGAACGCCGCCGCCGCCTCGTCGTCCCGCCCGAGGCGCTTCAGGAACCACCCCTGGAGCAGGTCGGCAGGCGCCTCGTCCAGCGCCGCCACCGCCGCCAGCCCCGCCTCGGGGGCGTCGTAGTACCAGGCCCAGTGCGCTGTCCGGTACGGCTCGGCGTCCATCCGGTCCTCGCCCACGAACCACCACTCCTTGGTGCCGCGGTGGTAGCGGTGGTTGACGGGGACGCTGGCGACGACCATCGGCGCGTCCGCGTCCTTCGCCAGGCGGCGCACCGTCCGCTTCAGCCGGGCCATGGCGTAGGCGGTGATGTCGTCGTGCATGGGGAGGTCCCAGCGCTGCGGCATCGGCGGGGACGGCAGGTCGAGGTGGACGTCGGGCTTCGGCTCGAGGCGCCGAAGGAGCGCGGACCGGCGGAGGGCGTCGCGCCGGGCGAGGAGCCGCTCGTGCTGGAAGTCGTTGAGCGCGATGGCGTTGGCGAGGTCCATCCGCTCGTTGTTGCCCATGACGGTGACGACGAGGTCCGGGTCGAGCCGGCCGGCGGCCTTGCCGAACGTCCACGCGAGCTGCGGGCTGGCCCACCCGGTCTTGCCGAGGTTGACGACGCGCACCCGCTTGCCGGGGTTCGCCTGCCCGAGGAGCCGCTGGACGACCCCGCTCAGCTGCGCCTGCGGCGGGAGCCCCCAGCCGCCGAGCGCGCTCCCGCCCAGCATGACGATCCGGAACTCGTCGTCCGGCTTGGGGACGTGGACAACCTGGTGGTCGTTGTCCGCCCAACTTGGATCCACCTTGAGGCCGGTGTCGCTGAGCCCGCTCAACTCGCGGAAGCGGGGGTCCTGCTCGACCTGCTGGAAGTGGCACGGGCTCCTCGCCTCGATCGGGATCGGCTCGCTCTCGAGGAGGCGCGCCCCTCCCTCGACGAGGGACAGGAACGCGATCGGGGTGAGGATCGTGAAGAACGCGAGGCGGACGGGGCCGAGTCTGCGGCGGGGGCCATCGTCGGCCATGGCCCGGATGCTAGGAGATATTTCGGGACATTGGGTGCAGACGCCCGTGGTAGCGTCCAGCCAATCGGGGAGCCAGAAGCAACCTGGATCGATGGGCTGGGGAAGGAAAGCGGGTGATCGGAGGCGCCACGGCAATCGCCACGGAGCGCGTCCTCGTGGTCGAGCACGACGTCGCCGACGCGCGCCTGGTGGTGGCGGCGCTGAGCGAGGTCGCCCCGTTCGACTTCGAGATCGACTTCGCGACGAGCATCGAGCAGGCCGAGACGCTCCTGGGGGAGCACCGGTTCGAGATCGTCCTCCTCGACATCGGCCTCCCCGGGGTCCCCTGGACCGACGCCATCGACCGCCTCGCCGAGCTCGGCGAGCACGCCATCATCATGATCGCGCCCGTCCAGGAGGAGGAGCTCGCGCTGAAGGCGGTCGCGCACGGGGCGCAGGACTACGTGCTCAAGGGGAGCCTCCGGAAGGCGGAGCTGGGGCGGTCGATCCGGTACGCGCTGGAGCGTCAGCAGCTGATGACGGAGTCGATCTCGCGCGAGGAGCAGGTCCGCGCGGCGGTCGAGGCGCAGAAGATGTGGGTCGTGGGGCGGCTCGCGGCGAGCGTGGCGCACGAGTTCAACAACCTGCTCACCGGGCTCATCGGCGACGCGGAGCTGCTCCGCCGGGGCGTGCAGCACAACGAGCCCTACGCGACGTACGCGCAGTCGATCAACGACGGCCTCGCGCGCGCGGCGCTCTTGACGCACCAGCTCGTCGCGTTCAGCCGCAAGAAGATGACGGGGCCGCAGGTGATGGACATGGAGCGGCTCGTGGACGGGCTGCTCCCGGTGCTCCAGGGGCTGCTCGGGCCGGACGTGGAGTTCGACGTCACGCGCGCCGACGCGGAGCCGACGCAGTTCCGCATCCGGCTCCCCGCGTCCGATCCGGAGTCGCCCAAGCCGCGGGTGCCGTCCGGTCCGTACGACGCCTCGATCGATCCGCCGCGCGCGCACGTGCTGGTGGTGGACGACGAGGAGGTGGTGCGCCGGCTCTGCAAGCGGGTCCTGATGGAGGAGGGGTACGCGGTGACGTCGGCGGCGGACGGGGCCGAGGCGCTGGCGCGGGCGTCCCAGATGGATCAGCTGGACCTCGTGGTGACGGACGTCGTCATGCCCCACCTCAACGGCAAGGAACTCGTCAAGGAGCTGAAGAAGCGCTACCCCGACGTCCGCACGCTGTACGTCTCCGGCTACGACCGCGAGCTGCTGTCGGTGGGCGGGGAGCTGGGGGACCAGGTGGCGTTCCTGGCCAAGCCGTTCCGCTTGCAGGACCTGCTCCGCACGGTGCGATTGACGCTGGCGGATTGATCGTTATATTCGCCGCCCTGTCGGTGAGCTGGCCGAGCGGTCGAAGGCGCTTGACTCGAAATCAAGTGAGGGGCAACTCTCCCGGGGTTCGAATCCCTGGCTCACCGCCATCTTTGAATCGATCGGGCCCCTCGGGGCCAGCAGAGACGGCCCGGACCCCGGGCGGCCGGTAGCGGTGAACTCCGCCAGGCCCGGAAGGGAGCAACGGTAGCCGTGATCCCGGGGTGTTCGGATCGTCCGGGTCGTCTCTGCTGAACCCGGGGGGCCCGATTTGATCTAGGCTCGCCGCCTCATGAGTCACCAGGCCATCGCCCGGAAGTGGCGGCCGCGCGTCTTCGAGGAGATCGCGGGCCAGTCGCACGTCACCAAGACCCTCCAGAACGCGATCCGGCTGGGGCGGATCCACCACGCGTTCCTGATGACCGGCGCGCGGGGGGTGGGGAAGACGTCCGCGGCGCGGATCCTGGCGCGGGCGCTCAACTGCGAGCAGGGCCCCGCCGAGAACCCGTGCAACGAGTGCGGGGCGTGCACGCAGATGCTCGCGGGGACGTACGCCGACCTCATCGAGATCGACGCCGCGTCGCACAACAGCGTCGACGACATCCGCGACCTCGTCGAGAAGGTCCGCTACACGCCGCAGTCCGGCCGCTACAAGGTCTACATCATCGACGAGGTCCACATGGTCTCGAAGCAGGGGTTCAACGCCCTGCTCAAGACCCTGGAGGAGCCGCCCGGTCACGTGATCTTCGTGCTCGCCACGACCGACCCGCAGCAGCTCCTGGACACGGTGATCAGCCGGTGCCAGCGGTTCGACTTCAAGATGATCCCGGTCCGGACCATCTTCGACCGCCTGAAGCAGGTGGCCGAGGCCGAGGGCGTCGGCGTGCCGGACAGCTCGCTGACGATCATCGCGCGCGAGGGCGCGGGGTCCATGCGGGACGCGCAGTCGCTGCTCGACCAGGTGCTGTCGTTCAGCAGCGGGAGCGTCACCGAGGACGAGGTCGCCGAGATCCTCGGGTTCATCGACCGGTCCATCCTCTACGACGTGCTGTCGGCGGCGCTGGACGGGGACGCGGGGACGGCGCTGGAGGCGCTGACCAAGGTCGCGACCTTCGGCTACGACGTGCGGAGCTTCGCCAACCAGCTGCTCGAAGCGGTCCGGAACGTCACGCTGGTCCTCCAGGTGCGGGACGGGGCGCGGCTGCTGGATCTGCCCGACGGCGAGGTCCGGCGGCTCGTGCAGATGGCCGACGGGCGCAACGCCGACCGGCTCCACCGGCAGTTCGACGTGCTCGCCGAGGCGGTGGACGCGATCACCCGGAGCGAGCAGCCGATGCTGCTGCTGGAGATGGCCGTCGCGAAGATGGCGGCGGTGCGGGACTTCGCGCCCGTGCAGTCGCTGGTGAACCGGCTCGAGGCGCTGGAGCGGAAGATGCGGAAGGCGGGCGTGCAGGTCCAGCCGAGCGCGCCGCCCGCGCGACGTCCGGCCCCCGCGACCCCGGCGCCCGCCCCGGCGGCGACCGCCCCGGAGCCTGCGCCGCCGAAGGCGCCGGTGGCGCCCCCCAAGCCCGCGCAGGTCGCTGCTCCCGAACCGGCCCCGGCCCCCGCCCCGCC
>CAYFOA010000282.1:0-9023 GCA_964344575.1 uncultured Rickettsiales bacterium | reverse complement strand
GCAGACAGGGCGATCGTCAACAGGGGAATCTGGAGTAGATCAACAGGCTGCTAGGGCAGCAGCGGGGGATCGGGGCGGACCTGGACGGCCTCGACCTTGCACTGGACCACCGCGAACAGGTCGCACGTGCCCGCCTCCACGGCGGCGTCGATGGTCGCCTCGCGGTCCCACGTGCCGGCGGCGATCTCCTCCGCGAAGAAGCCCCGGTCCACGGCCGCGTCGACCCTCGCGCCGGCTTCGATGCGGGACGGCGGCGCGACGGCGGCCTCGTAGCAGGCGAACACGTCGGCCGCGTCGTCCCGGCGGTACATGTCCTCCTCGCAGCCCGCCCGGCACTGCTCGGCCGTCGGCCACGCCGTGAACTCGCAGCCGACCACGAACTGCCGGCAGATCGACTCGCACTCGTCCGCGTGGGGGTTGCACCCCGCGAGCAGCCCGACCGCCGCCGCCAGCGCCAGCGCCGCGCCCCTCACAGCGCCTCCTCCTCGACCGGGAACGGGGAGATCCCGAGGCCGATCCCGCTGAAGGGGGTGCCGTCGATCGGATCGTGGAACGTGTCCGTGAAGAAGACGTGGACGCGGCCGTTGATGAACACCGCGCGGGGGTTGTCGGCGGTCGCGACGTCCCCGAAGAGCAACGGCACCGCCTCGTCGCCGAGCTTGCTCCAGCCCGCTCCCGGCGTCGCGCTGCTCGCCATGCCGAGCCGCTCCCCCTCGGTGCTGAAGCTGATCAGCCCGCCCGGCGACGGCTGGCTGGCGTTCACCACCGAGTAGCCCGCGTACATCATCCAGTAGACGTCCTCGTCGCCCTCGCCCTCGCCCTCGTCGAACGTGAACACCGACGGGCGGTGCACCCCCTCGGCGTCGTAGGTCCCGGGCTCACCGCTGTGCTCGAGGACGAGGTCGCCGTTGCCGTCGAAGTTGGCCCCGTCCGTCGTCGAGAGGTAGGCGATGTCGTACGTCGCGTTCTGGATGTCTCCGGGGGCGTAGTTCAGGCCGCCGACGTAGAAGTGGAACGCGCCGTCCTCGTACAACGCGTCGCATCCCCAGACCCGGGACAGCGGCGACGTCGTGCCCCCGAACGGGTCCAGCGGGTTGAGGAGGTCCTTGTCCCAGAACACGCCGTCGGGAGACGTCGCGTGGCCGAAGGTCGTGCCCACGCCGGTGCCGTTGGTGCCCGTGTACCAGAGGTGGAACACGCCGGCGTCCCCGTCGAAGGCGACGCAGGCGACCTGCGCGTCGTCGCGGTCGAAGCTGCCCGGGTTCGTCCCCCGGCGCAGCACCGGGTTCCAGGGGTGGCGGGTCCACGTCACGCCGTCCATCGAGACCGCGTACCCGATCTCCCGGCCGTTGCTCGCCGCCGTCCCCGACAGCCCCGAGTAGAACATCTGGTAGACGGGCGCCCCGAAGATCTCGCGCTGGACGATGTCGAAGTTCCCGATGCCGAACTGCTCCCACGGCTGGGCGTCGCGGTCGCGGGCGCTGAACACCGGCGCGCAGGAGTACTGCTCCCACCCCGCGTCGGTCTCGTCGAAGGCGCACTCCACGACCTCGTGGATGTCCACGCGGTCCGCCGCCACCGCGGTGTAGCTGTACTCCGTCTCGCACGACGCGAGGGCGAGGGTGCCGGCGACCAGGAGGAGGAGTCGCCTCACGGTGCGCTCGCCTCCAGCGCCGCCCGGCGCGTCCGGAAGCGCTTCGCCTCCGCCGCCTGCCACGCGATCGCGAACGCCGTCCCCGTGAGGCACGCCGCCGCCGCCCCGATCGAGCCGTCGCGGCGGCCCGAGTACTGCTGGGTGAAGAAGAGGTGGCGCGTCATGGCCGCGTCGTCCCCGACCCGCTCGGCCGCGCGGTAGAGGACGTACTCCTGCTCGGCGCGGTACTCCCAGAAGAACGCCGCGTACGTCGCGATGCCGCTCCCGAAGGCGGTGGCGCCGATCGCCACGACGCGCGGTACGGTCCCCTTGGCCACGAGGCGGGGGCGCCCGTCCCGGCGGTAGAGCAGCGACAGGTCGGGGTCGGGCGCGTCGTCGACGATGACCGCGTCGTCGTCCGCGAGCAGCTCCTCCGCGAGGTCCTCGGACGACTCCTCCTCGGGCCGCGCGGCGGCCGCGTCGATCGACGCCTGGAGGCGGTCGCAGGTCTCCGTGACGACCGTCCGGTCCGCGTCCGTCAGCGTCTGCTCGAGGACGCCGCGGCAGTAGGCGAGGCGGACGACGTCGCTGCCGCGGGCGTCGAGCTCGTCGTAGAAGGCGAAGAGGTCGAACTCGGCGTCGGCCGCGGCGAGGCTGCGCGCGTCCGGCGAGGCGAGGGCCTCGTCGGCGTCGAAGGGGACGACCCGTCCGGCGAGCGCGCGCACGGTCCCGGACCAGGCGACGTCGCCGCGGCTGACCGACACCGGGACCAGCCCCTCGGCCTGGTCGCGGACGATCTGCCAGACGCCCTCGTCGGTGGGGGCGAGGACCACGGCGCGGCCGGCCACCGTCAGCGAGTCCAGCGCGGTGGCCGCCGTGACCAGGATCACGGCCTCGTCGGTGTCGGTGATGCCCAGCGTCTGCGCGAGCTCCTCGGGCGTCGGCGCCGCCTCCTCCGCGAGCGCAGGGGTCGCGGCGAACATCCCGATCAGGAGCATGGCGAATCCGCGCACGGGGCCTTCCTACCACACCGGGGGGTCCGTCCTCCGGGCACCGCAACGGTGTTCGTGTGATCCTTCGCGTTGCCTGCGAGCACGGCTGTTCCGAACGGAGACCCGCATGCGTACGACCTTCCTCGCCCTCCTCGCGATCCCGATCCTCGGCTGCGGAGGGGGCGAGACGTCCTCCGGAAGCGGCGGCGAGGAGGGGACGGTCGTGGTCACCGGCGAGGGCGGCGAGAACGTCGTCGTCACCGGGGGCGAGGGCGGCGGGGTGGTGGCCGCGAGCGACGGCGAGGACCGGGTCCTCGTCCAGGGCGGCGAGGGCGGCGGGGTCCTCGAGGTCCTGTCCGGCGACGACAGCGTCCTGGTGCAGGGCGACGGCGGCGGCCTCACCATCAAGATCGACGACGGCCCGAACCGCCTCCACCTCGACCTCGGCACGGGCGGGGTGAGGGTCGGCAACACGAACACGGTGCGGGGCGACAGCGGCGAGCAGATCTGCGCCGCGGGGAAGGCGTGCGACTTCTCCTGCTCCGGCGGAGGCTGCGACACCACCTGCGCGGCGGGCTCGACGTGCACGGGGTCGTGCGGCGGCGGCGGCTGTACGCAGATGTGCGCGGCGGGCGCGACCTGCGTCTGGTCCTGCGCCGGCGGCGACTGCGAGCGGGTGGCCGGCGCCGGGGCCGTGGTGACGGCGTCCTGCACCGGGGGCGGCTGCTCCTAGGGGGGCATCAGGGCCGGGGGACCACCCGGCGGAGCCAGCTCGCGGCGAGGACGAACGCGGCCGCGCTGAGGACGGCGAGGAGCCGGAACGCGGCCCCCGTCCCCGCCCCGTCCAGCATGGCGGCGGCGATGCCGAGCGCGAGGAAGCTCCCCGCCCCGTGCCCCGCGGCGATGAAGACGCCCTGGGCGGTGTTCTCCGACCCCTCCGGCGCGGAGCGGACGACGAGCGCGACCCCGCCGACCCACCACGCCCCGAAGCCGACGCCGTGGAGGAGCTGCACGGCGATGAGGCCGGCGGGGTCGGTCAGCGTCGCGGTCAGCCACCAGCGGGGGATCTGCGACGCGATCGCGACGAGGACGAGCCGGTACGCCCCGAAGCGCGCCAGCAGCGCCCGCCCGGCCGCCATGATCCCGACCTCGACGGCGACCCCGAGCGCGATGGAGACCCCCGGGACCCAGCCCGGGAGGCCGAGGGCGTCGACCGTGTGGCGGGCGTAGAACTGGTCGTAGAAGCCGATGGTCCCGCGGTGGAGGACGGCGACGACGCAGAGGGCGGCGATGACGGGGTGGGCGAGGAGCGACCACGCGGCCCGGGGACGGCGCGGTGTGGCGGCCTCTCCGGCGCCCTCGGGGCGGGACGACGGCAGCGCGAACGTCACCGCGGCGACGCCCACCATCGCCACGGCGCCGACCTCCAGGGGGACCCGGGGGCGGGCGTCGAGGGCGGCGCCGACGAGGAGCGCCGCGCCGACGAAGCCGACGCTCCCCCACGCCCGGATCGGCCCGTAGCCGCCCATCCCCCGGTCGCGGACGGTGACCATGTCGGCGACGGGGGGGAGCGGCGCGCGGACCAGGGCCAGTCCGAGCACGGCGAGGCCGAGGGGGAGGAGGCCGCCGGCCGGGATCATCGCCGCCGTGCAGGCCGCGCTGAGGACCGCCGCGATCCGCAGCACGCGGACGCTGCGCCCCGTCCGGTCGGCGATCCACGCGCCCCCGGGGCCGGCCAGCAGCACGCCCACGGGGAAGGCGGCGAGGATCAGGGCCGTCTGCTCCCCCGTCGCCCCGGCGTCGTCCAGCACCACCGCCAACCAGGGGTTCAGTCCCCCGATCGCGGCCAGCAGCAGGAAGTAGTAGGCGCCGAGGCGTCCGGTCATGGGCCGCGCAGTGTAGTCCCTGTCTTCACACTTCAGTCGCGGTTGTTCATGATCCACGCATGGACCGCCGCGGCCCGCTCCCCGACCTCGACTCCCTCCGCTGCTTCGTCGAGGCCGCCCGCCTCCTCAACTTCCGCGCCGCGTCGAAGGCGGTCGGCCTGACGCCGGCGGCGCTGGGGCAGCGGATCAAGCAGCTCGAGGAGCAGCTCGGGGTGAAGCTCTTCTTCCGGACGACGCGCAAGGTCGAGCTGACCGAGGCGGGGCTGGCGCTCCTCCCGGCCGCCAACGAGGCGCTGGACTCGGCCTTCGACTGCGTCCGCGCCGCGCGCGGCGATCTCGGCCCCGTCGCCCTCGACCTCCGCCTCGGCACCCGCCACGAGCTGGGGCTGTCGTGGATCGTCCCGATGCTCCCGAAGCTGGCGTCGGAGCACCCCGGCGTCACGGTCCACCTCTACTTCGGCAGCGGCCCCGACCTCGAGCTGCGGACGCGCACGCAGGAGATCGACTGCGCGATCAGCAGCCGCCGCCTCACCGATCCGAAGGTCGACGGCATCCGCATCCACCGCGAGGACTACGTGCTCGTCGCGTCCCCCGAGCTGCTCGCGGAGGCGCCGTTCGACACCGTCGCGGACGCCCGCCGCCACACGATCATCGACACCTCCCACGACCTCGCGCTGTTCCGCTACTGGCGGGACGCCGACGGCGCCGACGACGCCATCGAGTTCGCCGCCGAGCGCTACATGGGGACCATCGCGGCCATCCGGTCGGCCGTGCTCCAGCGCTACGGCGTGGCCGTCCTCCCCGAGTACCTCATCCGCCCCGACCTCGACGCCGGCCGCCTCGTCCCGCTGCTCCCCGACGTGACCTGCGTCCCCGACTTCTTCCGCCTCATCCACCGCAAGGACGACCCCCGGATCGCGCTCTTCCGCGCGCTCGTGGCGACCATGCAGACGGAGCCGCTGCGGTAGCGGCTAGATGCCATCGGCACGAATCCCGCACCGTCTTCCGCTGGCCCTCGACGCCGCCGACGCCGCCGCCCCTCGTCGCCGTACACGAGGTACGCCTCCTCGGTGCGTCGACGACGGACGACGCCGATGCCTCACCGGAAGCCTGGTCGCGATTCAGGCCGAGGACATCTAGAGCTCGTCGGTCCCCGCCGGCGGGCCGACGGTGCGCGCGTCGGTGAACACGTAGTCCCACGCCTCGAGCTGGTCGACGATGGTCAGCAGCGCGTCCTCGCCGCTCGTGCCGCTGACGGACTCCTCCAGGGGGACGAGGAAGGGGTGGAAGAAGAAGCTGGCGGTGGCGCAGTTGGCGACCAGGTTCTTCCGCGCGGTCCGGATCAGGTCGTCGATCTCGTTCACCTGCTCCCAGTCGTAGGAGTAGACCAGCGGGCTCAGCGGCCCCAGGTTCTCCGGCACGACCCGCTGCCCGTAGACGTCGCGGCCGATGACGTAGGGGAAGTACTGGCTCTCGCCCCACGGCGCGGGGTTGTCCAGCTCCAGCGCGGTGAGGTCGACCTCCGCGAACGAGGTCGAGAAGCCGTCCCCGAAGTCGACCCGGGCGGAGCCGTCGGAGCCGCTCCAGTCCCAGTACTCGCCCTGGTGGTACGTCGAGCAGAAGTGCTCCGACGCCGACAGGCGCGCGGCCAGGCTGGCCTTGTAGTGGGGGAACTCGAACCCCCAGACGTCGTCCAGCAGCCCGACCTCGTCGGCCCGGTACTGCGCGGCGCCGATCCGCATCGTCGTCAGCTCGACCGAGTCGCCCGGCAGCGGCGCGTCGTGGGCGGCGTCCCAGAACTCGTAGTCGTTGCCCGTCATCCCGTTGAAGTCGTTCGCCTCGAACCCGAACTGGTGGGTGTAGCCGTGGAGCACGATCCCGACGTCCTTGTCCTCGTCCTCCACGAGCTCCGTGAGGCGCTCGACGAGGAGCCGGGCGCGCCGGTCGGACAGGTCCCGGTAGTACGGCCGGCCCGACTCGCGGGTGACGCCGAGGGGGTCCCGGAACTCCGGGATCAGCGCCACCGTCCACGGGCGGTCGTCCATCAGCTCGCCGAACCGGCGGACCGAGTCGGGCTGCGTCAGCGCGTGCACGTCCTCGAGCCGCACGAACGCCTGACGCGACGGCGGGTGCGAGATGCCGAGGAACTCGTGCATCTGGTCCGCGAACACGATGTAGCGGTCCTCGCGGTGGAGGTACGTGAAGGGGATGTCCGTCACGAACCAGAGGTGCCGCTGGTCGACGCCGTGGTGGAGGATCCAGGGCGTCGAGCGGCGCGGCTCGGTCTCGGTCCAGAGGCTCGCGATCACCTCCGCCGCCCCCACGTCGTCCACGACGGTCACGTAGGGGTCGCACTCGTCGCGCCCCGTCAGCGGGTTCGACCAGACCTTCTTGAAGAAGTGCTGATCCTCCTCGGCCTCGCCGCGGAACCAGACGTTGGCGTAGAAGTCGCCGCACCCGTTGGTGCCCGAGCCTTCGTCCACGTGGTCCTCGATGGTGAACCCGAAGCGGGCCCGGAAGGCGCCGGCGTCCTGCGCGGGGACCTCGGGATCGACGAGCTGCCAGAGGTCGAACCCGATCCACACGACGGTGCTCTCGTCGGCCGCCCAGAAGTCGCCGGCGAAGTGGTCGGGGACCCGCTCGTCTCCCGACGTCCCGAGCACGAACGTGACGTCGTGGGCCTGGAGGTCGCCGGCCTCGTAGTCGAGGCGCGGCTTGGCCGTCGCGCGGACCTCGTCGAAGTGGCCGAGGAGGTTCATCACCATCTGCGCGTGGACCGCCCCGAGGTAGCCGTAGGTGCCGGTCGACTCGTACAGGACGAGCACCGTCCGCTCGAACGCGGTGGCCGGCCGGTCGTCCTCGCAGTCCCCGATCCGCGGACCCGGGGGTGCGTCCAGCACCTCCGGCAGCGGCGTACACGCCCCCAGCGCCAGCGCGCAGGCCAGGACCAGACCCCTCATGGCTTCGTATCGCATCGTCGCCCCCTTCTCGCGACAGAGCTTCCCTTCCGCTTACCCCGGACCATGCAACTTGACAAGGTTGCGTGGCCGCTGGAAACGTGGCTTCGTAGGGGGACTGCGTTGTGAGGGGACGGACAACCAGCATCGCCTTCGCCGCGCTCGGGCTGCTCCTGGTGGGCTGCGGGCCCTGGGAGGGGGACCGCGCCGGGGAGTGCCTCGACGGGCTCGACAACGACGGCGACGGCCTGACCGACTGCAACGACGACGGGTGCGAGGTCTGGGTCGCGTGCAACGACTGGCCCCCGCCCCCGCCGCGCGATCCCGACTGCGACGATCCCGTCGTCTCCGCCGCCGGCCTCGTGGTGAGGACGCAGGACGACGCCGACGCCGTCTGCCTGGAGTTCGACGCCGTCGGAGGCGACCTCGTCATCGCCCCCGAGCCCGGCGCCTTCGAGCACCTCTCCGGCCTCAGCTGCCTCTGCGAGGTCCGCGGCCACCTCACCGCCGAGGTCCCCGACGGCGTCGACCGGTTCTCGATGCCCTCGCTCCACTCCGTCGACGCCGACGTCACCGTGACGGTGGGCGACGGCACCGACGCCGTCGACTTCCGCGACCTCGCCCACGTCGGGGGCGGCCTCCGCGTCCAGGGCGGCGACGACCTCGTCGAGCTGAGCCTGGAGAACATCCAGACCATCGCCGGCCCCCTCGAGCTGCTCTGGACGGGCGACTCCGCCGGGATGGAGATCCGCGGCCTCGGCGGCCTCGAAGCCGTCGGCGGGGTGACCGTGACGGGGGCGACGATCTTCGAGCTCGACGCCAGCTCCGTCGAGGACCTCGGCGGCGACGTGCTCCTCGCCGACGCGCCGCTCCTCGCCGACGTCGGCTTCGACAGCCTCCCCAGCCTCGACGGGGACGTCGTCGCGGAGCGGCTGCCGGCGCTCACGCGGCTGGACCTGAGCGCCCTGGAGGACAGCACGGGTTCGGTCCGCGTCGCCGACACGGAGCTCCTCCTGCGGCTCGGATTCGACTCCCTCGAGGAGCTCGCCGGCGACCTCCGCCTGCTGAACGTCGGGGTCGTCCCGTCGCTGGACGACTTCAGCGCGCTGGAGGAGGTGGGGGGCGACTTCGAGGTGGCCGAGTGCCCGGCGCTGGCGTCCACCGACGGGCTCGACTCGCTCGAGGAGGTCGGCGGCCGGTTCGTGCTCTCGGACAACCCCGCGCTGACCGACCTGGAGGAGCTCGAGGACGTCGAGGAGATCGGCGGCGACTTCGAGGTGCTCGACAACGCCGCCCTCGACGAGGCCGCGCTGTGCGCCGTCCTGGAGGCCTGGGACGACGAGGTCGTGGCCGGCGAGCTGATGATCCCCGAAGGCTGGTGCGTCGCCGAATGAGCGGCGGAGAGGTGACGACATGACGGAGACGACCCCCCGAGTCCTGCGCCCGGCCCTGCCGGCGCCCCTCCTCCTCCTCCTCCTCCTGACGGGCTGTCCCGAGCAGCACCCGGAAGGCACGCAGCCGACCGAGTGCGTCGACGGTCGGGACAACGACGGGG
>CAYFOA010000281.1:0-9047 GCA_964344575.1 uncultured Rickettsiales bacterium | reverse complement strand
TCCGTGAGGGTGGTCGGACCGTGGGCGCCGGCGTCGTCGGAAAGATTCACGAGTAGGAGAAGACGCAGGGGTGTAGCTCAGTTGGTAGAGCAGCGGATTCCAAATCCGCAGGTCCCGGGTTCGATCCCTGGCGCCCCTGCCATCACAACTTGAATGCGACGGGCGCGCCCGGGCCACTGGGCGCGCACTGTTGCGAGTAGGAGGCAGACTGATGAGCGATCGACGGGTCCTCGGCTTTGCGTGGCTCGCGCTTTCGATCTGCCTGTGGCTGGTGCTCCGGGACGTGGTGTCCTGGGCGTTCATCACCTTTGGCGTGGCGAACCCCGTCTACGCCGGCTCGGTGCCGCTGTCTTCCATCGTGGGGGGCGGGATCACGATCCTGACCGCCATCTACCTCTGGAAGCGGGCCGACGTTCACGACTTCTGCATGGAGACCGTGCAGGAGACGCGGAAGGTGGTCTGGCCGACGAGCAAGGAGACCCGGGACCACACCGTGGTCGTGTGCATCACGTCGACGCTGATCGCGCTGATGCTCTGGGGTTTCGACCTGGTCTTCAAGCGCCTGTTCAAGGTGATCCTGGACCTGGGGGCTGCATGATGACTGCCGAAGAGATCAACGAGACCCCCGCCCCCGAGGAGGCGGCCGCGCCCGTGGCCCCCGTCGAGGACGAGGAGGACGAGGCGACCGAGCCGGAGGTCGATACCTCCCACATGCACTGGTACGTCGTCCACACGTACAGCGGGTTCGAGAACAAGGCGAAGATGGCGCTCGAGGAGCGCATCGCCTCGCTCGGCAAGCAGGAGTACTTCGGCGAGATCCTGGTCCCCGAGGAGGAGGTCCAGGAGCGCACGAAGAGCGGCAAGGTGCGCCAGACGAAGAAGCGCTTCTACCCCGGCTACATCCTCTGCCAGATGGAGCTCGACAACGAGACCTGGCACATCGTCAAGAACACGCCCAAGGTGACGGGCTTCGTGGGCGGCAACAGCCGTCGTCCGCCGAAGGTGCCGCCGCACGAGGTGGAGAAGGTCAAGGGCCAGCTCCGCACCGGCGGCGCGGCGCCGAAGCCGAAGATGGAGTTCACCAAGGGTGAGGCGGTCCGCGTGGTCGAGGGGCCGTTCGCGAACTTCAACGGGGTCGTGGACGAGGTCCGCCCCGAAAAGGGAAAGCTCCGCGTGATGGTGAGCATCTTCGGGCGCGCGACGCCCGTCGAGCTCGACTTCATGCAGGTGCAGAAGACGTAGGAGTCAGGTCATGGCGAAGAAGGTCATCGGTCAGATCAAGCTGCAGATTCCCGCCGGGATGGCGAACCCGTCCCCGCCGGTCGGCCCCGCGCTCGGCCAGCACGGCGTGAACATTCCGCAGTTCTGCAAGGCGTTCAACGCGGAGACCGAGAAGGTCGAGCGGGGCCTCATCACGCCCGTGATCATCACGGTGTACGCCGATCGCAGCTTCTCCTTCGAGACGAAGACGCCGCCGGCGTCGGTCCTCATCCGCAAGGAGGCGGGGCTGGCCAAGGGGTCGGGCGAGCCGAACAAGATGAAGGTCGGCCGCATCACGAACGCTCAGGTCCGGAAGATCGCCGAGATCAAGCTCCAGGATCTGAACACCAACAACATCGAGTCCGCGATGGAGTCCATTCGGGGCACCGCGCGTTCGATGGGGGTCAACGTCGTCGGGTAACCGGCGCCGTCCCCTTCACCCACTTCGCGGGAGGGCGACCCCGAGTCGTCCGTTCGCACCGCGGGAGGTAGCCACATGGCGAAGAACAAGAAGATGAAGGCCGCGCGCGAGCTGGTCGACCGGGAGAAGCTCTACCCGGCCGACGAGGCGATCGCGCTGGTCAAGAAGATGCACTACGTCAAGTTCGACGAGTCCATCGACGCGGCCGTCCGCCTCGGCGTCGATCCGCGCCACGCCGACCAGATGGTCCGCGGCGCGGTGTCGCTGCCCCACGGCATCGGCAAGTCGGTCCGGGTCCTCGTGTTCGCCAAGGGCGACAAGGTCGCCGAGGCGCGCGAGGCCGGCGCCGACCACGTCGGCGGCATGGAGCTCGTCGAGCAGATCCAGGGCGGCTGGATGGAGTTCGACAAGGTCGCGGCGACGCCGGACATGATGGCCGCCGTCGGTCGCATCGGCCGGATCCTCGGGCCGCGCGGCCTCATGCCGAACCCCAAGACCGGTACGGTCACGTTCGACATCGGCAAGTGCGTGTCCGAGCTCAAGGCGGGCAAGGTCGACTTCCGCGTCGAGAAGGCGGGCATCATCCACGCCCCCATCGGCCGCGCGTCGTTCGACGAGGAGAAGCTCGCCGACAACCTCCGGACGCTCATGGAGACGCTGCTTCGGATGAAGCCGGCCGCCGCCAAGGGCGCCTACGTCAAGAGCCTCGCCATCAGCGGCACGATGACCCCCGGCGTCCGCATCGACCACCCCGCGTACATGCGGACCCTGAGCTAAGGAGACAACGATGGACCGCACTGCCAAGGAAGCGTTCGTCCAGGACTTCTCCGAGAAGCTGTCCCGGGCCCAGCTCGCCGTCGTCACCGACTACCGCGGGCTCGACGTGAACCGGATGACGGAGTTCCGCAAGAACGTCAGCGCCGTCGAGGGCGCCGAGTTCTCCGTCGTCAAGAACCGCCTCGTGAGGCTCGCGCTGAAGGACACCGAGTTCTCCAGCCTCGAGGGCTACTTCACGGGCACGAACGCCGTGCTGCTCGGGTTCGCCGACGTCGTCGAGGCCGCCAAGGTCCTCACCGACTTCGCGAAGGACAACGAGGAGCTGGCGCTCAAGGGCGGCGCGATGCAGGGCAAGCCCCTGACGACCGCCGAGATCAAGGCGCTGGCCGCGCTGCCGCCGAAGGAGGTCCTGCAGGCGCAGCTCCTCGGCGTCCTCCAGGGTCCGAGCCGGAACCTGGTGAGCGTCCTCGCCAACGTGAACCGCCAGATCCTCAACGTGCTTTCGGCCTACCAGTCGAAGCTCGAGGAGAGCGCGTAAGTACTTGTCCCCGCTCGGCAATTCGGTCGTTCGGGGGCGCTCCAAGACAATAGCTGAACGAAGGAGTTCTTAATCATGGCTATCGAGAGCAGAGAAGAAGTCGTCGAGTGGATCAAGGGCCTGACGGTCCTGGAGCTGAGCGAGCTCGTGAAGGAGCTCGAGGACGCCCTGGGCGTGTCCGCCGCCGCCCCCGCCATGGCCATGGCCGCCATGCCGGGCGCCGGGGGAGCCGCCGAGGCCGCCGCCGAGCAGACGGAGTTCACCGTCGAGCTCATCGACTTCGGTGACAAGAAGATCCAGGTCATCAAGGCCGTCCGCGGCATCATCGACGGGCTCGGCCTCAAGGAGGCGAAGGCCTTCGTCGAGGACCTCCCCAAGGCCGTCAAGGAGGGCATCTCCAAGGAAGAGGCCGAGGAGATCAAGGGCAAGCTCGAGGAGGCCGGCGCCTCCGTGACGATCAAGTAGCCGCCTGACCGATTCGGGGTGGGTCTCCGCTGGGGAGGCCCACCCCACCCTCTTCTTCCGGAAGACGCCGAACTGCGAACTGCAGGAGATTGCATGGCCACGTCGCTTCTCGCGAACAACGCCCGATTCCGCCGGACCTTCGAGAAGGTCCACAAGGTCATCGACATCCACAACCTGATCGAGATCCAGAAGAAGTCCTACGGGAACTTCCTTCAGAGCGATGTCGACCCCGGGAAGCGTGAGAATCGAGGCCTCCAGGCGGTCTTCAACTCGGTCTTCCCGATCGAGGACTTCAACCAGACCGCTTCGCTGCAGTTCGTCTCGTACACCTTCGAGAAGCCGAAGTACGAGGTCGACGAGTGCCGCCAGCGCGGCATGACCTACGCGGCCCCGCTCAAGGTGACGGTCCGCCTCGTCGTCTGGGACGTCGACGAGGAGACCGAGTCGCAGAACATCCGCGACATCAAGGAGCAGGAGGTCTACTTCGGCGAGCTGCCGATCATGACGGAGAACGGCACGTTCATCGTCAACGGCACCGAGCGCGTCGTCGTCTCCCAGCTCCACCGCTCCCCCGGCGTCTTCTTCGACTCCCAGCACAAGACGACGTACAGCGGCAAGGTCATCTTCAGCGCGCGGATCATCCCGAACCGCGGCAGCTGGATCGACTTCGAGTTCGACACGAAGGACCTGCTCTACGTCCGCATCGACCGCCGCCGGAAGCTGCCGGCGACCGTCCTCCTGCGGGCCCTCGGCTACGACACCGAGGAGATCCTCAACTACTTCTACGACACCGAGCACGTCCACGTGCTCCCCGAGAACCTCCAGAAGGACTTCAACCCCGACCTGCTCCAGGGGACGAAGGCCCGCCAGCCGATCACGAGCGAGGACGGCAAGACCACGTTCGTCAAGGAAGGCAAGAAGGTCACGCGCGCGGCCATCAAGAAGATGAAGGCCGCCGGTGTCGAGCGCGTCCCCGTGCTCGACGAGGAGATCACGGGCGTCGACAACCCCAACGGCCCGATGATCGCGGCCCACGACATCGTCGACCTCGGCACCGGCGAGATCCTCGTCGAGACGAACGAGGCCGTCTCGGAGGAGTGCCTCGCGCAGATCCGCGAGCGCGCCATCGAGGAGTTCGACGTCCTCTTCATCGACAACGTCAACGTCGGCAGCTTCCTGCGCGACACGCTCCTGATCGACAAGATCCAGAGCACCGAAGAGGCGATCATCGAGATCTACCGGCGGCTCCGCCCCGGTGACCCGCCGACCTACGAGACGGCCCTGGCCTTCTTCGAGAACCTCTTCTTCAACGACGAGCGCTACGACCTGAGCAAGGTCGGCCGCCTGAAGATGAACCACAAGCTGCAGCTGGACGTCCCGCTGGAGCAGCGCACGCTGTCGCGCGACGACATCATGCGGACGGTCCGCTACCTCATCGACCTGCGGAACGGCAACGGCGAGGTCGACGACATCGACCACCTCGGCAACCGCCGCGTCCGCCCCGTCGGCGAGCTCCTCGAGAACCAGTTCCGCATCGGCCTGGTCCGGATGGAGAAGGCGATCAAGGAGCGCATGAGCCTCTCCGAGATCGAGACGCTCATGCCCCACGATCTGATCAACGCCAAGCCGGTCTCGGCGGTGATCAAGGAGTTCTTCGGGTCCAGCCAGCTGTCGCAGTTCATGGACCAGACGAACCCGCTGAGCGAGGTCACGCACAAGCGGCGCCTGTCGGCCCTCGGGCCCGGCGGCCTGACCCGCGAGCGGGCGGGCTTCGACGTCCGCGACGTCCACGCCACGCACTACGGCCGCATCTGCCCCATCGAGACGCCGGAAGGGCCGAACATCGGCCTCATCGCGTCGCTCTCGACGTACGCGCGGGTCAACGAGTTCGGCTTCATCGAGACGCCGTACCGCCTCGTACGCGACGGCAAGGTCACCAACGAGGTCAAGTTCCACTCCGCGCTGGAGGAGGAGAACCAGGTCATCGCCCAGGCGAACCGGAACCTCGCGAACGACGGCGCCTTCGAGGACGATCGGGTCGCCGCGCGCGACAAGGGTGACTTCGCCCTCGTCGAGCCGGTCGGCGTGCAGCTGATGGACATCAGCCCCAACCAGCTGGTGTCGGTGGCGACGTCCCTCATCCCGTTCCTCGAGCACGACGACGCCAACCGCGCCCTGATGGGCTCGAACATGCAGCGGCAGGCGGTCCCCCTGGTCAAGACCGAGGCGCCGTTCGTCGGCACCGGCATCGAGCGCTACGTCGCGCGCGACTCCGGCGTCACCTGCGTGGCCCGCCGGCCGGGCACGGTCGAGTCGGTGGACGCGACCCGCATCGTGGTCAAGACGGACGACGAGGGGACCGAGATCGGCTCCGAGGTCGACATCTACAACCTCGTGAAGTTCCGCCGGTCGAACCAGTCGACGTCCATCAACCAGAAGCCCATCGTCCGCAAGGGCGACAAGGTCTTCGTGGGCGACGTCATCGCCGACGGCCCCGCCACGGACACGGGCGAGCTGGCGCTGGGGCAGAACCCCATCGTCGCGTTCATGCCCTGGGGTGGGTACAATTTCGAGGACTCCATCCTCATCTCCGAGCGGCTCGTGCGGGAGGACGTCTTCACGTCCATCCACATCGAGGAGTTCGAGATCGCCTCGCGCGACACGAAGCTCGGCAAGGAGGAGATCACCCGGGACATCCCGAACGTCGGTGAGGAGGCGCTGGCCGACCTCGACGAGTCGGGCATCGTCCGCATCGGCGCCGAGGTGAACCAGGGCGACATCCTCGTCGGCAAGATCACGCCGAAGGGCGAGACGCAGCTGTCCCCCGAGGAGAAGCTGCTCCGCGCCATCTTCGGCGAGAAGGCCGGCGACGTCCGCGACACGTCCCTGCGCGTGCCGCCGGGCGTGACGGGCACGGTGATCGGGGCGCAGATCTTCTCGCGCGAGGGCGTCGAGAAGGACGAGCGCGCCAAGCAGATCCAGAACACCGAGATCGCGCGGATCATGCGCGACCAGGACGAGGAGATGCGGACGATCATCGGCTCCGCGGAGCGGAAGCTGATCAACCTGCTCGCCGGCAGCAAGGCCGGCGCGGCCATCGAGGACGAGGACACCGGCGAGGTGTTCCTCAAGAAGGGTGACGCGTTCAGCGCGGACGCCGTCTCCTCGCTGCCGCTGTCCCGCTGGCAGGACATCAGCGTCGCCGGCGGGCAGGACGTCGAGGACTCCGTGTTCGACCTCATCGAGGCCGTCAAGGAGCAGCTCGAGCTGGTCGAGATGACGTTCGAGGGCCGCATCGAGCGCCTCAAGCAGGGCGACGAGCTGCCCCCCGGCGTCATCAAGCTGGTCAAGGTCTACGTCGCCATCAAGCGGAAGCTGAGCGTCGGCGACAAGATGGCCGGCCGCCACGGCAACAAGGGCGTCATCTCCAAGATCCTGTCGATCGAGGACATGCCCTACATGCCCGACGGTCGCCCGGTGGACATCGTGCTCAACCCGCTCGGCGTTCCCTCGCGGATGAACGTCGGCCAGATCCTCGAGACGCACCTCGGGTGGGCGGCCAAGGGCATCCAGCACCAGCTGACGATGATGATCGAGGACGGGGCCAAGGCGAAGTCGCTGCGGGCCTACCTCGGCGCCGTCTACCAGAACAGCAAGAACGTCGTGGAGTTCATCGACGGCGCGTCCGACGACGAGATCGTCGCGCTCGCCGCGAAGTGCGCCGAGGTCGGCATCTTCTTCGCCACGCCCGTCTTCGAGGGCGCGACCGAGGAGGAGATCCGGCGGGTGCTCGAGCTCGGCGGCCTGCCCGGCGACGGCCAGGTGACGCTGTTCGACGGCCGCACCGGCGAGCCGTTCGATCACCGCGTCACGGTCGGCGCGATGTACATGCTGAAGCTGCACCACCTCGTGGACGACAAGATCCACGCGCGGAGCATCGGGCCGTACTCGCTCGTCACGCAGCAGCCGCTCGGCGGCAAGGCCCAGTTCGGCGGCCAGCGGTTCGGCGAGATGGAAGTCTGGGCGATGGAGGCGTACGGCGCCGCCTACGGTCTCCAGGAGTTCCTGACCGTCAAGTCCGACGACGTCGTCGGCCGGACCCGCATGTACGAATCCATCGTCAAGGGCGAGAACACGCTGGAGGCCGGTCTGCCGGAGTCCTTCAACGTCCTCGTGAAGGAACTGCAGTCCCTGGCCCTCGACGTCACGCTGATCGAAGACAAGACCGAGCCCTCGCTCTTCTAGGAGTCCACTTTGCGCGACCTCTACAACCTCTTCGACCGCCCGAAGAACCCGCTGAACTACACGGCGGTCCGGATCGCCTTGGCGTCCCCGGACAAGATCCGCTCGTGGAGCTTCGGCGAGGTCAAGAAGCCGGAGACCATCAACTACCGGACGTTCAAGCCGGAGCGGGACGGGCTCTTCTGCGCGAAGATCTTCGGACCGGTCAAGGACTACGAGTGCAACTGCGGCAAGTACAAGCGCATGAAGCACCGTGGGATCACGTGCGAGAAGTGCGGCGTCGAGGTGATCCAGAGCAAGGTGCGTCGTGAGCGCCTCGCCCACATCACCCTGGCGACGCCCGTCGCGCACATCTGGTTCCTCAAGAGCCTCCCCAGCCGGATCGGCAACCTGCTGAACTGCACGCTGAAGGAGCTCGAGCGGGTCCTGTACTGCGAGAGCTACATCGTCACCGACCCCGGCTCCACGGAGCTGGCGATCGGCGCGATCCTGACCGAGGACGAGTACCAGGACGCGACCGACGAGTACGGCTGGGACACCTTCGAGGTCGGCATGGGTGGCGAGGTCATCCGCAAGATGCTCGAGGAGCTCGACTGCGAGGCGCTGTCGACCGAGCTGCGGGCCGACCTCCGGGCGGCGACGTCCGAGGCCGCGCGCAAGAAGATCAGCAAGCGGCTGAAGACGGTCGAGGCGTTCCGCGACAGCAACGGCAACCAGCCCGAGTGGATGATGCTCGAGGTGGTCCCGGTCATCCCCCCGGACCTCCGCCCCCTCGTCCCGCTCGACGGCGGCCGCTTCGCCACGTCGGACCTCAACGACCTGTACCGCCGCGTCATCAACCGGAACAACCGGCTGAAGCGGCTGCAGGAGCTGAGCGCGCCCGAGATCATCATCCGCAACGAGAAGCGGATGCTCCAGGAGGCCGTCGACGCGCTGTTCGACAACGGCCGCCGCGGCAAGACGTTCACGGGCCCCAACAAGCGCCCGCTGCGTTCGCTCTCCGACATGCTCAAGGGCAAGCAGGGCCGGTTCCGCCAGAACCTGCTCGGCAAGCGCGTCGACTACTCCGGCCGCTCGGTCATCGTGGTCGGCCCGACGCTCCGCCTGCACCAGTGCGGGCTGCCCAAGAAGATGGCCCTCGAGCTGTTCAAGCCGTTCATCTACAACAAGCTCGAGGAGCGCGGCTACGTCACGACCATCAAGGCCGCCAAGAAGATGGTCGAGAAGCACAAGCCGGAGGTGTGGGACATCCTCGACGAGGTGATCCGCGAGCACCCGGTGCTGCTCAACCGCGCGCCGACGCTGCACCGTCTCGGCATTCAGGCTTTCGAGCCGATGCTGATC
>CAYFOA010000280.1:0-9101 GCA_964344575.1 uncultured Rickettsiales bacterium | reverse complement strand
ACGAGGTCGAGAACGAGAACGAGCCCGAGAACGAGCCCGAGAACGAGCCCGAGAACGAGAACGAGATCGAGAACGAGATCGAGCCGGAGCCCGAGCCGGAGCCCGAGCCCGATCCCGGCCCGGCCCGGACGCCTCACCTCCGCACCGAGCCGCCCCCCGACGTCACCGCCGACAACAAACTCGTCACCAAGCCGACCCGCCCCGGCCCCGACGACAGCATCCGGCTCCGCATCGCCGGCGGCTACGCGTGGGTCCAGCCCTTCAGCTACCTCGTCATCCCGGTCGACTTCGGCGTCCGCCTCGCCGCCGGCCTGTACTTCGACATCGGCGCCGAGCTCGGCATCGCCGGTCCCTCGGACCACGGCGCGGTGCTGCTGCCCACGGTCTCGGCGGGCTTCAGCTACCGCTTCGGCCGCAAGCTGGTCCAGCCCCGCGTCGGCGCCGCCGGCCGCCTCGGCTTCGACGACAGCGTGACGGACGGCGAGCAGGTCCGGCTGGCGGGCGGCTGGGCCGTCCGCGGCGGCGTCGAGATCCTCCCCAAGGGCGAGTACTTCCTGTTCGGCGTCGACCTCCAGGGCGGCATGTTCCGCCTCGGCCCCTGGATCGGCGTCAACGCCGGCGCCGGCTTCCGGTTCTGACGGTCACCGCCAGCGGCAGATCTCGACGAGGTTCCCCTCGGGGTCCCTGACGTACGCCTCCGTCACCGTCCCCCGGCCGGGGATCGCGACCGTCACGATCTCGCCCCCCGCGGCGCCCCCCGCAGCGATCACGCGCTTCCTCGCCGCCGCGACGTCGTCCACCGCGAACGCCACGTGGCCGAACCCGGGCCGGTTGGGGATCGCCGCCGGCGCCGCCTCCGCGTCGGCGTACTCGATCAGCTCCAGCGTCGGCCCCTCGGCGCCGTGGCCGGGGACGCGGAGGTGCTGCACCAGGATCGAGGCGCCGGGCACGCCCGTGATCGCCGCCACCCAGTCCGCGTCGTACCGCTCCGGCGCCATCGCCGGCGCGCACCCGAACACTTCGCAGTAGAAGGCCGACAGCGCCCGCAGGTCGCGGCACGTCAGGTTGGTGTGGACGAACCGCGGCGCCATCGGGCGGAGCGTAGCCTTCGGATCGCCCGCGGACCTACCGCGAGGGGCTCGCCTCGTCGGTGACCGCCGGAAGGGCCACGACGTCGAGGACCCCGTCCGCCGCCGGATCGGGCGCCACGTCGACGTTCACGTCGTCCGGCCCGAAGTGGAGCCGGGTGACCACCGCGAGGCCCAGGGGCGTCGAGGGGTCGGGCCCGTCCGGCGTGGCCGTCGCGAACAGCGCGCCCAGCGGGACCTGGACGAGGACCGTCCCGCCGGGTCCTCCGTCGGACACGTCCCACACCTCGGCGCCCGCGTCGGCGACCCACGTCCCCGCGTCGAAGAGGCCGGCCTCGAAGCGGTGCACCTCCGCCGCCAGCGGCTCCGCGGCCGGGATCTCGACCCACAGCAGGCTGCTCGGCAGCTCCGGCAGCGCGGGGCAGTCCGACCCCATGTAGGGGTCCAGGCTCGTCACCACCACGTCGAGGTAGCCCTCGTCGGGGGCGAGCGCCCCGAGGTGCGCCTCCAGCTCCACCTGCACGAGGAGCACGGCGGCGGCGGGGTCGCCGAAGTCGAGATCGACGCACCCCGACACCTCGCGGAGGTCCGTCTCGCCGGGTAGCGCCTGGCTCTCCCACCCGAAGTAGCTCCCCGGGACCGCCGGGTTGAACCCGTCGCCCAGGGGATCCTCGAGGGACGGGATCGTCGGCAGCTCGAAGCAGTCCGGCACCACGATGACCGAGCAGATCGAGCCCGGCGCGCCCGGGTCCGGCTCCACCGGCGTCCCCGGCACCGCGGCCACCTCGTTGACGACGCCGCCGGCGCCCGGCGTGGCCGACGCGTCCCCCCCGCGACCCGGCGTGCCGCCCTCGGCGGTCGCCGTCCCATCGGAGCCGCAGGGCGAGGGGGTCAGCTCTTCGCCCAGGTATCCGCCCCCGTTGGCGTACGCGTAGGCCGACCCGCCGTCTCCCCCCGTCCCCCCGGCCTCGTCGTACTCGCCCTCACAGTCGCCCCAGCCGCGGCCGCCCGTCCCCCCGTACGCGCTGGCGCTCCCGCAGGCCGCCACCGCCGTGCGGGTGGTCACGCCGCCGGGTCGGGTGAAGCGCCACCCCGCCACGCCCCCCGCCGCCCGCGCGAATCCGCCCGCCCCGCCGTTCTTCGTCGCGGCCGAGCCGTCGGCGCCGTTGCCGCCCCGGGCGGTCGCCGCGCCCCCCGCGCCCGGGGTGCAGCCGGGCTTGCCCACGTAGGTGAACCGCATCACCGTCTGGCCGTTCTCGTAAGTGATCCGCGTCACCCGGACGCCGCAGTCGCCGCCCCTCCCGCCGCTGACGTAGACCCCCTGTCCGTCGTCCCCCGGGGCGGCGCCGTTCTTGCCATCGCCGGCCTGCCGTTCTGCCCGACGATCTCCTTGGGCTGGGGCGTGTCCCGCCCGTCGTCCACCCACTCCGTGATCGACGCCTCGCCGCCGGGCCAGTTCGACTCGCCGTCCGCGTCGTCGCCGTACAGGAACGCCCCGGGGTCACCCGCCTCGCCGCCCCCGAAGATCCCCTCCGAACTCTCGTCGAGCTCGAGGAAGGGCTCGTCCTCCTCGACGAGGACGCTGCCGTCGTCCCGCACGATCGCCTCCCCCGACTCGTGCACCGTGACGGCGAGGGTCGTGTCACCGAACGCGAGCTCCAGGCCCCCCGACGCGCCGCCTCCGTTGGGCGCCCGGAGCACGTTCCAGGTCTCGGGGTCGGGGAGGTCGTCGGGCTGCACCCGCAGCTCCGCGCCGTCGCCGCCGTCGCCGATCGTCACCGTCGCGGCGGGGTCGATGTCCAGCGTCCCGCCCGCGAGGAAGGAGACGTCGCCGCCGTCGGCGGCCTGGCCGAGCGTGTCCTCGTCGACGATCCCGTCCCCGCCGGACCCCGCCGCCACCTCGGCGCCGGCCTCGAGCACGACGTCCGACCCGGCGGCGAGCACGACCGCGCCGCCCAGCTCGCCGTCGGCGCCGTCCCCCGCGGCGACGGTCCCGGCGACCGTGAGCGTGTCGGCCGCGTCGAGGATGATGGTGAACCCGCTGCCGGCGGCCGCCCGGAGCTCGCCGTCCACCCGGATCGCGGCGCTGGAGCGGACCACCAGGTCGCCGACGACCTCGACCGCGAGATCCTCGGGGATCTCCCACGCGCCGACGTCGAGCTCCCCGCTCAGGGGACCGTCGGGCGTCTCCACCTCGCCCTGCGTCGGGGTCTCCTCCTCTTCCTCCTCGGAGGGGCACCCCGCCAGCGGCGTCAGGAGGATCGGAATGGCGGCCAGGACCAGCGTGCGTCGTCGCATCGGAGCTCTCCCCAGGCTCCCCCCGGCGCCCACCCTACCGCGGGTGCGGTGGCGCGCACCGTGCGTCCGGGGGCCGGACCCCTCCGCTCCGCTGGTGCCGCCAGCGCGGAGGGGCGCACGACGCGCCCCGGTCCGGATCCGTGCGTTCGGCCGGCGCGCTCTCCGCTACCATCTCCGCGATGCGCCTCCTCCTCCTCGCCGCCGCCGTCGCTCTGGCCGCGTGCGCCGAGCCGGGCCCCCCGTCCGAGTCCGACGCCCACGCCGTCCTGGATCCCGACCGGGACGTGTGGGTCGACGTCGCCGGCGTCCTGGTCCGCGCGACGGACCTCCCCGGGGCCGAGGACGGCGAGGCCGTCTCCCCCGACGGCAAGCACGTCGTCTTCGTCGGCGGCGCCACCGGCATCGCGTCCGTCTGGGTCGCCGCGGTCCCCGCCTCCCCCGACGCCGACCCCGCCACCCCCGTCCAGCTCACCAACGTCGGCCTCGAGCACGTCCGCCGCGAGCCCGGGCAGCCGCCCCCCGGCTTCGTCCCCCCGCCCGACCGGGGCCCCCTCCGCTGGCTCGACGACCGCACCGTCGCCTGGACCGCCGCCGGCGTCGAGCACACCGCGAGGCTCCCGGACTGACGCCATGAGCATGCGCGCTGCTGCCGCCGCCGCCGCCCTCGCGACCGTCGTCGCCGCGGCGCCCGCGTCGGCGCAGTACTCCATGCCCACGTCCCCCGAGGACGCCCCGCACTTCTACCCCACCGCCTACAAGGACCAGGGCGGCCAGGACTGGGCCTGCGGGTCCATCTACTACTCCGGCCACAACGGCACGGACCTCGGCGTCGGCGGCTTCGCGGGGATGGACGCCGGGCGCGACGTCACCGCCGCCGCCGACGGCACCGTCAGCTACATGATCGACGGCTTCTTCGACGAGTGCTCCACCGGCGGCTGCCCCGGCGGCGGCGGGTTCGGCAACTACGTCAAGCTCGACCACGCCGACGGCAGCTCCACCTACTACGGCCACCTCGCCCAGTGGTCCATCACCGTCAGCACCGGCGACGAGGTCACCTGCGGCCAAGTCATCGGCCTCGTCGGCAGCTCCGGCAACTCCACCGGCCCGCACCTCCACTTCGAGCCCCGGATCGGGTCCGCGCCGATCGACCCGTTCGCGGGCAGCTGCTCCCAGCCGGCGTCCCTGTGGAACGCCCAGGGCAGCCACGGCGGCCTCCCGCAGGTGACCTGCACGGCGAGCGGGACCGAGCCCCTCATCGTCGACGACCAGGACGACGGCTTCTCCTGGCTCGACGGCTCCGACCCCTGGATCGCCGACGAGTCCGGCAGCGGCGGCTACGACGGCCACTACTACCACCTCGGCTCCAGCCTCTTCGGCCTCTCCCTCATCGAGGCCGAGTGGCGCCCCACCATCCCCCAGACCGGGCTCTACCAGATCGAGGCGTACGTCCCCACCGGGTCCGGCGCCACGAACCCCGCCGTCCCCTTCAACGTCGCCTTCATGGGCGGCCACGCCATCTACGTCCTCGACATGTCCACCGGCCTGGGCGACTGGACGCCGCTCTTCCCGGACCAGCCGTTCAAGTTCATCGAGGGGGAGCGCAACCGGGTGACGATGTGGAACCTCGCCATCGAGGAGGGGGAGGTCGCGTGGGACGCGCTCCGGTTCACGTACGTGGGCCCCACCGGCGGCGGCGGGATCGGCGACGCGTGCAGCCTCCCCAACGACTGCGACGGGGTGCTGACCTGCTACGAGGGGGTCTGCGCGGCCGACTGCATGGACGTCGGGTGCTCGACGGGCGACTGCGAGTGGGAGTCGGGCGTCTGCATCGACGGCTCCCCCAACGACCCCGAGGACTGGGGCGACTGGTGGCCGCCGCCGCCGGACCGGGACACCGACGGCGACGGCATCCCCGACTACGTGGAGGGGAACGAGGACACCGACGGCGACGGGTTCCTCGACTGGCTCGACACCGACTCCGACAACGACGGCGTCGACGACGCGGTCGAGGGGGACGGGGACTACGACCACGACGGCATCCCCAACTACGAAGACACCGACAGCGACAACGACGGCATCGACGACGGCGTGGAGGGGGACGGCGACACCGACGGGGACGGCCAGCCCGACTTCCTCGACGTCGACAGCGACGGCGACTGCATGGGCGACGCGCTGGAGTGGGGGAACCACGACACCATCCCGCTGGACACCGACGAGGACGGCGTGCCCGACTACCTCGACGTGGACAGCGACGGCGACAACATCTTCGACATCGTCGAGGTCGGCGACGACTGCAGCGATCCGGTGGACACCGACGGCGACGGGCTCCCCGACTACCGGGACCCGGACGCCGACGACGACGGGGTGGACGACGAGGACGAGGGGGACGTCGACAGCGACGGCGACGGGGTCCCCGACTACGCCGACACCGACAGCGACGACGACGGGATCCCCGACGGGGAGGACGAGGACCGCGACGGCGACGGCGTCCCCGACGACCTCGAGGGGGGTGACGCCGCCTTCTACGAGCCCGGGATGGAGGGCTGCTGCCTCGACCAGCGCATCGAGCCGTCGGCGGCGGCGGGGACGGGGACCCTGACCCTGGCGCTGCTGCCGCTGTTCCTGGGGTGGCGACGCAGGTAGGTGGCCGGGTGGGGAGCCGGAGCCGCGCCGGGCTCGGGGGGCTTCGGCTGTCCTCGGGGTGGCGTCGGAGGTAGGCTCCGGGCCATGTGGAGCGGTGCACGCGGCGGGCTCCTCGCGGTGCTGGTGCTCCTGACCGCGATCCCGGCCGCGGTCCACGCCCAGACCGCGCGCGAGCCGGTCCTCGTCCCCCTCGACGGCCCCGCCTACGCGATGACGGGCGCGGTCCCCTTCCGGGCGTCCGACGACCCCTCGTTCGCGTCCCCGCGCCTCGACGACGCCGGCTGGCAGGCGATGCCGGTCCCGGCGTGGTGGCACAGCCGCGGGATGAGCCGGACCGCCCGCGTGGGTTGGTACCGCGTCCACCTCCGCGTCGCCGAGCGTCCCCCCGACGGGCTCGCCGTCCTCGTCCCGCCGACGTTCGCGAGCTGGGAGCTGTACCTCGGCGGCCGCCTGATCGCGACGGCGGGCACGGAGGGGCGGGGGATGCAGGGGGCCGCGCGGGAGGCGTTCACCAAGGTCCCGCTCCCGCGCCGCCACCTCCGTCAGGGGGACAACGTCCTCGCCCTGCGGGTCGCGTCGGCGGAGGGGCGGGGCGGGGTCCTGGGCCGGATCGTGGTGGGGACCGACGGCGCCATCGACCGCCGCCTGGGCCGCCGGAACGTGCTCGCCAGCGGGCTGCTGCTCGTCTTCCTGGTCCTGACGCTCTTCCACCTCGCGGTCTGGTCGGTCAGCCTGTCGGACCGGCAGTCGCTGCTCTTTGCGCTGACGATGGGGTGCGTGGCGCTGCACGCGCTGACGAACAACGACCACTGGTACCTGCTCGCGAGCTCGACGGAGTGGAAGCTGCGGCTGCGGTGGGCGTCGCGGTACGCGCTCCACGCGTTCGGGGTGCTGTTCTTCGCGGAGTCGATCGCGGCGGAGGTGGTGCGTCCGGCGCGGGTGCTGGCGTGGGCCGCGGGGGTGGCGACGGCGGCCTGCCTGGTCGCCTCGTTCCCCGTCGCGGCGGACCTGTACCGGATGTCGTGGCTGCTGACGGTGGTGACGATGCTGGTCGCGCTGGACCTCGCGCAGGGGCTCCCGGTGACGTCGCCGCTGATCGCGTCGGGGGTCCGGGCGGGGCTCGTGGGGTCGATGCTGGCGCTCTTCTACGAGGTCTTCGCGGGGATCTACGAGCTGCCGGGGCCGGGGCCGTTCGAGCTCGGGTCGTTGCCCCTGGCGTTCGCGCTGGTGGGGACGGTGGCGCTGGGGGCGGGGCTGGCGCACCTCCGGGCGGCGCGGGTGGTGGCGGCGTCACGGGACGGGATCGTGGTGCTGAAGCGGACGGGCGCGGTGGAGCTGAGCAACCCGTCGATGCAGCGGCTGCTGGGGCGGACGGGGGCGCGGTTGCGGCACGACGGGGTGTGGCCGTTTCTGCCTCCGAGCAGCGCCGCCGAGCTGAGGGAGGCGCTGGCGGCGGCGTGGGCGGGCGGTCCGGACGCGCCGGCGCAGCGGCTTGAGCTGGTGCTGGAGGGGGTGGGGCGGATGGTGTCGGCGGAGACGTTCGTGGTGCCGCTGGACAGCGATCGGGTGCTGGTGTCGTTCCGGGACGTGACGGAGCGGCAGGATCTGGAGCGGGAGGTGGCGCGGGCGCAGCGGCTGGACAGCCTGGGGATGCTCGCGGGCGGGGTGGCGCACGACTTCAACAACCTGCTCGGGGGGATCCTGGCGAGCGCGTCGGACCTGGAGCCGTCGGCGGGGCTGCCGGACGAGGAGCGGACGCGGCGGGTGCGGTCGATCGTGGAGGCGGCGCGGCGCGGGGGGGCGCTGACGCAGCGGCTGCTGCAGTTCGCGCGGGGCCGGCAGGAGCTCCCCGTGGGGATCGATCTCGAGGCGATGTTGCCCGATCTGGTCGACATGCTCGCGCGGACGCTGGGGCGGAAGGTGGAGTGGCGGATCGAGGTGGATCCGGCGCTGCCGAAGGTGTCGCTGGACGAGGCGGAGCTGGAGCAGGTGCTGGTGAACCTGTGCGTCAACGCGCGGGACGCGATGGGGGCGGACGGGGGGACGATCGCGGTGGAGGCGAAGGTGCTGGCGGGTCCGGGGGAGGACGAGTCGGTGGGGCTGACGGTGCACGACGACGGGCCGGGGATCCCGGACGAGATCCTCGATCGGATCTTCGAGCCGTTCGTGACGACGAAGGGGAGCGGGGCGGGGACGGGGCTGGGGCTCGCGGTGGTGTACGGGATCGTGACGGGGCGGGGCGGGGACCTGGTGATCGACACGTCGCCGGAGCGGGGGACGTCGGTGACGCTGGTCCTGCCGATCCACGACGCGGCGGCGAGCGACTCGATGCCGTCGGGGGATGTCCCGGTGCAGCCGCGGGAGGGGCTGCGGGTGCTGCTGGTGGACGACGAGCCGGCGCTGCGGACGTTCCTGTCGGGGGCGCTGAGGCGGCGGGGGATGGAGGTCCACGACCTGGCGGACGGGCGGGCGGCGATCGAGTGGTCCCGGACCCAGCCCCCGGGGCCGGCGCCGGTGGACGTGGTGGTGATGGACATGATGATGCCGGTGGTGGACGGGCTGGAGGCGACGATGGCCCTGCGGGACGTGTGGCCGGGGCTGCCGGTGGTGATCAGCAGCGGCTACACGGGCCGCGAGGGGATCGAGCCGCTGCAGCGGACGGGGCCGACGGTGTTGCTGGGGAAGCCGTACCAGGTGGACGAGCTGGTGGCGGCGCTGGGGCGGGTCACGAGCTGAGGGGCCGCGCGGTGTCGGTGGACGGTCCCCTCAGGCGCCCTGAACCCGCCGAGGTCGGCGACCTCACCCCTTTGAGGGCGCCTTCCGGTGCCCTGAACCCCCCGAGGTCGTCGACCTCACCGCTTTGAGGGCGCCTTCTGGTGCCCTGAACCCCCCGAGGTCGTTGACCTCACCGCAGTGAGGGCCCCCTCCAGGCGCCCTGAACCCGCCGAGGTCGTCGACCTCACCCCATTGAGGGCACCATCAGGCGCCCCGAACCCGCCGAGGTCGTCGACCTCACCCCATTGAGGGCCCCTCCAGGCGCCCTGAACCCGCCGAGGTCGTCGACCTCACCCC
>CAYFOA010000279.1:0-9108 GCA_964344575.1 uncultured Rickettsiales bacterium | reverse complement strand
GCCGGCGCGGGGGGCCGACATGGCGGCGACGCTGCGGCTGGCGGCGGTGCTGTCGGCGGCGCTGGTCGCCTCGCCGCACCTCGTCGGCTACGACGCGGGCATGCACGCGGCGGGGCTGATCGCCGGGGGGCTGCTGCTGGTGCAGGGCACGGCGCGGCGGCCGCGGCTGGGGATCGGGCTGACGGCTTCGGCGTACGTCGCCCCGATCCTGTTCCCGCTCGCCAAGGAGGTCCACGTGTCGCTGGGGGCGCTGGCGCTGATCGCGTGGACGATCTGGCTCGTCACGGAACTACCACAACCTCTCGACGGCTCCGCAGATCCGGGGGATTAGATACCCTGCGCGACCTGATCGGAGCCCCCATGACGACCTTTCGAATCCTGACCGCCCTCGCCATCGCCTCGACGTTCGCGGCCTGCAAGCCTGCCGTGGAGGCCCCCGAGGGGCTGAGCGAGTCGCCGATCGGCGACATCAACCTGTACCTCTTCAGCAACTTCGACGACCCCGATCCGGCGGTGATGCAGCGCGGGATGGAGGAGATGAAGGCGTTCCTGGAGGGGTTCGAGGCGGGGACGGACGAGGTCGAGGGGGTCGACCTGTCGGTGGAGTCGGACCCGGTGCCGCGGTTCCTGGAGATCGCGCCCCTGACGGAGGAGCACTGGGGCGGCGCGCCGCACTGGACGGGCCACGACCCGGCGGACCAGCTGCCGCGGGCGCTGGCGGTCCGGAGCGCGCACGACGGGACGGCGCACGCCGAGATCGTCGGGATCGAGGACCAGACGCCGTTCGAGTCGAGCAGCTCGGCGGCCTACAACCGGACGTTCGTGACGAGCTTCGACGACTGGCTCGCGGGCGACGCCGACACGCTCGTGACGGAGAACGAGATCCACCGCGACAACCTCCTCCTGGACCTCTGGTACACGGCCTACAAGGACTACCGCTGGGTCGAGATGGAGGACGGCAGCATGGCGGTCGTCGCGCGGTCGTGGATCGACCAGCAGTACATCAACGACCAGGACCCGGACGACACGATGGACTTCTTCTCCAACATGGAGGTGACGATCCCGAGCGGCGACGGGGTGCTCCGCTACAACGCGCTGTGGGGCGCGGTGGTGTTCGAGCCGGAGGTGAGCGAGGGGATCCTCACGTCGACGGTGCGGAGCGGGATGCAGGAGTCCTACGAGAAGACCGAGGACTGGCTGAACGACATCAGCTGACAGAACGGGGCGGCCCAGGGCGGGTCCCGGTCCGAAGAGCGGGCCGGGGCCCGTCTCTCTTGGCGGCAGCGAGGCGGGGGCGGGGTCGATAAGCTGCGCCGATGCGGCGCGCTGCCCTCCTGGTGATCGTGGGGATCGCGGCCGCGTCGTGCCCGGCGACGGCGCCCGAGCCGGGGCCCGAGGTCCCCGCCGGGTGGACCCTCCGAGGGGATCCGGCGGCGCTGCAGCCCCTCGCCGACGGGCTGGTGTCGCTGGAGGGGACGCCGGCGGCCCGGTACGCGCCGCTCCTGCGGGAACGCCTGGAGGACGAGGGCCCGACGGGGTCGGTGGCGTGGTCGTGGCGGGACGACGCGGTGGGGATCGCGACGGGGACGCTGGAGACGTCGGCGGGCGGCGGCGCGCCGGGCGAGGCTGAGGCGGGGGACGGCGCGGGTTCGGGGGCGACGGTCGGAGGCCTCTCCGTGACGGCGATGTTCACGCCCGCGGGGGACTGGGGCGGGGCGACGTTCCTGCCGGCGGGGGACGGTCCCGGGGCGCCGGCCCTGAGCACCGACGGGGCGCTGGTGCACGTGCGGCTGCGGGCGGACGGGGGGCTCGACCTGGCGGGGCTGGTCCCGGCGGGGAGCGAGGCCGACACGATGCTGGGGCTGAAGTCGGACGTCCTCAGCGGGGCGGTGCTGGACGGGACGTTCGAGGCGGCGCTGTACACGCCCGCGCCGGGGGCGACGATGCCGCCGATGGTGATGGCGGCGGGGTACCGGATCCGGGCGGTGGCGGAGCGCGGGCTGGACGCGATGGCGGCGAACATCGAGGCGACGTACGGCGTCCCCCGGGTGCCGGTGACGGTCGGCGACGTCGAGGCGACGTGCTTCCCGACGCTGCGGGTGCTGCCCGAGACGGGGCCGTGCGGGGCGGTGACGGACGGCGCGATCGTGATCGCCTACAACGAGGTCTCGCTGCGGCGGGCGCTGGCGGAGCCGGCGGACGACAACGCGGGCTTCGCGGCGGACGCGGAGGCGGCGTCGATCCTCCGGTTCGATCTCGCCGACCTCCCCGCGGCCGATCGGTCCTTGGTGGAGGCCCGCCTGAGGGCCGCGGGCGGGGACCCGGCCGGCGCCCGTGAACCCACGGTGTGGCCGTGGGCCGCGGCCACCCTCACTGGCCGGCGCGACGGCGACGCCCACCGATTCGAGCTCGAGCTGGAGGGGCGCGTCCGATGAGGCGCCTCGCCGTCGCGCTGCTGCTGCTGGCCGCGGCGGGGGCCGCGGTCTGGTCGTGGTCGCGGTTCGCGGCCGACCGGGTGGCGGCGGAGGTCTGTGATCGGGTCGCGTCGGGCGACTTCGCGGGGGCCGTCGAGGCGTCGGGGGGCCCCGACGCCGCGGCCGCCCCCCCCGACGGGTCTTCCGCCGCGGGCCGGACGATCGCCGAGTGCCGCTGCGTCGCGCTGGCGGAACTCGACCGGCTGGACGAGGGGCTCTCCGAGCTGTCCGCCGCGATGCTCGCCCCCGGCGCCGCCGACTGGGTCCCCCCGCTGGACCTCACCCGCCTCGTCGTGGCTCACCTCCGGGACACCGGCCGCCCCGCCGAGGCCGCCGTCGTCGCCCGCCGCGCCGCCGCCGTGCACCCCGACGACGGACCGCTCCGCTACCTCGAGTTCACCGCCCGGGCGACGTCCGAGGGGGAGGCCGCGGCCGCCGCGTCGATGGCCGCCGAGCTCGACCCCGCCGGGGGCGGCCACGCCGACCTCCGCCTCCTCCTCGCGACCGTGTTCGAGCGACGCGCCGACCTCGACGCCGCCCGCCGCGCCCTCGGCGACGCCCCCTTCGCCGCCGACCCCGCCGCCGTCACCGCCTGGACCCGCGCCCGCCTCCGCGTCGCCGCGTTGGACGACGACCTCGACGAGGCCCGCCGCGTCCGCGACGCCTGGACCGCCGCCGGCGCCGCCCCGTCCCTCGTCCTCGCGGGCTACGCGACCGCCCTGTCCCTCGCCCAGCTCGAGGACCCCGAAGCGCCCACGCTGAGAATGCTCCTCGTCGCCGTCGGTCACGGCGACGCGCCACCCCCCGGCGCCGTCGATCCCGACCGCACCCCCGACCCCGACCGCGCCGACGACCGCCCGGCCTCGCCCCCCTGCTCGACGCCGCCCTCGCCTCGCCGTCCCCCCTCCCCCCTGACCTCGCCGAGCTCTGCTGGCGCCGCATCGTCAGCGCCCACGTCGCCGCCGGCCGGACCGACGCCGCCCTCGCCGCCCTGGAGACCGCCCGCGCCGCCGGCTTCGCGCTGTCCGGCGTCGACGCCGCCGACCTCGCCCGCGCCGACGCCGCCTTCGACCCCCGCGCCGCCCCCGGCCGCGTCGCGCTCGACCTCGCCGCCCTCGGCTCCCCCGGCGGCGTCTGGTTCTCCGCCGGCCCCGACCAGCCCGTCGACCACCCCGGCGTCTTCGTCCCGACGGCCGGCGGGAGGAGCTTCTCCGTAGACCAGCGCCCCGGCCCCCACCCCCTCCGCTGGGTCGTCTACGACGCGGCCCCCGCCGCCGGCGTCCCGGACCTCCCCCCGTCCCGCTTCGTCAGCGGCAACGTCCACGTCCCCACCGGCGGAGCCGTCACCATCACCGCCGCCGCCCCCGCCGTCGCGCGCGCCGCGGCCGCGCCCCCGACCGATCTGCTGAGCGCCCCCGCCGACGGCGCCCGCCGCGTCGTCCTCCTCGTCTGGGACTGCGCCGACTGGCGCATCGTCCGCTACCTCCAGGCCCGGGGCGAGCTGAGCGCCCTCGCCGCCCTCGAAGACGCCGGCGCCCACGCCGTCGTCCGCAGCTCCCCGCCCTACACCGCCGCCGCGATAGGCGCCCTCGTCGAGCCCGCCGCCCCCGGCACGGGCGGCGTCCTCCAGACCATGCACGAGCTCGGACGCGAGGCGGGCGAGCGGCGCGCCGACCACCGGAACCCGCTGGCCCCCCTCTCCCTCTTCCTCCCCGAGGCCCCCGACACCGTCGCCCGCCTCGGCGCCGGCGACCTCCGCGTCGTCAACCTCCTGTACTCCCACGGCGTCCTCGACGCCGCCCGCCACGGCGAGGTCGTCGGCCCCCACGGCGCCCACGGCGAGCCCCTCCAGGTCCCCGCCTTCCGCCCCCTCACCGACGTCGAGAAGACCGCCGCCGTCTCCCTCGCCACGACCGAGGTCGCCGCCGCTCCGAACCTGTTCGCCGAGACCGCCGTCCTCATGGACACCACGGCCGAGCTCATCGCCACCGACGCCGCCGACGTCCTCCTCGTCCGCTTCGGCGCGCTCGACGTCCTCACCCACGCGGCCTTCGCCGGGACCGTCTCCGGCACCCAGGACGACGGCGCGGGCGTGCTCTTCGACCTCTACCGCTACCTCGACGCCCGCACCGCCGAGATCGCCGCCGCGCTCGACGCCGACGACGTCCTCCTCGTCGTCTCCGACCACGGCGCCCGCACCGCCCTGCAGCACGACGAGGCCGCCCTGTTCGTCGCCGCGGGCGCCGGGATCCCCGCCGGCGTCCGCCTCGACGGCACCCCCGACTGGCGCGGCCTCCCCCGCCTGATCGGCGAGCTCGCCGGCGTCCCCGACGCCGTCGCCGACTTCCCCCGCTCCTCGTTGTCCGACATGCTGACGCCCCTTCCGGAGGACCCCCCGTGACCGCTGCCCTCGTCTCCGCCTTCCACATCCTCGGCATCGTCCTGTCGACCAAGTCGATCGCCATGCGCTCCCGCAGCCTCATGGGCGACCCCCCCGATCTGCCCCGGGCCCTGCTCGGCGACAACCTCTGGGGCATCAGCGCCCTGATCGTCATCGCGACCGGCGCCTGGCGCGCCTTCGGCGGCCTCGAGAAGGGCACCCCCTTCTACCTCCAGAACCCCGCCTTCCACGCCAAGATGACCCTCCTCGGCCTCGTCTTCCTGCTCGAACTGTGGCCGATGACGACGTTCATCAAGTGGCGGGTCCAGCTCAACCGGGGCGAGACACCGGACACCTCCCGGGCGATGACCTTCGCCAGGATCGGCCGCGTCCAGGCGCTGCTCCTCGTCGCCATGATCTTCGCCGGCGCGTTCATGGCCCGCGGGATCGGGATGGCCTGATCGATGGACAGCACCACCCCGACACGGACCCTCCTCCTCGCCGCCGCCCTCCTCCTGTCCGCCTGCCCGCCGTCGGCAGCCGACGACGACGACGACGACGCCACCGACGACTACCCCGCCGGCGACGACCTCGACGGTCGCTGGCTCGGCACCCTCGCCGACCCCGCCGACGGCACCTGGGAGTACGCCCTCTGCGTCGCCGCGGGCGAGGTCGTCTGGCACGCCCAGGACGGCGACCGCGAGGACGCCGGGTGGCCCCTCGAGCAGCGCGACGACGGCGCCTGGATCGCCGACCTCGGCGAGTTCGGCGACGGCCTCCTCCGCGCGACCGGCGACACCCTCGTCTTCGGCTCCCTCCTCCACTTCGCCGCCCTCCAGCGCGACGCCGACGCCCTCGCCGCGAGCTACGACCCCGCCGACATCGAGGGCTCCTGGACCGGCACCGTCGACCTCCCCGGCCCCGCCCCGGACGAGCCCGCCGAAGCCTTCGTCACCGTCGACGGGACCGACCTCGCCGGCTGGCTGGGGGACGACGTCTTCACGTTCTCGGGCGAGCTCGAGCTGACCGCCCCCGCCCACGGCGTCTGGGCAGGCCCCTACAGCGACGACCTCGCCGGCCCCGGCGACGCCCGCGCCACGCTCACCCCCGACAAGAGCCTGCTCGCCCTCGAGCTGTGCCTCGACCCCGCAGCCGACTGCGCCTGGCTCGCTGTCCGCTGATCCGCCGTCCGCTGATCCGCCGATCGCCGCCGCCCCCCCGCGGGGGCGCTACCGCTCGAAGTTCCAGGCCTTGAGGCAGGCGACCTTGCCGTCCATGTAGTCGTCGACGTACGCCCGGTGCGTCGCGTCCGCGATGTACGCGGGGATGTCGTCCAGCGACTCGAACCGGACCAGGATCGACAGGTCCCAGCTCGCCTTGGCGGGGTCGTCCGCGGGGACGCCGACCTTCACGCCGATCGGGCCGGGGACCTCGCGCAGCCGGCGCGTCGTCTCCGCCGCGATCTCGGCGCGGCCGGCGTCGTTGGCGAGGTCGTCGTTGAGCTTGATGAGGACGATGCGTTCGATCATCCCGCGATGATGCCGGATCCCGACGGCGAACGCGTGACGACGGCCACCCGGTCCGGTACAAGGCGCCGCGATGGCGCGCTTCAGCGACAAGGTGGTCTGGATCACGGGCGGCGGCAGCGGCATCGGCGCCGCCTGCGCCGTCGAGTTCGCCCGCCAGGGGGCGAAGGTCGCCGTCTCGGGCCGCCGCGTCGAGAAGCTCACCGAGGCCGTCGCCGCCGTCGAAGCCGCCGGGGGCGAAGCCCTCGCGGTCGCGTGCGACGTCACCTCCGAGGAGGCCTGCACCGCCGCCGTCGCCGAGATCCTCGCCAAGTGGGGCCGCCTCGACGTCTGCATGGCCAACGCCGGCTACGCCGTGGCGGGCTGGTTCCCCAAGCTGTCGATGGACGAGTGGCGCGGCCAGGTCGAGACCAACCTCTTCGGCCTCCTCCACACCGTCCGCGCCGCCTACGACCCCGTCGTCGAGGCGAAGGGGCACGTCGTCCTCGTCAGCTCCGTCGCCGGCTTCATGGCCCCGCCGAAGATGACCGCCTACTCCGCCACCAAGTTCGCCGTCCGCGCGATCGGCGAGGGGCTGGCGGTCGAGCTCCGGACCCGCGGCGTCGGCGTCACCACGATCTGCCCCGGCTACGTCGAGTCCGAGATCCAGCAGGTCGACAACGCCGGCAACTTCGACCCCGCCAAGCCCTCCCGGCCGTTCCCGCTGATGTGGACGTCCGAGCGCGCCGCGAGGTCCATCGTCCGCGCCGTCCACCGCCGCAAGGTCGTCGCCCCCATCACCGGCCACGCCCACGCCATCATCCGGCTCTCCCGCTGGTGGCCCGCGCTGACCCGCTTCCTCCTCCGGTACGCCTAGATCCCCCCCATGGCCGACCTGCTCGCCGAGGCGGCGCGCCGCCGCACGTTCGCGATCATCTCGCACCCCGACGCGGGCAAGACCACGCTGACGGAGAAGCTCCTCCTGTACTCCGGCGCCATCCACCTCGCCGGGTCGATCCGGAGCCGCAAGGCCGTCCGCCACGCCGTCTCCGACTGGATGCAGATGGAGCAGGAGCGGGGCATCTCGATCACCAGCTCCGTCCTCCAGTTCGGCTACCGCGGCCAGGCGCTCAACCTCCTCGACACCCCCGGCCACGCCGACTTCTCCGAGGACACCTACCGGACCCTCGCGGCGGTCGACTCCGCCGTCATGCTGATCGACCACACGAAGGGCGTCGAGTCGCGGACGCAGCGGCTGTTCGAGGTCTGCCGGCTCCGAAACCTCCCCATCGTCACGTTCATGAACAAGCTCGATCGCGAGGGCCTCGACCCGCTCGGCCTGATCGACGAGGTGAGCGCGACGCTGAACCTCCACGTCGTCCCGCGCAACTGGCCGCTGGGCGGCGGCCGGAGCTTCCGCGGCATCGTCGACATCCCCACCGGCGAGGTCCTCCTCTTCAGCGGCGGCGAGCACGGCAGCGCTCGGGCCGACATCCAGCGGATCGCGTCGCTGGAGGAGGCGCGTGACGAGCTGGGGGACGAGCTCACCGACGAGGTCTCCGAGCAGCTCGAGCTCCTGGAGATCGCGGGCGCCGAGTGGGACCCGGAGTCCTTCGTGGCAGGCGAGACGTCCCCCGTCTTCTGGGGGTCGGCGATGAACAACTACGGCGTCGAGCCGCTGCTGGACTTCCTCGCCGCGAACGCCCCGTCCGCGTCGCCCCGGACCGCGCGCCCGGCCGACGGCGACGACGAGGACGAGCCGCTGGAGATCGCCGCCGACGCGCCGTTCTCGGGGTTCGTCTTCAAGGTCCAGGCGAACATGAACCCCCGCCACCGGGACCGCGTCGCCTTCATCCGCGTGGTCAGCGGCAAATTCGAGCGCGGCATGGACGCCCGCCTCGGCCGCAGCGGGGACACGATCCGGATGTCCAACCCGCACACGTTCATGGCGGGGGACCGGTCGATCGCGGAGGAGGCCTGGCCGGGGGACATCGTCGGGCTGTACGACCCCGGCAAGCTCCGCATCGGCGACACGCTGTCGGCCGGGCGGCCGCTCAAGTACGACGGCATCCCCCGGTTCGCGCCGGAGCACTTCAGCCGCGTCGTGCTCGAGGACCCGATGAAGCGGAAGCAGCTCGACCAGGGGCTGGAGCAGCTCGGCCACGAGGGCGTGATCCAGGTCTTCACCCGCCCCGGGCACGGGCTCCAGTCGGCGTGGCTCGGGGCGGTCGGCGTGCTCCAGTTCGAGGTCCTCCGGGCGCGGCTGGAGAACGAGTACCGGGTCAAGGCGCGGCTGGAGCGGCTGGACTGGCGGATCGCGCGCTGGATCGTGCACGACCCCAGCGGCGGCGACTGGTGGGAGGGGCGCGGGGACTACGCGCTCGTCCGCGACCGGAACGACCAGCCGGTGGTGCTCGTGAAGTCCCCGTGGGCGCTCGACTTCGCCGCCCGGAAGCTCGAGGGGCTGGAGCTGTCGGAGGTCGAGCCGCTGTAGGGCGGCGGGTCGGTTACAAACGGAAAGGTTGCTCCCAATAGGCTGGACTCAACACTCGCTTGGGAGAGCCTCATGGACCGCATCCGTTTCTTCTTCTTCTTCGGGATCCTCGCGACGTTCCTGGTCGGCTGCCCGCCGTCGGGGCTGGACGGGGACGCCGACCCCTTCGACGCCGGCGGCGCGGACGACGACGATGACGACGACGCGGGCGACGACGACGACGCGAGCGACGACGACGACGCGTCCGGCTCGGAC
>CAYFOA010000278.1:8998-9233 GCA_964344575.1 uncultured Rickettsiales bacterium | reverse complement strand
GCACTCGGTGACGCCGTCTCCGTCGTCGTCGAGCTCGTCGGCGCCGAGGAGGCCGTCGCAGTCGTCGTCGGCGTCGTTGCAGAGCTCCTCGTTGCCCGGGAACACGGCGGGGTCGGCGTCGTCGCAGTCCTCCCCGCAGATGCCGGAGACGCCGTCGCCGTCGGCGTCGGTCTGCTCGTTCGTGGTCAGGTCGCAGTCGTTGTCGATCCCGTCGCAGATCTCGGGGTTGCCGGGG
>CAYFOA010000278.1:0-8851 GCA_964344575.1 uncultured Rickettsiales bacterium | reverse complement strand
GTCGTCGTCGTCGTCCGCCGCCGAGTCGTCGTCGTCCGCCGTCGAGTCGTCGTCGTCCGTGGCGTCGTCGTCGTCCGCCGCCGAGTCGTCGTCGTCTCCGGTGGCGTCGTCGTCGTCGGTGGCGTCGTCGTCGTCCGCGACGTCGTCGTCGTCGGCCGGCCCGCTGTCGTCGTCGTCCGGCGCGGGGCAGGCGGCGAGGGTGAGGGCGAGGGCGAGGACGACGAAGAAGGGGTGCAGGGCGAGGAGTCGGCGCATGGAGCCTCCCGTCCCCCCGGCGCGATCCTACCCTCGACTGCCTCACCGGGACCGCGAGGAGGAGGCCTTGGTGCTGGTCTCGAGGTCGGATCAGGGGGCGAGCCTCGTGCGGAGGAACGCCCCCACCGCCGACGCGGCCTCCTCGTCCGACGCCTCCTGGGTCGTCTCCCAGGCCTTCAGGTCGCGCTTCCTCAGCATCAGGGAGTGGTCCCCGCCGCGGACGACGTGGAGCTCGTTCGGGGCCTCCATGCGCGGCCTCACGCCCGCCAGCGCGTCCAGCGGGCAGAGCCGGTCCCGGTCGCCGCTGACGAACAGGATCGGCGTCCGGAGCGCGAGCAGCACCTCGTCCCGGACGGCGCCCCGGATCGAGACCAGGGGGTAGCCGAAGCAGACCACCGCGTCGGCCGCCACGTCGTCCGCGACGTGGCAGCCGACCCGGCTCCCCATGGACTTGCCCGCGAGCACCAGCGGCCGGCCGTCCGCGCGCGCCTCGTCGATCACCGCCCGATGCCGGTCCATCAGCTTCGGCAGCCGGTCCGGCGCCTTCCGCCCGGCCTCCATGTACGGGTAGTCGAAGCGGCGGACGTCCCCGAAGGCGGCGAGCCGCGCGGCCCAACCCTCCATCCAGGGGTGCGTGGACGGCGCGCCGGCGCCGTGGGCGAAGACGATGACGGGGCGGGAGGTCGGCGGCATGGCCGCGCAGTCTGGCAGACCCGACCGGGGTGAGCCTCCGCGCGTTCCGATGGGCCTTTTCGCACATCGCCGTCTGCTGAGGGCGGCACATCGTCGCGGCAGCGTCGCCCCCCGGACGACGGACGGCGCGGCGGCCGGGGCGCTGGCACCGAACCTGCAGCCGATCCGGCCGAGGTCATGACCGACGCTCCTCCGCCCCGGGCCGTCCCCCTGCGCCTGCGCGTGGCGGTGGTGCTGTTGTTCGTCACCATCACGGCCTCGGGGGTCATCGGCTCGGCGTTCTCGCCGTACCTCCTGGTGGAGCACCCGCTGCTCCTCATCGCGCTCTCGCCGGACGTCCGCCACCTGGTCCTCGTCGCGGCCGACGTGCCGTTCCTGCCGGTGCTCGGGATCGGGGAGGTCCGGCGCGGCGTGGGCGTGATCGCGATCTACGGGCTGGGGGCGATCTACGGTCCGGCGCTGGTCTCCTGGACGGCGGCGCGCGGCCCGCGCACGGCGGGGCTGGTGCAGCTCCTGGAGCGGGGCTTCGACCGCTTCGGCGCGCTGCTCCTGATCCTGTGGCCCTTCTACCTGGGGGGGCTGCTCGCGGGCGCCGCGCGGTACCGGTTCAGCCGCTTCCTGCCGGCGACGCTGCTGGGCCAGGTCGTCTACATCGCGACCAGCTACCACCTCGGCGACCGGCTGTCGGCGTGGACCGAGCCGTTCGTCCGCTTCCTCGACGAGCACCTCGTCGTGAGCACCGCCGTCTGCGTCGTACTCGTGGCGGCGCACCAGGCGTGGACCTGGGCGCGGCTTCGGCGCGCCCGCGGCGGGGCCCCCGACGAACCGGTCCCCGGTCCGTAGCGGAAGCACGCGCGTTCGGCGGCCGGGCCGCGCGGTCTGGCAGACTTGGCCGACGTGAGGCTCTACGCGATCTCGGATCTCCACGTCCGCTACGACGTCAACCGGGCGGCCGTCGCGGCCATCACCCCGAAGCCCGACGACTGGCTGCTCCTGCCCGGCGACCTCGCCGAGGACCCCGAGGACATCGCCTGGGTGTTCGATGTCGTCGCCCCGAAGTTCGCCAAGGTCTTCTGGGTCCCCGGCAACCACGAGCTCTGGTCCGGGCCGAAGTCCGACCTCAAGGGCGTCGCCCGCTACGAGCACCTCTGCGCCCTCGCCCGCGAGCGCGGCGTCGTCACCCCCGAGGAGCCCTACACGCTGTACGAGGGCGAGGGCGGGCCCGCCTGGATCTGCCCCCTCTTCCTGCTCTACGACTACTCCTTCGCGCCGCCCGAGATGAGCAAGGAGGAGGCGCTGGCGTGGGCCGCCGAGGCGGGGATCGTCTGCACCGACGAGTGGTACCTCGACCCCGATCCCCACCCCACGCGGGAGGCGTGGTGCGCCGATCGGCTCGCCGCGACGATCGAACGCATGGAAGCGCTGGACTCGGACGTACCGAAGGTGCTCGTGAACCACTTCCCCTTCCGGATGGACCTCGTCCGCCTGTTCCGCATCCCGCGGTTCGTCCTGTGGTGCGGGACGGCGGCGACGGAGGACTGGCACACGCGCTGGAACGTCCGCTGCGTGGTCCACGGCCACCTCCACATGCGGGCGACGGACTGGCGCGACGGGGTGCGCTTCGAGGAGGTCGCCATCGGCTACCCCCGGCACTGGAAGCAGGAGCACGGGATCGACCACTACGTCCGCGAGATCCTCCCGGGACCGAGCGGTCCGGCGAAGGGTTGGGGAGGCCCGATTTGGCACCGCTGAGGCGCCGTCGCCGCTCCGAGCACGTCGCCAAGCGCCGCGTCGAGCGCTTCCTCCACCACCCGTGGACCGAGCTGATCCTCGCCGTCCTCATCCTCGGGTCCGTCGGCCTGATCGTCTCGTCCGCGGTCCTCCCCGCGGGGAGCCAGGCGCAGACCTGGTCGCTCGCCATCAGCGACGCGATCACCGTCCTCTTCGTCGTCGAGCTGTCCGCCCGGTACTGGATCGCGCAGCGCAAGCGCCGCTTCTTCATCCGCTTCTGGCCCGACATCCTCGCCTGCCTGCCGCTGCTCCGGCCGCTCCGCTTCCTCCGCATCCTCATGCTCCTCCGCATCTTCCGGGCGGGGGCGCTCTTCAGCCGCCGCCTGCTCGTGTTCCGGGGAGCGCTCCGGGCGACGCTGCAGGAGCTCACGATGCTGGGGACGGCGACGGCGGCGCTCATGCTGGCGGGGGCGGTGGTCCTCAACTACGCCGAGGGGGGCGCGACGGGGCTGCAGGACGTCGACGACATCCTCTACTTCACGGTGGCGAGCACGATCGGCGGGGAGCCGATCGGGGCCGCCCCCGAGACCAAGCTGGGCCGGCTCGCCACGCTGGCCCTGATGCTGGGCGGCCTGACGCTGTTCGGCCTGTTCATCGGCACGGTCAGCGCGTCCATCACGACGCGGCTGAGCGCGACGATGGGGGAGATGCGGACCATGGATCTGGACGAGCTGCGCGACCACACGGTGGTCTTCGGGTGGAACCGCGGGGGGCCGACGGTGCTGCGGGAGCTGTTCGCCGGCGGCGAGGAGCGGGAGGTCGTGCTCGTCACCGAAAAGCCCGAGATCACGCCCGAGATCCCCCCCGAGGGCGTCAAGGGGGAGCTGATCTTCCGCGTCTCGGGGGACTACACGCGGATGGAGATCCTCGAGCAGGTGGCGGTCAAGGAGGCGTCGTCGGTGATCCTCCTCGCCGACGACCAGATCGCCCGCAGCGACCAGGACCGGGACGCCCGGACGGTGCTCGCGGCGCTCACGATCGAGAAGATCGCGCCCGAGATCTTCACCGTCGCGGAGCTGACCAACCGGCAGAACGAGGAGCTCCTGCGGATGGCCAACGTCGAGGAGATCGTGGTCTCCGAGGAGTACGGCGCGATCATCATGGGGAGCGCCGAGCGGAACCGGGGGCTGGTGTCGATCGTCGACGAGGTCCTGAGCAATCGGTACGGCAACGCGTTCCACAAGGTGGTGGTGGGGCGGGCGACCGACGGCAAGACCGTCCGCGAGCTGCACCGGGACCTCAAGGAGGAGCAGTCGGCGGTGCTGGTGGCGTGGATCAAGTGCGAGGACGGCGTCGAGCAGGAGGTCGTCGTCAACCCCGACGGGCGGCAGGCCGTCCGCAAGGGGGACCGGCTGGTCGTGATCAGCGAGGCGCCGCCCAAGGTGTAGAGTCCGCCGCCATGAGCGACTTCGACCGCAAGCTGGTGCTCGTCCTCACCGTCGTCGTGCTGTGGCTGGGGACGATGAAGGTGCTGGACAAGGGGGAGCCGGCGCCCGAGCCCGAGCCCGCGGCCGAGGTCGAGCCCGAGACCGGGCTCCCCAACGAGCTGGAGGACGAGAGCGAAGACGAGGTCGAGAACGAGGCTGAGCCGACGCCGGCTCCCGTCGAGATCGGCCGCCCCGTCGAGCCCGGCTGGACGATGACCTACGACGCCGACCTCGGCAGCCCCATGAAGCTGACGTTCACCAACCTCGTCGAGACGAACGAGGCGGGCGCCACGCGCGAGTACGAGGGGAAGCTCACGCTCCACTACGGCGACGGGATGAAGGACGCCTATCCCATCATCGAGGGAGAGGTGACCGTCGCGCCGCTGCCCGCGTTCCGGCAGCAGATGATCCGGACGAAGACGCTGGGGGTCGAGTTCAAGGGGCACCCGGTCGTCGAGCACGAGCTCAAGTGGATCATCGTGGGGGTCGAGTGACCGCGGACGTCGCGGCGGCGGCGCGGGCGGCGCAGCGGACCCTGGCGTCGGCGTCGGGGGAGGCGCGGACCGCCGTGCTGCGGACGCTCGCGGGGCTCCTCGCCGAGCGGGAGGCGGCGATCCTGGAGGCCAACGCGGCGGACGTCGCGGCCGCCGAGGCGGAGGGGCTGGCGGCGCCGCTGCTGAACCGGCTGGGGCTGACGGCGGCCAAGCTGGCGACGCTGCGGGACGGCGTCGAGACCCTCGCCGCGCAGGGCGACCCGGTGGGGCGGACGCTCCGGGCGACCGAGCTCGACGACGGGCTCGTCCTCCACCAGGTCACGAGCCCCCTCGGCGTCCTCTTGATCATCTTCGAGTCGCGGCCCGACGCGGTCATCCAGATCGGCGCGCTGGCGCTCCGGGCGGGGGACGCCGTGCTCCTCAAGGGGGGGCGCGAGGCGACCCTCTCGAACCGCGCGCTGGTGGCCTGCCTCCGGGACGCGCTGACCGCCCACGGGCTCGACGCGGACGCGGTGGCGGGCGTCGAGGGGAGGGAGGCGGTGGCCGAGCTGCTGGCCCACGACGAGGCGATCGACCTCGTCATCCCGCGCGGCTCCGGCGCCCTCGTCAAGCACATCCAGGCGTCCACCCGGATCCCCGTGCTGGGCCACGCCGAGGGGGTCTGCCACCTGGTCCTCGACGCCGCCGCGGACCCCGCGATGGCGGCGGCGCTGGCGGTCGACGGCAAGTGCGACTACCCGGCCGCCTGCAACGCGACGGAGACGCTGCTCGTCCACCGGGACTTCCTCCCCCACCTCCGGGGCGTCGGGGACGCGCTGATCGCCGCCGGAGTCACGCTCAAGGCGGACGACGAGGCGGCGGCCGTCCTGGCGGCGAGCGAGCCCGCGGACGGCTGGCGGACCGAGTGGGGCGATCTCGTGCTGGCGGTGCGGGTGGTCGGCTCGCTGGACGAGGCGATCGACCACGTCCACCGCTACGGGAGCGGCCACACGGACGCGATCGTGACGGACGACGCGGCCGCGGCGGCGGCCTTCCTGAGCCGCGTCGACAGCGCCAGCGTGTTCCACAACGCGTCCACCCGGTTCGCCGACGGCTACCGTTACGGCCTCGGCGCCGAGGTCGGCATCAGCACGTCCCGCATCCACGCCCGCGGCCCCGTCGGCGTCGAGGGGCTGCTCACGACCCGCTGGCTGCTGAGGGGGACCGGCCAGGGCGCCGGCGACTACGGCCCCGGCAAGCGGGCCTTCACGCACCGCCCGCTCGACTGAGCGTTCCTCTCGATCAGCCCGCGGGCTTGTCCCCGGCGGCGAGGTAGATGGTGCCGCCGTGCTCCGGCAGCGACGGCAGCTCCTCCCGGACGAAGCCCTCGCACCGCTCCTCCAGCGCCTCCCACACGGGGCGGCGGATGTCGGCGCGGGCGGTCAGGTTGACGAGGCGCCCCTGCAGGCCGAGGCGGGCCTTGTAGCAGTCCACGATCACAGCCCGGCCGCCGGGGGCGAGGAGGCTCCAGAGGTTGGCGAACGCCCCCCGCCAGTCGGGGAACACCGTCATCCCGAGGAAGACGAGGAGCCGGTCGACGGGGGCGACGGGCCGGCCGGCGGCGCGGGCGAGGTCGCCGGCGGTCAGCGTCTGGACGTCGCCGTCGGCGAGGTGGACCCCCTCCATCCCGAGGCGGGCGACGCGGTCGCGGGCCTTGCCGAGCATGCCGGGGTGGATGCCCGCGTGGACCGCGTCGAAGCTCTGCCCCGTCCCGCACGGCGCGTCGAGGACGGTCATCCCGGGGGCGAGCCTCAGCGCCTCGGCGGCGGCCGTCCGGTGGTCCCGGTAGAGGTCCTCCAGGGACCGGTCGTAGAACCGCGAGAAGAAGTCGTAGTAGCCCACGCCGAGCGCTATACCCGGCCCGCCCGGTCCCGTCTAACGTGGCGCTCATGCGCACCTTCCTCGTCGCGGTCCTCGGGGGGCTCCTTCTCGCGTCGCCGGCGTTCGGTCAGGATCTCCTGCTCGACGGGACGTCCACGACGCTGGGGGGGACCCACGCCTACGACAACGTCACGCTGATCAACGGGGCGACCCTGACCGTCGCGGCGTACGACGGGAACGCGGCCTCGACCGGGATCCTCCACCTCGTGGTCGCGGGGACGGTCACGGTCGACGCGTCGTCGTCGATCACGGGGGACGGCGCGGGCTATCGGGGCCAGAACGGGAGCAACGGCGAGGGGCCCGGCGCGGGGACGGGCGGCTCCTGCTGCCAGGACTCCGGGGGCGGCGGGGCGTACGGCGGCGCGGGCGGCTTCGGCAGCCGGGACAACGGCTCCACCCCCGACGGGCTCGGGGGGAGCCCCTACGGGTCGGCGACGTCCGTGAACATCGAGATGGGCTCGGCGGGCGGCGCCGCGGGCACCGCCGACGGCGACTCCGGCGGGCAGGGGGGCAACGGCGGCGGCGCGGTCTGGATCGAGGCGTCCACGATCGTCGTCGACGGGACGATCTCGATGAACGGCGCGGGCGGCGGGGTCTACAACAACGACGCGGCGGGCGGCGGCGCGGGGGGCGGGATCCTGCTCGACGGGGCCTCCGTCACGCTCGGCGGCGGCTCGCTCCTCCGGGCCAACGGCGGCAGCGGCGGCAACATCGACGACGACGGGGGCGGCGGCGGGGGCGGCCGCATCAAGCTGTTCTACGGGGCCGGCTCGCTCGGGGGGACGCAGTCGGCCGGCGGCGGCAACGGCCCCGGCCCGGCCGCGGACGGCGACCCCGGCACGATCCACACCGAGGTGACGGACGCGCCGCCGATCGCGGACGACCAGACCGTCACCACCGACGAGGACGTGGCCGTCGCGATCACGCTCACCGGCAACGACCCCGAGGGGAACCCGATCACGTTCGCGCTCACGGGCGGCGGCCCGTCGAACGGCGCGCTCACGGGCGTCGCTCCCTCGCTGACCTACACGCCGGACGCGGAGTGGTGCGGCACGGACTCGTTCACGTTCGAGGTGGACGACGGCGCGCTGGTGTCGACCGAGGCGACCGTCACGATCGACGTCGTCTGCGTCAACGACCTCCCCCAGGCCCACGCGGGCGGGCCGTACGCGGCGCTGGAGGGGACCCCGGGGACGACGCTGAGCGCGGCGGGGTCCAGCGATCCCGACGGCACGATCGTCGCCTGGGACTGGGACTGCACGTCGAACGGGTTCTTCGACGAGTCCGGCGAGACGACCACCGACTGCACCTGGCCGGACGAGGGGACGTGGACGGTGACGGTGCAGGTGACGGACGACGAGGGCGGCACGGACGTCGCCACGTCGCTCGTCGACGTCTCCAACGTGCCCCCCGAGATCACGAACCTGCCGCCGCTGACCGGCGCCGAGGGGGTGCTGTGGACGTGGACCCCGACGGTGGTGGATCCCGGGGCGGACCTGCTGACGTTCACGATCTCCGCGGCGTCGCCGCCGGCGATGACGGTGGACGCGGCGACGGGCCAGATCGACTGGACCCCGGGGTACGCCGACACGCTCGCCCCGGCGGCGGTGACGCTGATCGTGGACGACGGCGACGGCGGCACGGACGCGCTGTCGTGGACGATCACCGTGAGCTCGGCGGACGACGACGGGGACGGGCTGCCGGACGGGTGGGAGGACGCGCAGGCGTGCGTGGACTCGACCGATCCGACGGACGCGGGCGCGGATCCCGACGCCGACGGGCTGACCAACGCGGAGGAGCTGGCCGGGGGCACCGACCCGTGCGTGTTCGACGGTCCGACGGCGCCGGTGACGCTGGACCCGCTGACGGGCGACGTGGTCGCGACGGGGACGCCGGACCTGGTGGTCGGGAACGCGACCGACCCCAACGGCGACGTCCTGACCTACGAGTTCGAGGTCTGGCTCGACGTGCTCCTGACGCTGCTCCACGTGGGTGAGGTGGAGGTCCCCGAGGACGCGTCCGGCGAGACGTCGTGGACGGTGGACCTGTGGCTGCCGCTGGACCAGCCGGTGTGGTGGCGGGCGCGGGCGGACGACGGGCTGGTGTCGGGGCCGTGGTCGGACGTGGAGGAGTTCGTCTACAGCCTCGAGGGCGACGACGACGACGACTCCGGGGACGACGACGACTCGGGCGACGACGACGACGCGGCGGACGACGACGACGCAGCCGATGACGACGACGCGGCGGACGACGACGACGCGGCGGACGACG
>CAYFOA010000277.1:0-9247 GCA_964344575.1 uncultured Rickettsiales bacterium | reverse complement strand
CGTCGTCGTCCGTGGCGTCGTCGTCGTCGCCCGAGTCGTCGTCGTCGGCCGCGTCGTCGTCGTCGTCGTCCGGCAGCGGGTCGATCGGGGTCGACGGGCAACCGGCGAGGCCGAGGGTGAGCAGCAGGGCGACGAGGACGTAGAGCTTGGACATGGGCATCCCTCCGGAGGGCGGAGGCTAGAGGGTCTGCGGTGCGCTGCCAACCCGCGGCCGCGGTTCAGGGCGACGAACCGTACTCCCGGGTCCAGCGCTGCCCGACGGGGACGTCCGCGACGATCTCGACCGTGCCGTCCGGCCACCGGATCTCGGCGGACACGGCAAGCGCGCCCCCGAGGCCGAAGTGGAGCGCGGGGTCGTGGCTCGATCCCATGCTCGAGCCGGCGCGGACCTCCGCGACGAGGACGCGCCCGTCGTCCAACGTCAGGCTCACGCGGGCGCCGATCGCGTCCCGGTTGACCGGCCCGCCCCCGGCGAGGAGGACGGCCGTCCAGCCGGCGTCGTCCGCCGCGATCCCGGCGAACGCGACGTTCCGGAGCAGCCGGTAGGGCTCCCCCTGCCGGTCGCCGGTGACGAGGTCCACCCAGCCGTCCCCGTCGTAGTCGCCGCGCGCGACCCCCACCGACGTCGCGCCCCCCTCGGCCGCCGCGTCGAGCTCCACCGCCGCGAACGTGCCGTCGCCGAGGTTGCGGGCGAGGCGGTTGGGGCGGTCGTAGTCGAGCAGCGGGCCGTCCGCCCAGAAGAGGTCCTTCCCGCCGTCGTTGTCGTAGTCCACCCACGCGATGCCCCAGCCCTCGACGGTGTCGATGTCCGTCAGGCCGGAGCTCAGCGAGACCTCGACGAAGTCGCCCGTGCCGAGGTTCTGGAGCAACCGCGGCGGGCCGTCGTCGCTCATCGCGAGGTCGAGGTCACCGTCCCCGTCGTAGTCCGCCGCGGCGACGCCCATGCTGAAGATGCGGAGGTCCGCGCCGGCGCCGATCGCCCGCTCCGTGAAGCAGTGGCCGCCGCAGCCGGCGCCGTCGTTGCGGAAGAGCGCGTTGCGCCAGAGCACGACGCCGTCGGGCTCGTCCGGCTCGGGGCTCCCCTTGTCGTTGGCGACGTACAGGTCGAGGTCGCCGTCCCCGTCGGCATCGAACCAGACCGCGCCGTAGCCCGGCCCGCCGCGGAGGTAGGGGAGGCCGAGGGCGTCCGACGCGTCCTCGAAGGTGCCGTCCCCGAGCGCGCGGTAGAGGCGGTCCAGCGCGTGGTCGGACGCGAGCCAGTCGCACTCCTGGCAGATCCAGTTCACGACGTACAGGTCGAGGTGCCCGTCGCCGTCGTAGTCGCCCCACGCGGCCCCGATCCCCTGCCCCGGCTCCCCCACCCCGGCCGCGTCGGTGACGTCGGTGAAGCCGTCGGGGCCGTCATTCCGGAGGAGGGCGTTGGGCCCCCGGTTGAGGACGTAGAGGTCGGGGTCGCCGTCGTTGTCGTAGTCGGCCCACGCCGAGCCGTGGCTGAGCGCGTCGGGGAGGGCGACGGAGGGGGACGCCGGGGACGGGACGAAGCGGCCGCTGCCGTCGTTGTCGAGCAGCAGGTTCGCGCCGTCGGTGGTCACGAGGTAGAGGTCGAGATCGCCGTCGCCGTCCCGGTCGGCGAGGGACGGGCCGGCGCCGGTGCACTCGAAGTCGGCGGACGAGGCGAAGTCCACCCCCGCGCAGGCGGACACGTCCGCGAACGGCCCCTCCGGCCACGGCTCGGCGGGGTCGGGGCACTCCGCCGGATCGGGGTCGGCGGGCGTGGCGTCGTCGTCGTCGTCGTCGTCGCTCGACGCGGGGGCGCCGTCGAGCTCGAGCAGCCCCGCCTCGGCGGGCGCGCGCACCCACGGCGACGGCGCCGGGGCGTCCGCGGCGGGCCCCTCCGGCGCGGGCGCGGGCTGCTGACAGGCGGCCGTCAGGAGGAGCAGCGCGATCGGCAGGCGGCGGAGCACGGCAGCGAGGATAATCGGTCGGTGACCGGCCTGAAGACCGATCTCGACGCCCTCCCCGAGCGGCCCGGCGCGTACCTGATGAAGGACGCGGGGGGCGAGGTGCTGTACGTCGGCAAGGCGGTCGACCTCCGGGCGCGCGTGAAGCAGTACTGGCAGCGCGACGGCGCCGGCGACGGGCGGTTCCACATCGCCTTCCTCGTCCCCCAGATCGCCGAGGTCGACGTCGTCGTGACCCCCAGCGAGCGCGAGGCCCTCATCCTCGAGGACACGCTGATCAAGAAGTACCAGCCCCGGTACAACGTCAAGCTCAAGGACGACAAGACGTGGCTGTCCCTCCGGCTGGACCGGACGAAGACGTGGCCCCGCATCACGATGGTCCGCCGCTGGAAGGACGACGGCGCGCGGTACTTCGGGCCGTACCTCAACCAGGTCAGCGCGTGGGAGGTGCAGAAGCTCCTGAAGCGGACGATCCCGCTCCGGACGTGCTCCGAGGGCGTCTTCCGCGCGCACTCCGAGCGACCCTGCATCGAGCACCAGATGGGGCGCTGCGTGGCGCCGTGCGTGGGGTACGTGACGGAGGCGGAGTACGACGCGCTCCTCGACGAGGCGGCGCTGCTCCTGGAGGGGCGCAACAAGGCGCTGGCGAAGCGGCTGGAGGCGCGGATGCACGCGGCCGCCGACGCGCTCCGCTACGAGGAGGCGGCGCGCGTGCGGGACAACATGCGCCTGATCGAGCGGCTGGCGGAGAAGCAGGGGCTCCACGCCGCGCCGGGGAAGCAGGACCGGGACGTCTTCGGGCTGCACCGCGAGGGGGAGCTGGCGGCGGTCGCGCTGATGCCCGTCCGCGAGGGGCGGATGCAGGACGCGCGAGCGTTCGCGTTCCGGGGGGTGGCCGAGGAGGACGGGGAGCTGCTGGGACGGCTGATCACGCAGCTCTACAGCCCCACGATCCCGCCGCCCGCGGAGATCCTGACGCCGGTGGACGTCGACGAGGCGGCGCTGCGGGCCGAGCTGCTGTCCGAGGTCGCGGGCCGGAAGGTCGTCATCCGGCGGCCCAAGCGGGGCGACGCGATGCGGCTGCTCCAGATCGCGGCGTCCAACGCCAAGGTCCGGTTCCAGGCCGCCCACAGCAAGGCCGAGCGCACGCAGCGGGCGCTGTTCGGGGTCCGCGACGCGCTCCGCATGAGCGATCTGCCGCGGTCGATCGAGGCCTACGACAACTCCAACATCGGCGGCGCGGACCCGGTCGGGGCGATGGTCTCGTTCGTCGACGGCAAGCCGAACAAGGCGGGCTACCGGGTCTTCAAGATCCGGACGGTCGACGGGTCGGACGACTACGCGACGATGCGCGAGGTGCTGGGGCGGCGCGTCTCGCGGGCGCTCGCCGGCGAGGCGAAGTGGAAGCTCCCCGACCTCGTCGTCATCGACGGCGGCCGCGGTCAGCTCCGGATGGCGGTGGAGGCCTGCCGGGAGGCCGGCGTCGACGTGATCGGGATCGACGGCCGCGCCATCGAGCCGGCGGTGGGGGGGCCGCTGCTGCGGGTCGTCTCGATCGCCAAGCCGGCCGACGGCGAGGAGACCGACAAGATCTACGAGCCGGGGCGGACCAACCCGATCACGTTCCGGCCCCACGACCCGGCGCTCCACCTGCTGCAGGCGGCGCGGGACGAGGCCCATCGGTTCGGGGTCAAGCACCACCGCAAGCAGCGGAGCAAGCGGACGGTCAAGAGCCGGCTCGACGACGTCCCCGGCATCGGCAAGGTGCTCCGGCAGCGGCTGCTGCGGCGGTTCGGGTCGGTCAAGCGGCTGCGCGCGGCGACGCTCGACGACGTGGCCGCGGTGCCGGGCATGGGTCGGGCAAAAGCGGAGCGGGTCTTGGACGCGCTCGCGGACTAGTCCATAGTCGGCGCCTCGGAGGGACACGTACCGTGCTCAAGATTCTTCGCCTGCTCATCCTCTTCACCGTCCTCTTCACCCTCGCGGCCTGCCCGCCCAGCCGCGGTCGCGGCGGCGGCGGCGACGACGACGACGCCACCGGCGACGACGACGACGCCACCGACGACGACGACGCCACCGACGACGACGACGCCACCGACGACGACGACGCCTCCGGCGACGACGACGACGCGTCGGGCGACTGCGATCCGGAGACCGAGATCGAGGACTGCAACGGCAACTGCGCCCCCGCCGCGTGGCTGGGCGACGGCGACTGCGACGAGGGCCAGTGGGAGTACCCCGAGGGGACGCCCATCTTCCTCAACTGCGAGGAGCTGGGCTGGGACGCGGGCGACTGCAAGCCCGAGTAGCTCGGGTCGCGGCTACGCGACCCCGGACTCGGCGCGGATCTTGTTGAGCGCCGAGCCCGCCCGGAACCACTCGATCTGCTCGGCGTTGAGCGTATGCGCCGTCGGAAACGACTCGGTCGTCCCGTCGGCGTGCGTCAGCGTGACCGTCATCGTCGATCCCGGCGCCAGCGACGTCACCCCCGACAGCGCCACCCGGTCGTCCTCGCGGACCCTGTCGTAGTCGGCGGGGTCGACGAACGTCAGCCCCAGGACGCCCTGCTTCTTGAGGTTCGTCTCGTGGATGCGGGCGAACGACTTCACGACGACGGCGCGCGCCCCGAGGTGCCGCGGCTCCATCGCCGCGTGCTCGCGCGAGCTCCCCTCGCCGTAGTTCTCGTCGCCGAAGACGACCCACCCGCGGCCGTTCGCCTTGTAGTTGCGGGCCACATCGGGGAACGACTTCGTGGCCCCGTCGAGCTGGTCCTTGCCAACGCCCGTCTCCTTCGTGAAGGCGTTGACGGCGCCGATGAACATGTTGTTGCTGATGTTGTCGAGGTGGCCCCGGTACTTGAGCCACGGGCCGGCCTGGCTGATGTGGTCCGTCGTGCACTTCCCGTGCGCCTTCAGGAGCACGAGCAGGTCGCTCGGATCGGTCCTGTCCCACGCCGCGAACGGGGTCAGCAGCTCCAGCCGCTCGCTGTCGTCGGCGACGAGGACGCGGACCTGCGAGCCGTCGTCGGCCGGCGGGACGAACCCGTCGAACCGGTTCGCCATCCCCTGCGCGGGGAGCTCGTCGCCGGTCGGGGCGGGGAGCCGGACGCCGTCGATGGTGTCGGTCGCGGGGTTGAAGTCGAGCCGCCCCGACAGCGCGACCGCCGTCACCATTTCGGGGCTGCCGATGAACGCGAGCGTCTCGGCGCGGCCGTCGTTGCGCTTGCGGAAGTTGCGGTTGAAGGACGTGACGATCGAGTTCGTCTCGCCCTCGCCCCCGTCGTCCCGCCGCCACTGGCCGATGCAGGGGCCGCAGGCGTTGGCGAGCACGACGGCGCCGACCGACTCGAGCGCCTGCATCTGCCCGTCCCGCTGGATCGTCGCCTGGACGGAGTCCGACCCGGGGCTCACCCAGAAGGGGATCTTCGCCTTCAGCCCGGCGGCGGAGGCGGCGCGGGCGAGCGACGCGGCGCGGCTCATGTCCTCGTAGGACGAGTTGGTGCAGGACCCGATGAGCGCGTTCGTGACGGCCGTCGGGTACCCCTTCTCGGCGGCCTCGGCGGCCATCTCGGCGGCGGACCGGGCGAGGTCCGGCGTGTGGGGACCGACCCAGTGCGGCTCCAGGGTGTCGAGGTCGATCTCGATGACGCGGTCGTAGTACGCCTCGGGGTTCGCCTCGACCTCCGGGTCGGCCTGGAGGTGGGCGGCGTGCTGCTCGGCGAGCGCGGCCACCTCGGCCCGGTCGGTGGACCGGAGGTACTCGGCCATCTTCGCGTCGAACGGGAACACCGACGTCGTCGCGCCGTGCTCCGCCCCCATGTTGCAGATCGTCCCCTTCCCCGTGCACGAGATGGTCCGCGCACCGGGGCCGAAGTACTCGACGATGTGGTTGGTGCCGCCCTTGACGGTGAGGATCTCGCAGACCTTGAGGATGACGTCCTTGGACGCCGTCCAGCCGCTCAGCGACCCGGTCAGCTTGACCCCGATCAGCCCCGGCGCCTTCACCTCCCAGGGCATCCCCGCCATCACGTCGACCGCGTCCGCGCCGCCCACGCCGACGGCGATCATGCCGAGCCCGCCCGCGTTCACGGTGTGCGAGTCGGTGCCGATCATCATCCCGCCGGGGAACGCGTAGTTCTCCAGCACCACCTGGTGGATGATCCCGCTGCCCGGCTTCCAGAAGCCGACCCCGTACTTGCGGGAGACGGACGCGAGGAAGTCGTAGACCTCGCGGTTGGTGTCGACGGCCTGCAGCAGGTCGTGGCCGGCGCCCCTGCGCGCGAGGATGAGGTGGTCGCAGTGGACCGTCGACGGGACGGCGACGCGGTCGCGGCCCGCCATCATGAACTGCAGCAGCGCCATCTGGGCCGTGGCGTCCTGCATGGCGACGCGGTCCGGGCGCAGCAGCAGGAAGTCGTCCTTGCGCGCCCAGCCGGCGTCGTCGCTGTCGTCGAGGTGGGCGACGAGGATCTTCTCGGCGAGCGTCAGGGGGCGGTTCAGCTTCGCCCGGGCGGCGTCGATGCGGGCGCCCATGGCGGCGTAGACGGAACGGATGAGGTCGAGATCGAACATGAGGGGCCTCCGTCGGGGAGGGCTGTATATCAGCTAGAATGCGCGCTGTCTGAGTGAGACCGAGGGGCTGGCAAGCGGACGTGGCGCGGGTTTCGATCATCAGCAACGGGAAGCTCATCCGGAGCATCGAGCTCGGAGCGGGCGAGATGGTCATCGGACGCGGCGACGACGTCTCCATCCAGCTCAAGCACCCGCTGATCAGCCGCCGCCACGCGCGTCTCTACCTGACCCCGGCGGGCTACATCATCGAGGACGAGGGGACGAAGAACGGGACCTTCGTGGCCGGCCGGCGGGTGCAGCGGCACCGGCTCGAGGACGGCGACGAGATGGAGATCGCCGACTTCATCCTCCAGTACCACGCCGAGGGGTTCGTCCCCATCGACAGCGAGATGCCGCCCCCGACGTCGTCCCCCGGCGCCGCGGGGCCGGTCGGCATGGTCGCCAAGGACCGCAAGCAGGACCGCGCCAAGTCGCCGCTCGAGGCGTACATGGAGGCGCTCAAGCGGGGCGGCACCAACGCCACCGCGGCCATCCCCCCCGAGGCGATGGCGCGCCTCCGCGACCAGGCCCGCAAGAAGGCCACGCCGCGGCTGCAGGTGGACCAGGACGAGCCCCACGCGATGGAGGGGCGGGTCACGGTGGTGGGCTGGGGGCCGGGCAACGACGTCGTCCTCCCGGGCCGCTGGATGTGGGTCGGCGAGGCGGCCCGGATCACGAACGAGGACCTCGTCCTGACCGTGGAGAAGCTCAGCTTCTGGTGCCCGGTCAAGGTCAACGGCAAGAAGATCAAGGGACCCACGAAGATCGACTTCGGCGACCGCATCCGCGTCGGCAAGCGCGTCCTGATCATCCACGAGGGCGATCCCGGTTTCTGATCTGCTCGTCGCCCGCGGCGTCGAGAAGTCGTTCGGAGACCGCCGCATCCTGCGCGGCTGCGACCTGACCGTCGCGGCCGGCGAGCGCGTGGGGCTGGTCGGCGTCAACGGGTGCGGCAAGTCGACGCTGCTGTCGATCCTCGCGGGGACCGTCGAGCCCGATCTCGGGGAGGTCGAGCTGACGGGGACGGCGTCGCTGCTGCGGCAGGAGCCGAGGCTGGAGGGGGCGACGGTGGGGGAGGCGGCCTCGGCCGGCGTGGGGTGGCACGCGCGGCTGGTGGCCGAGTACGAGGCGGCGATCGCGGCGGAGGAGCTCGACGTCGCGGCCCGCCTGCAGGCGCGGCTCGACGACGCCGGCTGGACGGTCGAGCACCGCGTCGACGCGATCCTCGGACGCCTCGGCGCGCCCCCGCGGGAAGCGTCCACGTCGGCGCTGTCGGGGGGCGAGCGGCGCAGGGTGGCGCTGGCTCGGGCGCTGCTCGAGGAGCCGGACCTGCTGCTCCTCGACGAGCCGACCAACCACCTCGACGCGGACACGGTCGACTGGCTCCAGGATCACCTCGCGGCGTTCCGCGGGGCGGCGATCCTCGTCACCCACGACCGCTACCTGCTGGAGGCGGTGGCGACGCGGATCGTGGAGGTCGACGACGGGCTCTGCGTCTCGTACCCGGGGAGCTACGGCGACTACCTCGTCCAGCGGGCCGAGCGGCGGGCCGCGCTGCAGCGGGCGGAGGACGTCCGGCTGGCGTACATCGCCCGGGAGGCGGAGTGGGCGGCGCGGTCGCCGGCGGCGCGGACGACGAAGAGCCGGGGGCGGCTCAAGCGGCTGGAGGCGCTCCGGGCGCAGCGGCCGATCCGGCAGGAGGAGACCTTCGCGCTGGACCTCCGGACGGGGGAGAAGACGGGCCGGACCATCGTCGACCTCCGCGGGATCCGCCACGGCTACGGGGGGCGGACGCTGATCGACGGGCTCGACCTGGGGGTCGTCAGCGGCGAACGGATCGGGGTCGTCGGCCCCAACGGGTGCGGCAAGTCGACGCTTCTGCGGCTGATCGCGGGGCAGGAGCGGCCCCACGCCGGCGAGATCATCCTCGGCGGCCGGATCCGGCCCGTCGTCCTCGACCAGCACCGAACCGGGCTCGACCCGAGCGACACGGTGTTCGACGCCGCCGGCGGGGGCGCCAACTACGTCACCCTGGGCGACCGCCGCGTCCACGTGGCCGGCTTCCTGCGGCGGTTCCTCTTCCGGCGGGAGGTCCTCGACCAGCGCGTCGAGAAGCTATCGGGGGGCGAGCGGGCGCGGCTGCTGCTGGCCCGGCTGCTGCTGCAGGGCGCGAACCTGCTGCTCCTGGACGAGCCGACGAACGACCTCGACCTGCTGACGCTGCGGGTGCTCGAGGAGGCGCTGCTGTCGTTCGACGGGAGCGCGATCGTGGTGACGCACGACCGCGCCTTCCTCGACCGCGTCTGCACGGCGGTGCTCGCGTTCACGGGGGACGGGCGGGTCGTCCGGTACGGGAGCCGCGAGCAGGTGGTGCGGGACCTCGCCAGGCAGCGCGCCGCCGCCGCCGCCTCGGAGCGGGCGGTCAAGTCGGAGCGCCGCGACGCCGCCGCGGCGAACCGTCGTCAGGCCCGCGCCGCGAGCCGCCCCCGGAAGCTGACCCACGCCGAGCGTCGCGAGTACGCCGAGCTCCCCGCCCGGATCGAGGCGCTGGAGCACGAGCAGGCCCAAGTCGAGGCGACGTTGGCCGATCCCGCGACCTACGCGGGCGGGGCGTCAGGCGCCGAAGTGGCCGCCCTGACAGCCCGCCTGAAGGCGATCCCGCTGGAACTGGAGGGG
>CAYFOA010000276.1:0-9295 GCA_964344575.1 uncultured Rickettsiales bacterium | reverse complement strand
ACGGCGACGACGAGGCGGGCGACGGCGACGACGCGGGCGCCGCCGACGACGACGACTCGGCCCCCGACGACGACGACGCGACGGACGACGACGACTCGGCCCCCGACGACGACGACGACGACGCGACGGACGACGACGACTCGGCCCCGGTCGAGATCCTCGTCCCCGCCGGCTGCGTGTGCGACGCCGGCGCGTCCCCGTCCCCGCCGCCCGCCCTCCTCCTTCTGCTTCTGCTCGCCCGTAGACGCCGGCAGCGGTAACTTCCGCGCCCGGGAGGAGGCCGGCAGGTGCAGGCGAACGTCCGTGATCGGCTCGACGTCCGCTGGTACCGCGGGCTGGTCGAGCCCGTGCTCCCCACCGTCGCGTCGGCGCTCGCCCAGGTCGAGGACGTCTCCGGCGCGGACCCCTGGGACGTCCCCCGCACCGGCCTCGGCGGCGCGGTCGTCGTCCACGTCGCCCGCGGCTTCGGCTCCCGCGGCTGGAAGCGCTCCGGCCGCCTCGCCGTCCTCGCCGTCGAGGCCTACAACCAGCGCGTCTTCCTCGGCGTCCCCGAGGGCGCCGGCCGCGACGCCCTCCTGGAGCGCGACGTCGGCCGCCTCCACCGCGTCTGGACGGAGCTCCTCGAGCGGGACGGCGCGCTGGTCGGCCGCGTCCTCGACCGCGTCTTCACCGCGGGAACGTCGGTCGGCGACGACGCCGTCCCCGAGGCCGTCCTCTTCCTCCGCGGCGCGGTCGCCGCCGGCGTCGTCGCGGGCGACGTCCCCGATCGCATCCACGCCCTCCTCGACGTCCACGTCACCTGGCTCGGCCTCGCCTGGGAGGCCGCCCACGGCACCCTCACCGAGCCCGCCTTCCACGAAGCCCTCCGCGCCGTGGGGGTCAGGACCTTCAACTTTCATTCTTCAACATCTCCCGCCGCCGCCTGCCGCGCCGGCGCCCTCCGCTCCCTCGCCGCCCTCCCCGAGGGCCCGGCGCGCGACCTCTTCGAGGCCATCCTCGACCGCGTCGCCCCGGAGGCGAGCGCCCCCGCCGCGGCCCGGGACCCCGCTGCCTGGGAGCCGCTCCTCGCCCCGGAGCCCCGCCCCGTCGCCGCGGCGCCCCGCCCCCTCGCCGCGGGCACGCCCCTCGGCGCCTTCCACGACCGCTGGAGGGGCCCCATCGAGGACGCCCTCGCCCACCTCGCCGCCACCGACTCCGCCGTCCTCGGCCGCGCCGTCGGCTACCTCCGGGGCCAGGGCGGCAAGCGCGTCCGTCCGCTGGTCACCCTCGCCGCCGCGGAAGCCGTGGGTGGCGATCCCGCCCGCGCCCTGGCGGCCGCCGCCGCCGTAGAGTGGGTCCACCAGGGGAGCCTCGTCATCGACGACGTCGTCGACCGCGCCGCCCTCCGTCGCGGCGGCCCGACCCTCCACACCGCCACCTCGATCCCCTTCGCCGCGGGCGTCGCCGCCTTCGTCTTCGCCCGCATCCACCGCGCCCTCCGGGGCATGCACCCGGCCATCCGCGAGCACCTCGTCCGCGCCGCCGCGGCCCTCGCCGAGGGCGAACGCTCCGAGCTCGCGCACACCGGCGACCTCGATCTGACCGTCACCGGCTACTACCGCATCATCGAAGCGAAGACGGCCCGCCTGTTCAGCGCCGCCGCCGCCGCCGGGGCGCTCAGCGTCGAGGCCGGCAAGGCCGACGTCCGCGCCCTCGTCCGGTTCGGTCGCGAGGCCGGCCTCGCCTTCCAGATCGTCGACGACCTCCTCGACTACGTCGGCGACGAGCGCGTCCTCGGCAAGCGCCCCGGCACCGACCACGCCGCCCGCAAGGTCACGCTCCCCCTCCTCTTCCTCGACCTGCACGGCGCCGACCCCTTCGCGCTCCCCTTCGAGGCGGTCCGCGACGCGATCGTCGGGCAGGGGGTCCAGGAACTCACGCGCGCGCGCGCGAGGGAGCACCTCGCCCGCGCCCACGCCGCCCTCGAGCCCCTCCCCGGCGACGCCGGCCGCGCCCACCTCGCCGCCCTCGCGACCCGCTTCGTGGAGCGCGACCGGTGACCGCCCGCTCCCCCGTCGACTACGGCAAGCGCGCGGCCATGTGGCTCGTCACGGGTGTCGTCGTCCTGAGCGGCTACGGCCTCGCCAAGCTCGAGCCGTTCGCCACCCCCGTCGAGCTGACGCTCACGAGCCTCGACCACGCGATCCCGTTCGTCCCGTGGACGGTCTGGCTCTACGGGACGGTGACGATCGCCAGCCTGGTCGCCTGGCTCCAGGTCCCCGACCGCCTCGCCGCCACGCGCCTCTTCTTCACGCTCGCCCTGTCCGCGTTCGTCTGCTGGATGGTCTTCTTCGCGTACCCGACGACGTACCCCCGGAACCTCTTTCCGCTCCCCGACGTCGACTCGGCCACGATCCGCGAGTTCGCCGACCTCCGCGCCGCGGACTCCCCGTCGAACTGCTTCCCCTCGATGCACGTCGCGCTCGCCTGGGGCCTCGCTCTGACCTGGGCCGGCTACCTGCGCCGCTCCTGGGCCCGCCCGCTGCCGTTGCTCTGGGCGGCGATCGTCTCGTTCTGCACGCTGACCACCAAGCAGCACTACGTCGTCGACGTCCCCGCCGGCCTCGTGATCGGCGTGGCGGCGTGGGCGACGACCCACCGCGCCCTCCGCCCCGACGCCCGCCTGAGCCGCCTGTGGTCTCGCCGCGGCCCGTCGCTGTCCACCCCCGACCCCGCGATCGCCCGCCTCCGCGCGAAGGTGGAGGCCCACCAGTGGTCGCTGGACACGATCGACTGGCCCGCCGGCCCGCTCCCCCCGCTGGACCCCCTGATGGTCCGCCTCGTCAACGAGGTGACGTACATCGAGGAGATCGCGGGCCTGAACTTCCAGCTCCTCGCGGACGCCAGCGCGGACGACGACCTCCGGGCGCTCTACACCTTCTTCGCCGACGAGGAGCGCCGCCACGCCGACGGCCTCCGCAAGGTCCTCGCCCTGCACGGCGCCCCGATCCGCCCGCCGGGCCTCGGCAACGCGCTCGTCCTCGACCAGTTCGACAGCCTCGACCCCGCCTCGGACGCCGACGCCGCCCTCGTCGCGGTCAGCAACCCGGTCTTCGAGACGTTCCTCGACGCGGGCACGATCCCGTTCCTCCGCGAGCACCCCGCGCTGCAGTCCGAGGCGTTCGACGAGTTCGTGGCCCGGGTCTGCCGCGACGAGTCCGCCCACCTCGCGCTGAACTGGATCCTCACCCGCGACCGCGCCCGCCGCCTCCCCGGTCGCCGCGGCCTCCGCCTCCTCCTGAACCCGTCGATCTACCGCGGCATGCTCGCCATCCCCTTCATGTCCCTCGACGTCTACGCCCTCGCCTACCGCGTCGGCTACGACTTCGAGACGCTGATCCCGCCCTTCAAGAAGCTCTCGCGCCTCCACGAGCGCCACCCCGAGCTGGCCCGCTACCCGCTGTGGTGGATGTTCCGCCTGTTCGTGGTGTGCGGCCTCGCGGCGACGACGGTCGCCCTCGCCCTGCACCGCAGCGGCCTCCTCTTCGCCCGCTTCTGGACGACCTTCACCGCCTCCACCGACCGCCTCGCGTGGCTCCTCTTCGGACCGGCGCTCCTCCGCCGTCGCGGATTGCCGGAGCCCTGATCAGCGAAGCGTGATCCGGCGCCCCTCCCAGACGAACCGCCCCTCGGCTTCGAGCTTCGCGAGCCGGCGCCGATCGAGCTCGATGAGGGCAGCGAGCCGGCTGGGATCCCGCTTCCGTCCGCCGCGACGGGGCCCTCGGGTGGCCGCCAGGTCGGCGCGCAGCCGCAGAGAGCGCAGCGCCACCTCGGCCTTCAGTTCGTCGTAGTCGAGCTTCATGGTTCGTCCCGGTCGTCGGCTCGATCGTAGGCCTCGAGGAGCGCCTCGCCGACCTTCTCGCGGTCAGCGATGCGCTTCAGGTAGCTCCGGTCGATGCGATGGCCGTGCAGCCCCAGGAGCCAGACTGCGAGATCGAGTTCCTCGGTCGCCGGCCCGTGCACGTACTGGCACAGTCGGTCGACGATCAGGTCCTCGATGCCGATCATCCGGACGAGGTGGCCGTCGATGTCGATGTCGACCACCCGGTCGTAGGCTTCCCGCGGCTCGAGGTGACCGCCCGGGAACTCCAAGGCGAGCAGCAGCTCGGGGTGGATCCAGTGCCGCGCCCGGCGCTCGAACCCGGACTCCCCGAGCACCGCGACGACCTCGTCCCGACGGCGCGTCAGCGCGTCGATGTCGCCCGTCGTGTAGCCGCCCTGGGTGTACGTCTCGACGGCGAATCCGCCGACCACGATGGGCACGTCGCCCACCAGCTCACCCACCAAGGCGAGCATCTTCAGCCCGCGGCGCACCCGGTCGGGCTCCGCAGCGAGGTCTGTGATCTGCTCCTCGGTCAACCCGGGCATGTCTCTAGGATAGCCCTCGCCGCCCGTCCATTCGTCTGCCATGGAGCCGCGCGGAGCCGGTAGCCTTCCCGCCGTGCGTGCTCTGATCATCGCCGCCGCCGTCGGTCTCCTCGCCGGCTGCCCCGCCCCCGTCGAGCCGCCGGCGTGGTGCGAGTCCCCGACGCGGTTCGACTACGCCCCCGACCACGCCGACGGGCCGTCCGCCTACCCCGACGACTTCTGGACCCTCCCCGCCGACACCCCCACCGGGCTCCAGGTCCACGTCGAGACGCCGTCCGCGTACGGCGACACCGACCTCGGCTCCTACACGACGATCTTCGACCACCTCAACGAGCTCGACGGCTGGGGCACGACCGCCGGGATCGTGATGCCCTTCACCCGCACGCTCGGGAGCGTCACCCCGGCCGACGTCGCCATCGTCTCGCTCCCCGCGGACGGCTCCCCCGGCACGGTCACCGCCGCCGACGTCCGCCTCACCGACTGGGACCAGACGGCCATCCTCCTCCCGCGCCTCCCGCTCGCCTCCGGAACGCTGCACGCGGCCGCGATCTTCACGTCCGCGACCGACCCCGAGGGCCGCTGCCTCGCGCCGTCCGCCGACCTCCGCGCCCTGCTGTCCCCCGAGACCGAGCTCGACGACGGCGTCCCCGCGGACGTCCGGTCCCCCGACTTCGTCGCCGCCGCCGCCGCCCTCGGCCGCCCCGTCGAGGAGATCGGGGCGATGCTGACGTTCACGACGCAGTCCGCCACGCGGCTGTCGGCCCTCGTCCGCGACGACCTCCTCACCCGCCCCGTGCCGACCCCGTCGGCCTTCGCCTGTGCCTACGACGACACCCGCGACTGGACCGTCTGCGACGGCACCGTCGACGTCCTCGACTACCGCCGCCCCGACCGGACGATGGACCCCCTCGGCGACGGCGAACCCCTCGGCGAGCACGCCCTCCCCACGCGGGTCTGGCTCCCGGGAGACGGCACCGGCGGCCCCTTCCCGGTGATGTTCTACGGCCACGGCCTGTCCCACGATCGCGGTCAGGGGTCCAAGGTCGCCCGCCACGTCGTCGCCGACGGCGTCGCGGTGATCGCGGTCGACGCGGTCGAGCACGGCGACCACCCCAGCCGGACCGACGTCCCCCTCGACGCCCTCGAGGCGCTCACCTTCTTCGGCATCCAGTTCACCCCGCCCTCGGTCGACGGCCGCCTCATCCGCGACAACTGGCGCCAGTCCACCTTCGACAAGCTCCAGGTCATCGAGCTGCTCCGAGAGGGCTTCGACGTGGACGGCGACGGGACGACCGACCTCGACCCCGAGGGCATGTCCTACGTCGGCCTGTCCCTCGGCGCGATCATGGGCCCCGAGCTGCTGGCCCTGACGGACGCGTTCGACGCCGCCGTCCTCAACGTCCCCGGCGGCCGGACCTCGTCGATCATCGAGTTCAGCGACCTGTTCAGCCCGCTCATCGACGTCATGGCCCCCGAGGGGACGACCCCGGGCGACATCGACCGGTTCTTCCCCCTGATCCAGACGCTCATCGACCCGGGCGACGCGATGACGTGGGCGCCGCACGCGACGGCCAACCACCCGGAGATCCTCGTCCAGATCGCGCACCTCGACAGCACGATCCCCAACGTCAGCAACGAAGCCGTCGCCCGCGCCCTCGGCGTCCCCGGCGTCGGCGCGGAGATCTGGCCGATCGCGGACGTCGCCTTCGAGCCCGGCCCCACCTCCCCCGCCGGCATCCAGCAGTTCGACACCGTCACCCGCAACGGTGGGGTCGAAGCCGCCACCCACGACAACCTCATGTCGGGGGACGAAGCCTGGGCGGCCATCGAGACGTTCCTCGCCACCGGCGAGATCGTCGACCCTTACAGTCAGCCTTGACTGTTTAGCGAACCCCCTCCACACTCGCGCCCGGGAGCACCCTGCCAGGAGGCCTGCATGGCCCGGTTTGCTCCCGTGCTCGGATCGTTCGTCGCCGTCGTCCTGCTCGCGCCCGCCCCGGCGTCGGCGTGGTACCCGCTCGACACCTGCTGGGGCACGCCCACCGCCTGGCGCGGCGCCGACCCGCTGACGACGTGGCACTACAGCTCGTCGCTCCCCCTCGGCACCCTCCCCGAGGCCGAGGTCATCGACATCCTCAACGAGTCCTTCGCCGAGTGGGGCTACCCCGGCTGCTCCGACTTCACCTTCAGCCAGGGCCCCGACAGCACCGCCGACCCCCTCGGCAGCGGCCCCAACGTCGTCGGCTTCTACCAGTCGTGGGGCGGCGGGATGGGGTGGGGGACGCTCGCGATCACCTACCCGTCGTGGAACGGCGACTGCGACATGACGTCCGCCGACATGGTCTTCAACGCCGACCAGTACGACTGGGACGGGAGCGACTACGACCTCGAGTCCGTCGCGCAGCACGAGGTCGGCCACTGGATCGGGCTGGCGCACACCGACGTCGGCTCGTGGGCGGTCATGCACCCGTCCAACAACGGCAGCCTCGACTGGCGCGAGCTGTCCTGCGACGACACCGGCGCCGCGTGCGAGCTGTACGCGGGCCCCGGGACCGCCTGCCCCGGCGACTACTACTGCCCCTGCGGGACGTCCTGCGTCGACGGCTGGTGCGGGGGCGTGGAGAGCGGCCCCCCGTGGGGCGAGGGCGGGGACGACGACGACTGGGGCGATGACGACGACGACACCGTCCCCGGCGACGACGACGACGCCACCCCCGCGCCGGGGGCCTGCGACGCGGTGGACGAGGCCTTCACCGAGGTCGAGCCCAACGACTGGGACGGGGACACCGACTACAACGCCATCGCCAGCGACGGCGGTGACCTCACCATCTCCGGCCGGATCTCCTGCGCGTCCCAGTGGAGCGCCGACGTCGACTGGTTCGTGGTCGAGCTCCCCTGCGGCGGCGACGTCCGGTTCACCCTCGACTGGGCCAACGGCAGCGACCTCGACTTCTGGGTCTACGACGAGGCCGGCGACCTCATCCTCGACAACCGCGACGAGGACTACGTCGGCCCCGTGGTGGAGACGGCGAACGCCGCCGACAAGCTCCGGATCGCGGTCGGCTGCTGGACCGGGCCGGACATGGACTACACGTTCGAGGTCGACTGGGCGCCCTTCGGCGTGTCGGGAGGGCAGGGGGACGACGACGACGACACCCCCGGACCCGGCGGCGACGACGACGACGACGACGACGACCCCGAGACCGACCCCGAGAACGAGAACGAGAACGAGAACGAGGACGAGGACGAGAACGAGGACGAGGACGAGGACGAGGACGACGTCGTGCTCGAGGGCTCCTACGTCCCCGGCCACGGCCTCGCGGTGGGCTGCGGCTGCGCGGCGAACCTCGCCCCCGGCGCCCCCCTCCTCCCGCTGGTCTCCCTGCTGCCCTTCGTGGTACGCAGGCGTCGGTGAGCGGAGGCCGACGAACCCAGGAAGAACGCAGCGCGGAGACGCGGCGCCGACTCCTCGAGGCCACGTTCGAGTGCCTCATCGACGTCGGCTACGCGCGCACCTCCACCCCCGAGGTGCTCCGCCGCACGGGCATCTCCCGCGGCGCGCTGCTGCACCACTTCCCCACCAAGACGGACCTCGTCTGCGCGGCGATGGACTACGTCTTCGACAAGCGCCTCGCCGAGTTCCAGGCGGCGTTCGAGGACCTCGAGATCGGCCCCGGCGAGAGCAAGGCGGAGGCGGGCATCGACCTGCTGTGGAAGCTCGTCCGCGGCGACACCTACCTCGCCTGGCTGGAGCTGGTCGTCGCGGCCCGCACGGACCCCGAGCTGATGGAGCGGATCCGTCAGGTCGACAAGCGCTTCGACCGCAACGCGTCGGACCTCCGCAAGGGCTTCTTCCCGCCGCCCGAGAAAGGCGACCCGAACATCTACCGGGTCGCGCTCCGGTTCGCCTTCGCCACGCTCAACGGCCTCGCCCTCGTCGGCATCCACGAGGACCACGAGCGGCTGGAGGTCGTCGTCGACGCGCTCAAGCAGCTCACCCGCGTCGTCGAGCAGTTCCAGCGGGGGAACCTGGGCTGACGCTCGCGGACGTCCGCTACTGGATGTCCAGCTCCAGGCTGTACTCGTTGCCCGGCGTCGAGCCGTCGTCGACGTACAGCTCCACGACCATGACGTAGGTCCCGGTGTCGCCGGCGGTGAAGTTCATCACCTCGTCGTCGGTCTCGCTGAACCCCTCGGCGACCGGGCCCCCGTTGGGGTCGAAGATCTCCGAGTCGACGTTCCCCTCGCTGTCGTCGAACGTCAGGGTCACCGTGACGTCGTCGCCGGCGTTCGCCTGGAAGTTGTAGTAGTCGTAGTCGCCGGGGCAGACCGCGAGGCCGCTGTAGGTGGTCGTCGAGATCGACGTCCCCGGCTCGCTGTCGTTGTCCTCGAAGCCGTCGTCGATGCAGCCCCCGATGGCGGCGTCGTCCAGCTCCAGGTCGTAGACGTTGCCGTTCCCCGGGTAGAGGCCGGTGTCCGACACGAGCGTCACCTGGAGGTAGTAGGTCTCGGTCGAGGAGACCGCGTAGACCAGCTCCTCGTTGTCGTTGGTCGACGTCGCGCTGGCGACCGAGTTGAGGACGTCGTTGTAGAGGATGGCGTCGATGTTCCCCTCGGCGTGGGGGAAGTCCAGCGAGGCCGTGAACTCGTGCCCGATCTCGAGCTCGATGGCGAACCAGTCGTCGTCCGTCTCGCAGATCGTGAGGTCGATGTAGGTGACCGGGGTGACGGCGAAGTTGGCCGACCCCGAGGTGTCGTCGTCCTCGAACCCGTCGTCCACGCAGGTCTCCGGGATCGGGTCCTCGCCCGAGTCGTCGTCGTCGTCGCCGCCGCTGTCGTCGTCGTCCGGCGGGAGGGTGTCGTCGTCGTCGGGCGGGAGGGTGTCGTC
>CAYFOA010000275.1:0-9314 GCA_964344575.1 uncultured Rickettsiales bacterium | reverse complement strand
GTCGCCGGTGACGGCACGACGACCGCGACCGTCCTCGCCCAGGCCATCTACCGCGAGGGCAGCAAGCTCGTCGCCGCCGGGGTCAACCCGATGGACCTGAAGCGCGGCATCGACAAGGCCGTCGCGACCATCGTCGGCGAGCTGCAGAACCTCAGCCGCCCGACGACCGACAGCGCCGAGATCGCGCAGGTCGGGACCATCTCCGCCAACGGCGACGAGACCATCGGCAACATCATCGCCGAGGCGATGGAGGCGGTCGGCAAGGCCGGCGTCATCACCGTCGAGGAGGCGAAGTCGATGGAGACGCACTCCGAGGTGGTCGAGGGCATGCAGTTCGACCGCGGCTACCTGAGCCCGTACTTCGTGACGGACCCGGAGCGCATGGAGGTCGTCCTCGAGGACCCGTACATCCTGGTCCACGAGAAGAAGATCTCGAACATGAAGGACCTGCTGCCGGCGCTCGAGGCCGTCGCCAAGACCGGCAAGCCGCTCCTCGTCATCGCCGAGGACATCGACGGCGAGGCGCTCGCCACGCTCGTGGTCAACAAGATCCGCGGGACGCTGAACGTCGCCGCCGTCAAGGCCCCCGGCTTCGGCGACCGCCGCAAGGCCATGCTCCAGGACATCGCCGTCCTGACCGGCGGCAAGGCCCTGATGGAGGACCTCGGCCTCAAGCTCGACCAGGTCACCCTGGAGGACCTCGGCCACGCCTCGCGCGTGACGATCTCCAAGGACAACACCACGATCGTCGACGGCGGCGGGGCCGACGCCGACATCAAGGCGCGCGTCCACCAGATCGAGGCGCAGATCGAGGAGACGTCCAGCGACTACGACCGCGAGAAGCTCCAGGAGCGGCTCGCCAAGCTGGTCGGCGGCGTGGCCGTCATCTACGTCGGCGCGGCCACCGAGACCGAGATGAAGGAGAAGAAGGCCCGCGTCGAGGACGCGCTCAACGCGACCCGCGCGGCCGTCGAGGAGGGCATCGTCCCCGGCGGCGGCGTCGCGCTGATCCGCGCCCAGGGCAGCCTCGACTCGGTCGACACGATCGGCGACGAGCGCTTCGGCACCGACATCGTCCGGCGCGCCATCGAGGAGCCCCTCCGGGTCATCGCCGACAACGCCGGCATCGACGCCTCCATCGCCGTCGACAAGGTCGGCCAGGGCACCGGCAGCTTCGGCCTGAACGCGGCCAACGGCACCTACGGCGACCTCATCGAGGCCGGCGTCATCGACCCCACCAAGGTCACGCGCAGCGCGCTGCAGAACGCCGCGTCCGTCGCCGGCCTGCTCCTGACGACCGAGGCGATGATCGCCGAGGCCGTCGAGGACGACGACGACCACTAGCCCTTCCTGAGGAGGAACAACGCGGCCCCGATCGGGACGAGTCTCGGTCGGGGCCGTGTTACGTCGGAACCATGACCCCCGCGCTCGCCCTGCCGTTCTTCCGCCCCGAGGCCATCGAGCTCGTCGGGCCCCTGTCGATCCAGCCGTTCGGGGTGCTCCTCGCGCTGGGCTTCATCATCGGCAGCCTGTGGTGCCAGAAGTACGCCCGCGAGCGCGGCATCGACCCCAAGACGTACACCGACATCCTCTTCTGGCTGGCCCTCGGAGCCATCGTCTTCGGCCACATCGGCCACATCTTCTACGAGCCTCAGCAGTACCTCGAGAACCCGATCGACATCCTCAAGGTGTGGTCCGGGCTGAGCAGCTTCGGCGGCTACTTCGGCTGCACGCTCCTCGCCGTGTGGTTCTTCCGCAGCCGCGGCATCAAGCCCTTCCGCGGCGGCGACATCCTCATGATCGGGCTGGCCTTCGGCGTCTTCATCGGCCGCCTCGGCTGCTTCGTGGTCCACGACCACATCGGCCGCGAGGTCGAGGACAGCCCCGCGATCTTCCAGGCCACCATCGGCCACCTCGCCGTCGACTTCCCCGACTGGGACGAGGCCGCGACGATGGGCGAGGAGGCGCTGGCGGAGGCCTCCGGGGAGAAGCTGAAGGACCTCGAGAACGTGTACGCGGGCGCGATCCAGCGCCACCGCGGGGACAAGGCCAAGGCCCACGCGGAGGTCGGCGCGTTCGCCAAGCACTTCCCCGTCGGGGCCATCGGGACGACCCGCTACGACCTCGGGCTGATGGACTCGCTGCTGGGGCTGTTCGTGTTCCTGGTGCTCGTCACCGTCGCCCGCAAGCCCCGCAAGGAGGGGCTGCTGCTGGCGCTCACGCCGATCCTGTACGCGCCGATCCGGCTGCTGTGGGACTCGCTGAGGAACACCGACCTGGGCGGCCAGGCGTCGGACGTCCGCTACGCCTTCGGCATGACGCCGGGGCAGTTCGCCGCGATCGTGCTCTTCGGGCTGGGGCTGTGGACGCTCTGGATGTCGAGCAAGCGGCCGGCGTGGCCGACCGCCGACGACAAGCCCTGGGTCGAGCCGGGGGCGTGACCCCGCTAGTTGGTCATCGTGTCGAGCTCGTCCTCGACGAGGTCGTCCTCGGTCGCGTGGGGATCGCGCACGGGGCCGGTGGTGCGGGCCTTGTCGCGCCGCTTCTCCTTGTTCCGCCGCAGGGCGCGCCCGATCTTGTCGGCGGCCACGTCGATCGCCGACTTGATGTCGGACTGGTCGGCGTGGACCGTCTCGCTGGGGGCGTGGGGGATGGAGACGTGGACCTTCACGCGCGCCTGATGGGGCGCCTCCGTGACCTCGACGTCGACCCGCGAGCCGGTGCCGCGGAGCATCTTGGAGACGGTGCGGCCGATCTTCGCTTCGGCGTAGGCGCGGGTCTTCTCGTCGAGTTCGACCGAGTGGGCGCGGACGACGAATTCCATGGGCAACCCTCCTGATTCGATGGCCCGGATCAGCAAGCCTACACGGGTCGGCTTCGTCGGGGGCTCGTGCTCCGGAAAGTCCACCCTCGTCGACCTCGTCGCGGGGCTGCTGGACGACCTCCGCCCGGCCCGCCTGACCTTCGACCGGTACTACCGCCCGCTGGACCACCTCCCCCTGCCGGAGCGGCATTCGATCAACTTCGACCACCCCGACAGCCTCGACGACGCCCTCTTCGTCGAGCACCTCCGGGCCCTCGGGGACCGCCGCGCCGTCGACGTCCCCCGCTACCACTTCCCCACCCACAGCCGGCTGGGCGAGCCCGAGCGGATCGAGGCGTCCGACGTCGTGCTGGTCGACGGCATCCTCCTCTTCGCCGTCCCCGGGGCCGTCGCCGAGCTCGACTTCACCGTCTTCCTCGACGTCCCCGAGGAGCTCCGGCTGCAGCGCCGCATCGCCCGCGACGCCGTCGAGCGTGGCCGGTCGGAGGCGTCGGTGCGGCGGCAGTTCGCGGCCACCGTCGCGCCGATGCACGACCGCTTCGTCCAGCCCGGGGCCGCCCGCGCGGACCGCGTGGTGACCTGGCCGGCGGACTTCGACGCGGTCGCCTCCGACCTCGCAAAGGTGATCCGTACCCTTCTTTGAGGGGTGTTCGGCACCCTTCTTTGTGCTCAAGCCGAAGGGTCCCGCCCCGATACGAGGGGCATGCCTGCCAAGGAACTCGACATCAAGACCATCGCCGCCGCGACGGCCGGGCTCTGCCTGGCGGCCGGTGCGGCGGCCTTCTCCACCTCCTCCCCGTCCCACGACGGCGACGCGCTGACGTTGGCCCCCGCGCCCGTCGAGCTGATCGTCATCGAGGACGACTTCGAGGTCTCCGTCGCCTCGGCCGACGTCCAGGGCATCGACCCGATGGCGTGGGCGTCCGAGCACGGGATCGTGATCGAGGACGACGACGAGCCGGTGCTCGCGTCCGCGGCCGACGCCATCGAGATCATGGACGACGGCGACGGCTCCGAGGAGCGCGGTTCGAGCATGTTCGCGGCGCTGGCCGGCAGCGTGGGGTCGATCGCGGTGTCGGTCGACGCCCCGAAGCCGATGGCGGTGGCCCCGAGCTTCGACGCGCCGAAGCCCCGCATGGACCTCGCCCGTCCGTCGATGGCGTCGGCCCCCGCCTCGGACGATCGCGAAGAGCAGCTCGCCGTCCTCGACACGAGCTCCTCCCGGAGCAGCGCGACGTCGGGCCGCAGCGGCGCGGCGACGGGCGCCCGCAAGGCGACCCTGCAGCGCAGCGAGGGGCTCAGCTCCGACCAGATCGCTTCGGCCATCCGGATGCAGCTCCCGAAGGTCCGGGCCTGCTACGAGCGTGAGCTCAAGAGCGACGCCGACCTCCGCGGCCGCATGGTGCTCTCGATGAACGTCCAGGCCAGCGGCAACGTGAGCCGCGCCCGCGTCAAGGGCGACGAGCTCGGCAACGACGAGCTGAGCGCCTGCGTCGTCCGCGAGCTGGCGAAGTTCCGCTTCCCCGCCGGCGTCGAGACCGTCGCCGTCGAGTACCCGGTCAACTTCAAGCCGCAGTTCTAGACAACCCTTCCCTGGCAGCCGCCAACACGCACGAAACGCCCGGGGCTTCGGCCTCGGGCGTTTCGCGTTGGGGGTACCCTCGCGGGGTGCCGGCGCGCCTCGTCCCGCTCACCCTGGTCCTCGGCGTCGTGGCGGCGCCCCCCGTCGCCTCCGCGCAGGAGGCGCGACCGCTGTCCCCGCGGCACCTGTCGCTGCTCCTCGGCCCGGAGCCGTCCCCGGCCGGCCTGGGGTGGACCGTCTCCAGCCCCGACGACGCCTCCTGGGAGGGGGCCGTCGCCCCGATCGCGACCGGTCACCGGACCCGGGCGGCGGCGCTGATCCCCGACGGGTGGCCCTACCCGTCGGTCCCCGAGCACGAGGTCTTCCTGGAGCTTCCGGAGCCGATGCGCGAGGGCTTCACGTACGTCGCCGAGGCGGACGACGGCGTCACCTCGGCGACCCTCCTGCTCGACCCCGCGTCCGTCGTCAGCCCCGCCTGGCGCGTCAACCAGATCGGCTACCTCCCCGACGCGCCGCTCCGGTACGGCTACTTCTCCTTCTGGATGGGGACGCTCGGCCCGCTCGCCCTCGGCGATGACGAGCGCGGGTTCTCCGTCATCGACGCGGAGACCGGCGAGGCCGTCCACTCGGGGACGCTGGCGCTCCGCCGCGCGGCGGGGGCGGAGACGCCGGAGGACGTCTACGGGCAGGACTTCACGGGGACGAACGTCTACGAGGCGGACCTCTCGCCGGTGGCGGAGCCGGGGAGCTACTACGTCGTGCTCGACGGCGGGGGCCGCTCCCACGGGTTCGACGTGGCCGGCGACGTCTACGACGCCCCCTTCGTGACGGTCTTCCGGGCGTTGTACCAGCAGCGGTGCGGGGAGGCGCTGTCGGCCGAGCACACCGCCTGGTCCCACGACGCCTGCCACCAGCACACCGTCGAGTGGACCGACGCGGACTACCACGTGGTCGGGAGCGACGCCTTCGGGGCGCTCCCCGCCGCCGCGACGGGGGAGACCGTGGACGTCGCCGGCGGCTACCACGACGCCGGCGACTACGACCGCCGGATCGGTCACCTCGAGGTCGTCGAGGTCCTCGTCGACCTGTGGGAGCTGGACCCCGTCCGGTTCGCGTGGGACGCCGCGGGCCTCCCCGACAGCGGCGACGGCGTGCCCGACGTCCTCGACGAGGCGCGGTTCGCGATCGACCTCTACCGGCAGCTCCAGACGGCGGACGGCGCCGTCTCGGCCGGCGTAGAGACCACCGGCTACCCGCCCTGGGGGGCGATGCCCGAGGACGACGCGCCCCCCGAGGGAGGGAGCTGGACGTGGTACGCGTACGCCCCCGACCCGATCTCCACGATGAGCTTCGCGTCGGCCGCGGCCCGGCTCGCGCGGGCGCTGGAGCCGTTCGACGCCGCCGGCGCCGAGGCCCTCCTGGAGGAGGCGGAGCGGGCGTGGAACCGGGCGTGGGCGGACGGTCCGCGCCCCGAGTACGGGGAAGGCCCCCGGCTGGAGTACGACCAGCGCGCGGCGGCGGCGGCGGCGGCCCTCCTCGCGGCGACCGGCGAGGCGTCGTACGACGCGGCGTTCGCGCAGGTCGGGCCCTTCGCGGGGGGGCTCGGGTTCTCCCTCGCCGACTGGGACAACGGGGGCTGGATCCCGGCGCTGTGGACGTACGCGCGAGCGGAGGCGGCCTCCCCCGACGTGGCCGACGCGGCGGTCCGGGTGATCGAGGAGCGGGCGGACGCGTGGCTGGAGTACGCCGACGCGGTCGCGTTCCGGATCGCGAAGCACCCCTACGCGCCGATCGGCTGGTCCACGGCGAGCACGCCGACGGCCGAGGGGGCCGGGTTGCTGCTCCGCGCCCACGCCCTGACGGGGCGGGACGAGCTCCGGGGGTGGGCGATCACGACCTGCGACCTGACGCTGGGGGCGAACCCGTCGGGCTGGTCCTTCGTGACGGGGCTGGGGGAGCGGCCGGTGCAGCAGCCCCTGCACAACCCCAGCATGGGGGACGGGATCGAGGCGCCGGTCCCCGGGCTCACGGTGTTCGGCCCGATGGACGACGAGGAGTCGGGCGGGATCCTCGGGTCGGTCATCGCGGCCTACGACCCGCCGGTGCAGGACTGGCCCCAGCTCGAGCGGTTCGCGGACGTGGGGTACGCGCCCCCGATCAACGAGTTCACGACCCACACGTCGATCGCGCCCACGGTCTTCGCGTTCGGGTACCTCGCCGCGCTGGAGGGGGGAGGCGCCGGACCGGGGGATGACGATGACGACGACGACGACGGGGTCCGCGGCCTCGGCGACGACGGCGCAGGTGACGGCTGCGGCTGCGCGGCGGCGGTGGCCCCCGGGGGGAGCGCGGGCCTCCTCGCCGTCCTCGTCCTCTCAGCGCGCCGGCGTCGCGCCCAGACTCTCGTCTAGGCCAGCTGCAGTCCGCAGTCGGAGCAGGCGCCGTTCACCAGCGGCGCGGCCGTCCCGCAGCACGGGCAGGGGGGCTCGTCGTCGGGGTCCTCGGGCTCGGCGGTGACGAACCGCCCCATCAGGTCGGCGACGCGGGGGACGTCGGACTCCTGCACCAGGAGCCACATGCTCGTCCCTCAGGTGCTCCCCGACGGCGGCCGCGCCATGGTCGCGGGGACGTCGTGCTCCAGGCAGCGCGTGTGCAGCTCCTTGACCGACCGCAGCGACGACCGGACCACCGCCACCGTGGGCCGGCCGGCGAGGGCCGCGAGCGCTTCTTCGTGGGTCATTCGGAGTCCTCTTCCGGGGGGTTGACGAGGAGGTCGAACCGGCCTGCCCGGATCGGCCCGTAGGCGTCTCCGCCGTCGTCCGCGGACGCCTCGATGCCGTGGACGGCGGCGTCGGCCCAGGCGGCGTCGTCCACGGGTCCGAGCCGGGCGACGAGCTCCCAGCGGCGGTCCATGGGGACGTCGGCGATGATCCGGTCGACGGCCTGCACGGCGCCGTGCCGCCAGTCGTTGTCGAGGTCGAGCGGGTCGTCGAAGTACATCTGCGTCGTCAGCCGCTCCTTGCCCGCGACGAAGACCTTGAAGTGGACGTGCGGCGGCCGCCACCACTCCTTGCTGCTGCCGGACGGGTAGCGGCGGGGGATGACCGTGCGGAAGGCGTACGTCCCGTCGGCGGAGAGCCGGCACGCGCCGCGGTAGGCGAAGCCGGGATCGCGGGGGATCTCGCTGCCGAAGTCGTCCCACCGGTCGTCGTAGCGCCCGCGGTGGCAGGTCTGCCAGATCTCCACCCAGCCGTCCGTGACGGGCGCCCCGCCGACCTGGAGGACAGCCCCGAGGAGCAGCACGCGGACTCCCTCGGCGGGCTCCGCGCCGGGCACCACGACGAGGTCGTTGCCCGCCTTGCGGGTCTTCTTGCCGGGGTAGAAGGGGCCCTCCACCTGGGACGGCGTCATCGCTTTCTTGCGTCGCTTGGGGAAGGACCGGGCGGGGCTCGGGACCGACGGCGCGGCGACGGCGGCGGTCGCGGCGAGGGCGCCGCGGAGGACGCTGCGGCGGTCGGGTCGGTCGTCGCTCACGGTCCGGTCCTCATATCACTCCGCGTACAGGTCCGGGTCGAGAACGATGGGGAAGTCGACCCAGCGATCGGCCTGGAAGCGGGCCCAGGGGGGCTCGCCGTCGCCGCCGCGCGCCACGGACGGGGCCAGCGACGCGACCTGCTCGCTGCTCGGCCCGCCGCGGTGGACGGGGCGGATGAGCCGGTCGCGCTTGCGGGGGCGGACGCCGTGGATGATGAGGTCGCGCCGCTGCAGCGCGAGGTTGAGCTTCCGGTTGTCGGGGTTCGAGGCGTCGTCGAAGTACATCTGGGTGATGAAGTCGGTCATGCCGGGGCGGCGGACCTTGAAGTGGAGGTGGGGGGGCCGGATCCAGCCGGGGATGACGCCCGCGGGGTACGACGGGGGGAGGATCGTCTTGAACGCGTACTAGCCGTCGCGGTCGGTGACGCAGACGCCGAAGTACTGGAAGCCGTCGTCGTGCTTGCGGCGGTCGCGGCGGTCCTTGCTGGACAGGTAGCGACCCGAGACGCAGGCCTGCCACAGCTGGACCTCGGCCCCGGGGAGCGGCCGGCCGTCCTCGTCGAGGACGCGCCCCACGACGACGATCCGCTCGCCGCGGGCGGCGACGGCGACGCCGGGCACGCGGGTCAGGTCGTTCGTCCAGAAGGCGGGATCGACGGCGCCGAGCTGCTCGGGCCGGGGGTAGAAGGGGCCCTCCATCTGGCGGGGGGTGGCGAGGGGGCCGGCGAGGGCGAGGCCGGGCGTCAGGACGGCGCCGGCGGCGGCGGCGGATCCGAGGCGCACGAACGCACGCCGCGTAAGCGGAGTGGACTCCATGACGTGTCTCCAGGCGGGGGCGGCGGGAGGGCCGCCGGGGTGCTGGAGACAGGCTCGTCAGGAACCCGCTGAGACTCGACGAAAGGGATCTGAGACGGTCTGAGAGACGCGGACGTCGCCGCGGTCAGGGATCGAGGAGGGGGACCTCGGGATCGAGCAGGTAGCCGTCGTCGCGGGTCAGAAGCACCCCCTGGAGGCCGGCGCGGCGGAGCGTCCGGATGGCGGTGTAGACGCGGGCCCGGCCGGACTCCCAGAGGAGCTGCTGGCCGGGCCAGCCCGCCTCCATGACGGCGTCGAGGTCGAGCGCCTCGCCGGGGGCGTCGCGGCGGCGCTCGGCCAGCGCGACGAGGATGCGCCGCATGGGGCCGTGGCGGCGGAGGTCGACGGGGTCGCCGTCGCCGAGGTGGAAGCCGCGCGCGTCGGGGGCGACGTGCAGCGTCGGGCGGGGCTCGGCGGCGGCGGTGGAGCCGGCACCGGCGTGGGGGGCGGACCCGCGGGCGGCCCCCGCGCCGGCCTCTGGACCGGCCCCCCGTCCGGCGTCCGGTCCGGCCGTGCGGC
>CAYFOA010000274.1:0-9392 GCA_964344575.1 uncultured Rickettsiales bacterium | reverse complement strand
TCGGCCCCGCCAGCAGCACCCCCCCGTCCTCCTGGAAGAACCCCCACTCCACCCCGTCGAACCGGAGGTGCGGCCACCGCGCCGCCAGCTGGTCGGCCCCCAGCACCTCCAGCGGCAGCCCCAGCCGCTCGAGCGTCGCCCGCGATCGCTCCGTCCACCCGTCGCTGCTCCCCGTCCCGTACGCCAGCGTCCCCGTCCGCCGGTGGAAGCTCGCCCCGAGGTCGTCCCAGAGCCGGTCCCAGGCGGCGTACGCGTCCGCCACCAGCCGCGTGTACCCCTCGCTGTCCCCGTACGCCTGCCGAATCAGCCGGTGCTCCCCGTACGACGACGCCTTCGGGCAGGGCAGGGAACCCTGCTCCAGCAGCGTCACGTCCACCCCGCGCCGCACCAGCCCCCAGGCCGCGCTCAGCCCCATGATCCCGCCGCCGACCACGATCGCCCTCACGCCCCGTCCTCCTCCGCCCCGCCCCCGAACCTCCCCAGCAGCGCGGGCAGCACGAACAGGTCCGACAGCCACGCCGTCAGGATCACCACCGCCCCCAGCCCCCCCATCACCCGCATCGTCGGGAACGACGACAGGCAGTTCACGAGGAACCCCGCCGACAGCACCACCGACGTGATCGTCACCGCCCGCCCCGTGTGCAGCACCGCCTCCCGCACCGCGTCCGCGTTCGACCGGCCCGCCCCGCGCTCCTCCCGCCAGCGCGCCACGAGGTGGATCGTGTCGTCCACCGCGATCCCCAGCCCCACCGTGAAGACCACCGCCGGCGTCGGGTCCAGCAGCCACCCCATCAGGCCCAGCGCCCCGTACCCGACCACCAGCGGGAGCGCGTTGGGGACGAAGCAGATCGCCGCGATCCGGCCCGACCGGAACAGCAGCAGGATCACCGCCGCGATGATCACGAAGGCCAGCGCGAGGCTGTCGCGCAGGTCCGTCGTCACCCGGTTGATCCCCCGGTAGGCGACGAACGGCGTCCCCGTCAGCCGCGGCTGCACCTCCAGCCCCGCGAACAGCTCCCCCGCCTTCGCCTGGAGCGCGTCGCAGTGCGCCTCCATGTCCCGCCCGCCCTGGTCCTTGATCCGGAGCATCGCCCGCCCGCAGCAGAAGTCCCCCAGCTCGACCACGTCCTCCAGCCCCGCCCCCTCCCCGAGGAGGAACAGCTGCGCCACCTCCGCCGCCGTGTCCGGCACCCGCGCCTCCCCCGTGACCGCCGCGTTGAACGTCGCCGCGAACGTGTGCGGGCCCGCCGTCGCGCGGTACGCGTCCTGCGGCAGCGCCCACGCGTCCAGCGCCGCCAGCGCCTTCAGCACCGCCGGCTCCTTCATCGACCCCGGCGGCCCCCGCAGGTCCAGCTCCAGCCCGAGGATCCCGCCCATCCGCTCGTCCGCGCGCATGTTCGCCTGCGACGTCGGGTGCGACGCCTCCAGCAGCCCCGTCAGCGTGTTGTCGATGACGACCTGCGTCCCGTAGAAGCCGCTCGCCGCGAGCACCGCCGCCGTCGCCGCGAACACCAGCAGCGGTCGCCGGAGCGACACCTCGGCGCACCACAGCAGCGCCCGGTCCGCCGCCGTGTGCGCCCCCTCCCGCGACGCCTCCGGCACCGCCCCCCGCGTGAAGCTCAGCGCCAGCGGGATGATCAGCAGCACCGTCCCGTACGCCAGGCCGATCCCGATCGCCGCGTACAGCCCGAACCCCCGCAGGATCGGCATCCCCGCCATCTGCAGCGACAGGAACCCCACCCCCGTCGTCGTCGACGTCAGCAGGCACGCCGTCCCGATCGCCCGCACCGCCCGCGCGATCGAGGCCCGCCGCTGCTCCTCGGTCAGCCGCTCCCCCGGCGCCGCCCGCCGCCGCGCCTCCTCGTGGAACCGGCTCACCATGTGGATCGCGTCCGCGATCGCGATCACCGGCAGGAGCGTGAAGTAGGACTGGTTCAGGATCCCGATCGTCTCGCCGGTCCACCCCATCGCCCCGAACACCATCACCGTCGGGATCAGCGCCGCGAACCCCGGCGCGATCAGCCCGTGGAGGCGCCGGAAGAGCGCCAGCAGGAGCAGGCTGATGACCACCGTGATCAGCGCTACAGCGACGATCTGATCTTCGAAGATCAACTGGAAGAAGTCGGTCCGAACTGCTGGAATTCCAGCGGTAATCACCGATAGACCGTCGCGCCCCTGGTAGCCCTCCACGAGGGCCCGGACGTCCACCACCACCGGCCTGAGCTGCTGGATGTCGTCGGCGTTGACGTCGAGCTCGACGAGCAGCGCCGCGAGCCCCCCGTCCGCCGACAGGAGCGACGGGACCGCGACGGGGTGCTCGAGCAGCCTCGCCCGCCACGCCGCGAGCTCCTCCGGGTCCTCCGGCATCGCCTCGGCGACGGGGGTCAGGTCGATGAGGCCGGGGAGCTCGCCCGCGATCATCGGCGTCGTCGTCAGCGACGCGACGTCCGCCACCGAGGGGTGCGCGTCCAGCGCGTCGGTCATCTCCACCAGCGTCCGCATCCGCGCCGGGGTGACGACGTCGGGATCGTCCCCGGGCGCCTCCACCAGGATCAGGATCAGCGAGTCGTCGTGCCCCCACCGGGACTTGAAGTCGACGAGGTGGTCGACCTCGTGATCGCCCGCGCCGTAGAACGCCACCGCCGAGAAGTCCGCCTGCAGCGACGTCGCCCCGTACACCGTCCCCACCACGATCAGCAGGAGCGCCGCCGCCACCGCGGCGCGGTTCCCGAGGACGACCTGGGCGATCCGGTCGAAGACCCGGGGGGACACCCCTCAGAACCTCAGGCGCAACTCGAAGGAGACGGACGCAAGTCGCCACGGACCAGGCAGAACCGCCCGCAGCTTCTCCAGCCGGACCTGGCCGACGATTGTCAGCGCCCCGCCGCCCGCGGAGAGGCCCCCGCCGACGCCGACGAGCGCCCAGCCGAACCGGTTCAGGGCGAGGTTGCCGTCGGTGACGCCGTCCGTCGCCGCGTCGTCGAACGAGGCGTAGGCCACGGCCATCCCGATCCCCATCACCGCGAGCCCGCCCGCGAGCCCGCCCAGGCCCGCCCCCCGCAAAGTGTGGGACTGCCGCCACTCCGTCCCCGCCGACGGCTTGCCCAGCTGGGCCCGGACCTCGTCGAGCATCCCCGCCATCCGGACGTGCTCCTCGATGGGGAGGTCCAGCTTCAGCGCCCCCTCCAGCGTCAGCTTGGCCGCCTCGGGGTCGTCCCGGAGGAGGTGGATGCGGGCCAGCTCGAAGCCGATGCGGGGGAGCTCGGGGTCGAGCTTGCGGGCGTCCACGAGGAGGATCTCGGCGCCGGCCAGGAGCGTCCGCGCTTCGTCGGCGCGGCCCGCCTGGAGCTCGGCGCGGGCGGCGTCGATGGCGTCGGCGGCCTCGTAGACCTTCTCCGTGGCGGCCTCGCGGTCGGCGGCGAGCGCGGCCGTCGGGGCGCAGGCGAGGACGGCGGCGATCAACGGCAGCAGCAGGCGCATGAGCGGGGCGGACCTACTCTACACGGACGGTCTCCGTCGGGCCCTGGTACGCTGCCCGGCGATGCGGCTCCGTAGCTTCTTCCTCCTCCTGATCGTCGCGGCGCCGCTCCTCGGCTGTCCCCAGGGGCCCATCTCGATCGCGCCGAACACGCCGCCGCTGATCAGCATCGAGGACCCGCTCGTGCCTCCCTCGGGCGATCCCATCGTCGTGGAGGAGGGGGCGGGGCTGACCGTCACCGTCAACGTCAGCGACAACGAGGACGACGCCGAGACCCTGGCCATCCACTGGCGCGCCGAGCGGACCGACACCGTCGCCGACATCGTCGACCTCGGCGACACCCAGGCCGACGGCGACGGCTACAGCGACCAGCTCGTCGGCGGCCTGGACCCGGGGCTGTGGACCATCTCGGCGGAGGTCGTCGACAGCAACAACGCCAGCGACACGGCCAACCTCCCCATCCACGTCCTGTCCCAGAACGTCTGCCCCGGCGTGACCATCACGACGCCGTTCGAGGGGGAGGAGTTCGTCGACGGGGACACGGTCACCTTCACCGGCGCCGTCAACGACGACCGGGGGCTCGACGGCATCAGCATCGAGTGGTTCGACAACCTCGACGGCCTGCTCGACATCACCGGCCCCACCGACGCCGGCCTGCTGCTCTTCAGCCGGACCAACCTGACGATCGGCGAGCACGTCACCAGCCTCACCGCGACCGACAGCGACGGCGCCTCGTGCAGCACCGAGGTCAGCTACACCGTCGTCCCCTCGGACCTGCCGCCGTACGACTTCGAGGTCGAGATCGACCCCCCCAGCCCGACGACCGCGGACGAGCTCCGGTGCCTCATCACGCTCGGCTCGGCGGACCCCGAGGGGCTCCCCATCACGTACGCCTACACGTGGTACGCGGACGGCGTCCCGACCCTGATCGCGGACGACACCGTGACCGCCGACCAGACCGTCAACCTCCAGGAGTGGACCTGCGAGGTGGTGGCCAGCGACGGCTCCCTGACGTCCAACCCGGCGACGGACACGGTCCAGATCGGCAACACCCTGCCGACGTTCGAGGAGGTCCTGCTGTCGCCCGATCCGGGGTACGAGACGTCGATCCTGCTCTGCGAGGGGTTCGGCTTCGACGACGCCGACGGCGACCCCGAAGGGTGGGTGGCGACGTGGTACGTCGACGGGCTGCCGGTCCCCGGCGTGACCGACGTCGAGCTCGACGGCACGTGGTTCGACCGCGGCCAGCAGGTGATGTGCGACCTCCAGCCGTTCGACGGGTTCGACGTGGGCGACCCGCTGGAGAGCAACGTCGTCGACATCGTCAACAGCGCCCCCACGGCGCCGACCGTGTCCGTCACCCCGACCCCCACGGCCCTCATCGACGACGACCTGACGTGCATGATCGACGTCCCCGCGGCGGACCCCGACGGCGACACGATCATCAACCCCGACAGCTACGAGATCACGTGGCTGGTGGACGGCGCCCCGATGCCGAGCGCCGACGGGCTCTGGATCGTGCCGTCCGTGCAGACGTCCCTCGGCGACGAGTGGATCTGCCAGGTCCGCGCCAACGACGGCTTCGAGTGGGGCGACTACGGCGTCGCGACGGCCACCGTCCTCCCCGAGATCGGCGACATCGTGATCTCCGAGATCATGGCCGCGCCGGCGGTCGTCTCGGGCAGCAGCGGCGAGTGGATCGAGGTCTACAACAACAGCGGCACCACGATGAACCTCGCCGGGTTCGAGCTCCACGACGACGGCAGCGACAGCCACGTCGTCGCCGCGGACGTCGTCATGCCCGCGGGGACGTACGTCGTCCTCGGCCGCAACGGGGACTACCTGACGAACGGCAGCGTCCTCGTCGCCTACGAGTACACCGCGTTCGTGCTCGACGAGAACGTCGACGAGGTGGTGCTGTCCTTCGACGGCGTGGAGATCGACCGGGTCGAGTACGACCTCGGGCTGTACCCCGCGGGGACGCCCGGCCACAGCCTCGGGTGGGACCCGTCCATCGGCAACCCCGACCCGTCCACGAACGACGACCCCGCCAACTGGTGCCACTCGGGCAACTCCATCGGCCTGCCGGGGACGACGGACTGGGGCACCCCGGGCGGGGCCAACGACCCCTGCGACTGCTTCACGTCCGACGGCGACGGGGACGGCTGGGGCGACGACGCGGCCTGCGGCAACCCCGACTGCGACGACAGCGACCCGGCGTTCAGCCCCGGCGCAGAGGACATCTGCGAGGACGGGATCGACCAGAACTGCGACGGCTTCGACCAGCTCTGCCCCTGCCTCGACACGGACGACGACGGCGACGGCTACGGCGACGGGCTGGCCTGCTCGCCGGTGGACTGCGACGACAGCGACCCGTCCATCTACCCCGGCGCCCCCGAGGCGTGCGACTCGATCGACCAGTCCTGCAGCGGCGTCGCGGACGACGACCCGTCCGCGTCGATGTGCCCCCCGACGACCGAGGTGGCGACCACGAACTGCAGCGGCGGCGACTGCTACGTCGCCACCTGCAACAGCGGCTTCTACGACGTCAACGGCTTCTACAGCGACGGCTGCGAGATCGCGGACGACTCCCACAGCGACAGCTGCGGCGGCGCGACCGACGCGGGGAGCGTCAACGCGGGCGGGAGCACGTCGGTGTCGGGGCTGCTCCCCGTCTCCAGCGACGTCGACTGGTTCCGGGTCAACTTCCCGACGTCCGACCGGCCCGGCGCGGGCACGCCGTCGGTGAGCTTCTCCGCGCGTCCCACCGGCGACTACTACTTCAGCGTCTTCTACAACTGCAGCGGCGCGGCGGCGGTGTGCGGCAGCGGCGGCCACACGGGGCGGACGTCGTACTCGTTCGTCGACAACCAGTCCACCGGCTACACGTCCAACGGCAGCGGCTGGCCGACGACCCTGTACATCCAGGTCTACCGGACGGGCGGCGGCCCGACGAGCGCCACCTACTCCCTGTCGATCACGAGGTAGCGGCGTGGCGGCGGCGGCCGACGGGGGGCTCGTCCAGCTGCTCGGCGGCGCGGGTCGCCAGGGCCACACCACCGAGCACCTGCGGGAGGCGGTGGACGTCACCGTCCGCGGGGCGGGGTCGCAGGTCGAGATCCAGATGGGTCACTTCTGCAACAACCGGTGCGTGTTCTGCGTGAGCGGGCAGCTCACGGAGCAGGGGCTGGCGCCGAAGATCGGGCTGGGGCCCATCGTCGCGGCGCTGGAGGCGGCGGCGGCGCGGGGGGTGACGCGGGTGACGTTCCTCGGCGGCGAGCCGACCATCCAGCCGAGCTTCCTGCCCGCGCTGAAGGCGGCCCTGGAGCTGGGCTTCGACGACGTCACCATCTTCACGAACGGCGTCCGGACGTGGAAGACGCGGTTCATGGAGGAGGTCTGCGCGCTCGGCCGGTTCACGTGGCGGTTCAGCATCCAGGGGGGCGACGCGGCGACGCACGACGAGGTGGTGGGTCGCAAGGGGGCGTTCGCGCGGATCGAGCGGGGGCTGGCGTGGCTGCAGGAGCGCGGGCAGGACGTCACGGTGAACCTGTGCGTCACCGAGCTCAGCCGGCGGTCGCTGCCGGCGTACGCGCCGCTGCTGACGGGGTACGGGGTGCGGCAGCTCCACGTCGACGTGGTGCGGCCGGCCAACGCGGGGGTGCGGGACGAGGCCCACTGGGCCCGGATCCTGCCGACGTGGACCGATCTGGCGGGCGACCTGAGGGCGATGCTGGCGGCGTTCGACGCGCTCGACCCGGACTTCGACGTGAACCTCGGGAACCTCCCCTACTGCGTCCTGTCGGAGCATGCGGACCGCATCCAGCACGGCGGCGAGCCGACGGCGACGGTGACCACCGACGGCCGCGGCCGGCTGGGGCGGGTCTGGGACAAGTACGCGCACCAGCAGGCGGGGATGGTCTTCGCCGAGGGGTGCGCCGGGTGCGGCTTCCGCGACGCGTGTCGGGGGGTGCCGGAGGAGTACGCCGCGTTGCACGGGCTGGCCGAGCTGACGCCGCTGCCGGCGAGCCGGCGGGTCGAGGCGGACCGGGAGCGGGACGCGCGGCGGAGGCGGGGGAGAGGCGATCGGCGGGGTCCCGGAGGGAGGCTCGGGACGGGGGACGGGACGAGGGACGGGGCGGCTGTCGGGCTGCTCCGGGGGGTGGCCCGGGCGAAGCGGCTCCGGGCGTCGGGATCGTTCGGGGGGTGGACGTGGGGCGGGTCGCGGCGCGATGGTGACGCGGTCGTGGTGACGTTCGAGGGGCCGGCGCGGTTCTCCGTGCGGCTGGACGGGGCCGCGGCGAGGTTCGAGGTGGAGGCAGAGGGGGAGGAGGCGTCGCACGCGGCGCGACCGGGCATCGAGGCGGTCGCGGCGGCGCTGAGGAGGAGCAGCGGATGATTCCCGAGGCAGCACGCACGACCCCGGTGGCGATCAGCAAGGTGGCCGTCGAGCCGTTCGAGTGCATCCGGGCCGGCTGGAGCCTGGTGATGAGCGGCGACCGCTTCATCCACGCGGCGGGGCTGATCGGCCTCTTCTGCGTCGCGATGTTCGTGGGCAGCTTCGTCCCGTTCGGCACCGTCATCCTGATGGGGCCCGCGATGTGCGGGATGTTCTACGTGATCTTCAAGTGGGTCCGCGAGGAGCAGTCCGGCGCGGGCGACATGATCAAGGGGTTCGAGTGGCTCGGCGAGGCGATCGGCGTGACGCTCATCGCGATGCTGATCCAGGGCGTCATCATGTTCTTCCTCCTCGGGGGGCTCGGCGCGCTGGTGTTCCTGACGCTGGTGCCGTCGATCCAGTCGGGGACGGAGCCGTCGTTCGGGCTGATCGCGGTCCTGATCGGGGGCGGCTACCTGACGCTGCTCTTCATCGGCACGCTGGCGCGGCTGCTCTTCGCGTTCGCCTACCCGCTGGTGGTGGACCGGGGGTGCGGCCCCATCGACGCGATCACGTGGAGCGTGAAGGGGGCGATCCCGCACCTGCCGGGGCTGTTCGCGCTGTCCGTGCTCAACGCGATCATCACGACGATCGGGATCCTCCTCTGCTTCATCCCGGGGCTGCTGTACGTCCCCGTGGCGACGGCGTCGATGGCGTTCGCGTACATCAAGATCTACGGACTGAGCGAGGAGCCGTCGTTCCGGACGTTCGAGTCGGGGACGGCGTCGCTGCTCGGGAAGCCGGCGGGCGGGCGGGGCGAGTGGCGGCCGATGGACCCGGACGCGGCGGGGTCGGGGATGGTGGAGACGGTCCGCCAGGAGCCGGAGCAGGCGCCGGAGCCGAAGCCGCTGGATCCCGCCGCCGCGGACGAGACGGACGGCGTGTTCGGGGCGGGGTTCGAGGACGCGGTGGCGGAGCAGGGGGCGCCGATCGAGGACGTGGCGGGGTCGGTGGACGACGCGCGGCCGGACGACAGCGACGCGTTCGAGTCGGCGGCGACGGCGGAGGTCGACGCGCTGAAGAAGCCGGAGATGCCGCCGGCGCCGGCGTTCGACTACGAGGCGTCGGCGCAGGAGGCGAACGAGGAGATCGACAAGGCGGTCGATCCGGAGGCGTTCGGGGCGCTGGCGACGCGGTTGATGGGGGCGCACACGCCGGAGGCGCAGCCGCCGCCGGGGAGGACGGCTCCGGAGGCGGAGCCTGAGTCCGAGTCGGAGTCAACGTCCGAGTCCGAGTCCGAGTCCGAGTCCGAGAACGAGAACGAGAACGAGAACGAGGGCGAGGGCGAGGGCGAGAACGACAACGACGAGGCGGCGGGGGGGGACGAGGCCTAGACGCGTCGGGGAAGACACGCGCGGGGGTCGATCGGCTCCCGGGGGTCGATCGCCGCGAGATCCGCGGCGTCCTGCTCGCGATTCCTTTCGGGGCTCGTCGTCCTGGACTCGCTGAAGCCGCGAAGGGCCCGCGTCCGGCGGG
>CAYFOA010000273.1:6897-9395 GCA_964344575.1 uncultured Rickettsiales bacterium | reverse complement strand
CGTCGAGGTCCGGACGTGGGGCGGGTGGACGTTCGAGCGGCTGTCGGCGGCCTCCCCGGGCGTCCTCGGGAGCATCGTCGACCGGGGTCTGGGGCCGGTCCCGCGGGACCTCGCGGGGTGGGAGTACCGGGGGTTCCACCTGCACCCGCTGGCGCGGCTGTTCCGGGTGACGAAGTCGACGTTGGGGTTCTTCGACTCGGCGGGGAGCCGGGCTCTGGAGGGCTACCGGCGGGGGACGGCGCAGGACGGGGAGGAGCGTCCGTGGAGGACGACGGAGCCGGCGCGCCGGTACGGGTTCTTCGTGGCGACGCCGGCGGACGTGGCGGGTCGGAACAAGCACCCCACGGCGACGGCGCTGGACTACGAGGCGAGCCGGCGGAACCCGTCGGACGACCCCTTGCGTCGGCGGATCACGTACGCGGTGATGGCGAACAGCGGGGATCCGACGTTGCTCGTGGGGAAGGTGTACTTCCGCGTGACGCCGGCGCTGGTGGTGCCGCTCGGGTTCGTGATCCTGGAGCGCTGGCGGCCGCACTCGTTCGACGGGGCGGGGGCCTAGCGCTCGGTTTTCCTTGTCCGTGGGGCGGGCAGGCGTAACGTCGATCCCGTGAGGGAAACGGCGGCGCGGCTGCCGGCCGGTGTCCGTGCTGCCTCGTCGGAGGGATCGGCATGGACGTGTCCAACCTGTTGAACGAAGTCGAGGGCCGGCTCGAGATCGCGTACGAGGTCCTCCGGATCTACCTGGGCCTGGGGCTGCTCGCGCGGGGGGCGCTCTTCGCGGTGGACCCGTCGCTGCTCCAGGGGTACCTCGCCGCGGCGGGGGCGGACTGGGCGTGGCCGTCGATGCTGGCTCACGCGGTCGTGATGGCGCACCTGGGGGGCGGGCTGCTGCTGACGGTCGGTCTGGCGACGCGCGTGGCGGCGGCGGTGCAGGTCCCGGTGGTGTTCGGGGCGGTGTTCTTCGTCCACCTGCCGCAGGGGCTGGGGGCGGGTCAGAGCCTGGAGCTGTCGGCGCTGGTGCTGGTGATGCTGCTGATCTTCACGGCGTTCGGCGGGGGCGCGTGGTCGGCGGACCGGTGGCTCGCGAACGAGTACCGGAAGCGCGAGGCGGGGGCGCCGCTGCGGGCGGTGGTCCCGGCGGTGCACCACCACCACATCGAGGCGTTGTTCGAGGACGACGCGGACGCGTGGGCGGCGTTGGAGGAGCTGAAGACGAGCGGGGTGCACGTGGCGGTGGAGGTGCACCGGGGGGAGCTGGCGGACGCGGAGATGGTCCGGATGGGGCTGGGGGAGCGGCTGGGCCGGGGGGACGCGGCGCTGGTGATCGGGGCGAGCGTGGCGTTGGGGGCGGCGGCGGTGTTCCTGATGCCGCTGGACATGGGGCTGACGCCGCTGATGGGGGCGGCGATCGGGTTGATCTGCGGGACGGCGTACGTCCTGGCGGTGGGGTTCACGTCGGTGGCGCCGAAGCCCCGGTTCGCGGAGCTGGTGGACGGGGTCCGGGCGGGGGGGACGCTGGTCAGCGTGGACGTGGACGGGGACGACGAGGAGGTGGCGGTGACGAAGATCCTGTCGCGGCACCACCCGTCGTCGAGCCAGCATCTGCTTCAGTGAGGGAGGGAGAGCGCGATGAGGAACCTCGACCAGTTGATCGAGCACCAGGTGAGGCGTTGGCAGGCGGACCGGGCGCGGGAGCCGGCGAGCGACGGGGCGTTGCCGCAGCCGTCGGTGACGATCTCGCGGCAGTTCGGGTCGCAGGGGGGTGAGGTGGGCCGTCGGGCGGCGGGGTTGCTGGGGTTCACGTTCTGGGACCAGGAGCTGGTGCACCGGATGGCCGACGCGGCGGAGGCGCAGGCGGCGGCGCTGTCGTGGGTGGACGAGCGTCCGCGGGGGGCGTGGGCGGACTTCGTGGACGGGATCCTCATGGGGGACGAGTACACGGAGAGCGAGTACCTGCGGCGCCTGATCCAGGTGGTGCGGGGGATCGCGAACCGGGGCGCGGGGGTGATCCTGGGGCGGGGGTCGCACTACATCCTCGGTCCGGAGCGGGCGCTGCGGGTGCGGGTGGTGGCGCCGCTGGAGGCGCGGGTGGCGTCGGTGGCGGAGCGGCACGGGGTGTCGCCGGCGGAGGCGCGCCGGCTGGTGCAGCGGACGGATCGGGAGCGGGAGTCGTTCATGCGGCACCACTACGACCGGAAGTTGGAGGACGCGGCGTCGTTCGACCTCGTGGTGAACGCGGGGTCGATGTCGCTGGACCAGACGGCGGCGGTGATCGCGTCGACGTGGCGGGCGCGCTTCGGCGGCTGAGGAGGTGAGAGCGGGGGCGACGTGCGCGTTGGGATCGGCCCGGCTGGAGCCGACCGCCGCTCATCCAGCGCCCAGACAACCCGTCTGCACACCACATGAGCAGCCCACCGCTCATCCAGCGCCCAGACAACCCGTTTGCACACCACATGAGCAGCCCACCGCTCATCCAGCGCCCAGACAACCCGTCTGCA
>CAYFOA010000273.1:0-6797 GCA_964344575.1 uncultured Rickettsiales bacterium | reverse complement strand
TGCACACCACATGAGCAGCCCACCGCTCATCCAGCGCCCAGACAACCCGTCTGCACACCACATGAGCAGCCCACCGCTCATCCAGCGCCCAGACAACCCGTCTGCACACCACATGAGCAGCCCACCGCCCATCTGGTGCTCAGATGTTCCGTCTGCCCCCGAGATGAGGCGCAGGCACTCACTTGCAGGCGTTCGAGGTCGCTGGGTGGGACGCGGATCTGGTAGACGCATCGCGTGGAACAACGGCTGGTGCTGGCATCGACGTCGCCGTGGCGCGGGGAGCTGCTCGCGCGGCTGGGTCTGCCGTTCGAGCAGATCGACCCCGGCCTGGACGAGGCCCCGTTCAAGGAGCGGGGGCTGACCGCGCGAAACCTGACGCTGGTCTTGGCGGAGGCGAAGGCACGGGTGGCAGCGGAGTCGTTGTGGGGGGCGGGGGCGTCATCGGCCCTGGTGTTGGGGGCGGACCAGGTGATCTCGGTTGACGGGCAGATCCTGGGGAAGCCGGGAACGCGGGCGCAGGCGGCCGCGCAGCTTCGAGTTCAGTCGGGCGGGGTGCACGAGCTGATCACGGGGTTGGCGTTGCTGGACCTCGGGGACGGGTCCGTCCGGACCGCGGTGGACGTCAGCGAGTTGCGATTCCGGTCGCTCACGGACGGGCAGATCGCGCGATACGTCGACGCAGAGGACGTGACGGGGTGCGCGGGGAGCTTCCGGCTCGAAGGGCTGGGGATCGCCCTCTTCGAGGCGATCCGGGGCGACGACTACACGGGGGTGATCGGGCTGCCTCTGATGGCGGTGACGCGCCTGCTGGCGGGGGCCGGCGTGGACCCGCTTGGGGACTGAGTTCGGACCCCGTCCGTCCGTGAGTGTCCGTGAGTGTCCGGCCTCACGGACACTCACGGACACCTCCCAGGAGCCAAGATCGCACGACTGCGGGCCTGCCGGCGCGCGGCATGCCCCTTGCTGGGTGTTGGAGCATGACAGTCATTCCCTTCCCTTCCGAGGCTCGGCGTCCGCCGGGTCAACACGTGATGATGCACCTCCGCGATTCGCGCGCGATCGCGTCCTCCCCGACGGCATGGCGGACGATCGCGCTGTCGGTCCTGACGGTGGGTCGCCCGTTTCCCCTGGTCTGCTTCCGCGCGGTGGACACGCACATCCACGCGCTCCTCACGTGCGGGGCACGGGAAGCGGCGGAGTTCGGCCGCCGGGTGGAGATCTCCATGCAGCGGCGGCTCAACCCGGGGGTCGGGTTCGCGGAGGTCCACGTGGTCCCGGTGGTTGACCAGCGTCACCTGACGAGCACGTTCTGGTACGCGCTGGACAACGCCCGACGTCACGGGGCCGACGTGGACCCGTTGTTCGAGGCATCCAACCTCCCGGACCTGTTGGGCATGCGGGTCCTCGGGCGGTGGACGATCTCCCACGCGCGGGCGGCCCTGCCGAGGCTCCACGGCGATCGGCTCCGCGAGCTCCTCCCGGTCCAACCAGGCTCGGAGCGGGATCCCCCGCTGCTCCTCGAAGCAGCGACGGCGGCGATCGGGTACCCGAGGATCTCCCTGCGGGGTCGCGTCCCGCACCGCTCGCTCGTTGGGGAGGCCGCAGACGCGATCGCGGCGGCTCTGCGGGCGATCCCGGATCGGAGCTCAGCGGAGTTCGCGAGACTCCTGGACGTGTCGCGCGGGACGGTCGCCCGTGCCCGCGAGGAGGAGCCTCGCGGGGAGCTCGTCGCCGCGATCGAGCAACAGCTCGAGCTCCGGACGGCGTGGGGCCTGCAAGAGCGCATGACCCGGGTCGGCTGAGCGGTCTCGGGTGCCACGAGGCCTTCGATGAAGGCCCGACACCCGCCAGATGCCGCGCCGTCTGCACCCCAGGTGGACAGCTCAGCGCTCATCTCGTACCCAGACGCGCCGTCTGCATCCGAGGTGGACAGCTCAACGCCCATCTCGTGGCCAGACGCGCCGTCTGCACCCCAGGTGGACAGACCACCGCTCATCTCGTACCCAGACGCGCCGTCTGCACCCCCGGCGGGCAGCTCAGCGCCCATCTCGTGCCCAGACGCGCCGTCTGCACCGCGTCGCCCTCCCCCCGCGCGGCCCCTTCGTCCACACTCTCCCCATGCGCCAGGTCCTCTCCACCATCACCGTCTCGACCACCTCCTCGCGCGAGCTCGTCGACATCACCGCCCACGTCCGCGCCGCTGTCTCCTCCTCCGGGATCGTCTCCGGCACCTGCGCCCTCTTCGCCCACGGCGCCACCGCCGCCCTCATGGTCCAGGAGAACGACGACCCCAACATCGCCCTCGACGTCCTCGACTGCCTCCAGTCCCTCGTCCCCCCCGGGCGGTGGCGCCACGACCGCGTCGACGACAACGGCCACGCCCACATCCAGGCCGGCATCGTCGGCCCGTCGGAGGTCCTCCCCATCCGCGACGGACGCCTCGATCTCTCCACCTGGCAGAACGTCTTCCTGTGCGACTTCGACGGTCCCCGCGCCCGCCGCACGGTCCGCGTCACCATCGCCGGCGAGTGACCTGGGACGTCATCGAACCGTCGTTATCCGAATTCCCAAACGATTCCAGCCACCTTCGGTTTCCACAGGTTGTCCCCAGAATCGACGCCGGATGTGGGAAAGTTTTCCACAGCTGTGGACATCCCCTCCGAAAACGCTGTACGCCACTACATCTAGTTGTCGGCCACAATCAACACCACAACATCTTGTGGTTTTCCTGTTGACCGGCCCGAGCGTCCCCCGGTAGCTTTCGTTGCAGGGCACAGGTTTCCGGTAATTCCTGCCAACGCGACGGCGCCGCGAGGGCGAATAGGACTCTGTTGCCCGAAAACCAGGGAGGAGCGTACCCCCGTCGGGGGTTGCGCACGAGAGCAAGCACAACTACGGAAGCAGGCGACCCCCAGGACGGGCGTCGCAAGGGGAGTTTCATGGCGGTTCAGCGGCTGTTCACCACCGACAACGAAGACATCTACGCAGATCTGACGTTCGTTCCGCGCCGGAGCGAGATCCGCAACCCCGACGGCAGCGTCGTCTTCCTCGCCGAAGACGTCCTCGTCCCCGAGGGGTGGTCCCAGGTCGCCACCGACATCATGGCGCAGAAGTACTTCCGCAAGGCGGGCGTCCCCGCGCGCACGAAGCGCGTCGCCGAGAAGGGCGTCCCCGCCTGGCTCCAGCGCCGCACCCCCGACGACAAGGCCCTCGCCAAGCTCGACGAGGCCGACCGCTACACCCGCGAGACCGACTCCCGCCAGGTCTTCGAGCGCCTCGCCGGCTGCTGGACCTACTGGGGCTGGAAGGCCGGCCACTTCGGCGACTCCGAGGAGACCGCCCGCGCCTTCTACGACGAGCTCCGCTGGATGCTCGCCCGCCAGTACTGCGCCCCCAACTCCCCGCAGTGGTTCAACACCGGCCTCAACTGGGCCTACGGCATCGACGGCCCCCCCCAGGGCCACCACTACGTCGACGAGACCACCGGCAAGGTCCGCAAGTCCACCTCCGCCTACGAGCGCCCCCAGCCCCACGCCTGCTTCATCCAGAGCGTCGGCGACGACCTCGTCGGCGACGGCGGCATCATGGACCTCTGGACCCGCGAGGCCCGCCTCTTCAAGTACGGCTCCGGCACCGGCTCCAACTTCTCCAACATCCGCGGCGAGGGCGAGCCCCTCTCCGGCGGCGGCCGCTCCTCGGGCCTCATGTCCTTCCTCAAGATCGGCGACCGCGCCGCCGGCGCCATCAAGTCGGGCGGCACCACCCGCCGCGCCGCCAAGATGGTCATCGTCGACGTCGACCACCCCGACATCGAGCAGTACGTCAACTGGAAGGTCACCGAGGAGCAGAAGGTCGCCAGCCTCGTCACCGGCTCGCGCACCAACCGCCGCCACCTCCGCGCCATCCTCGACGCCACCCGCGACGAGTCCCTCGGCCTCCGCCGCTTCGACCCCAAGCGGAACGACGCGCTCAAGAAGGCCATCCGCCGCGCCCGCCGCGCGCTCGTCCCCGACAACTACGTCTTCCGGACCATCCAGTACGCCAAGCAGGGCTACACCGAGCTCGACTTCCCCGAGTTCGACACCGACTGGGACTCCGAGGCCTACTCCACCGTCGCGGGGCAGAACTCCAACAACTCCGTGCGGGTGAACAACCGGTTCATGTCCGCCGTCCAGCGGGCCGAGGACTGGCGCCTGACCCGCCGCACCGACGGCGCCGTCGCCAAGACCCTCCCCGCCCGCCGGCTGTGGGACCAGATCTGCTACGCGGCGTGGGCCTGCGCCGACCCCGGACTGCAGTTCCACTCCACCGTCAACGAGTGGCACACCTGCCCCAACGACGGCCCCATCCGCGGCAGCAACCCGTGCTCCGAGTACATGTTCCTCGACGACACGGCCTGCAACCTCGCCTCGTTCAACCTCATGCGGTTCTACGACCCCGCGACCCGCACCTTCGACGTCGCCGCCTACCGCCACGGCATCCGGCTGTGGACCCGCGTCCTCGAGATCTCCGTCTCCATGGCGCAGTTCCCCAGCCACGCCATCGCGAAGCTCAGCTACGAGTTCCGCACCCTCGGCCTCGGCTACGCCAACCTCGGCGCCATGCTCATGCAGATGGGCATCGCCTACGACTCCAGCGAGGGCCGCGCCATCTGCGGCTGCCTCAGCGCCATCCTGTCCGGTGAGGCCTACGCCGAGTCCGCCCGCATGGCCGAGCAGCTCGGCACCTTCCCCCGCTTCGAGAACAACCGCGAGCCCATGCTCCGCGTCGTCGCCAACCACCGGCGGGCCGCCTACAACGCCCCCGCCGAGGAGTACGACGGCCTGAGCATCCTCCCCGTCGGCATCCGCGCCGACGTCGCGCCCCCCGAGTTCCTCGCCCCCGCCCGCGCGGTGTGGGACGAGGCGCTGGAGCTCGGCACCAGGCACGGCTTCCGCAACGCCCAGGTCACGGTCATCGCCCCGACCGGCACCATCGGCCTGCTCATGGACTGCGACACCACCGGCGTCGAGCCCGACTTCGCGCTGGTGAAGTTCAAGAAGCTCGCCGGCGGCGGCTACTTCAAGATCATCAACCAGTCGGTCCCCCCCGCGCTCGACCGCCTCGGCTACAGCCCCGAGCAGATCGACGACATCGTGAAGTACACGACCGGCCACGGCACCCTCGACGGCGCCCCCGGCGTCAACCTCGACACCCTCCGCGCCAACGGCTTCGACGCCGACGCCGTCGCGAAGATCGAGGCGACGGTGAAGACGGCGTTCGACATCAAGTTCGCCTTCAACCGGTTCACCCTCGGCGAGGAGTTCTGCACGACGGCGCTGGGGCTGGACCGGGCGCTGGTGAACTCGCCGGACTTCGACATGCTCGCGGCGCTCGGCTTCACCGCCGAGGAGGTCGCCGCCGCCAACAAGTACGCGTGCGGCTCCATGACCGTCGAGGGCGCGCCGCACCTCATGGACGAGCACCTGCCGATCTTCGACTGCGCGAACAAGTGCGGCCGCGACGGCAAGCGCTTCATCGCCTTCGAGGCGCACATCCGCATGATGGCGGCCTGCCAGCCGTTCATCTCGGGGGCGATCTCCAAGACGATCAACATGCCGAACGACGCCACCATCGAGGACGTCGACCGCGCCTACACGCTGTCGTGGCGCCTCGGCATCAAGGCCAACGCGCTGTACCGCGACGGCTCCAAGCTGAGCCAGCCCCTCGCCGCGCTGTACGCCGAGGAGATGTTCGGGGACGAGGAGGCCGCCAACGACTCCATGGACGACCTGTACGATCTCCCCGCCGCCGCGAAGGCCCACGCCGTCGCCGAGAAGGTGGTCGTCCGGTACCTCGCCCAGCGCCGCCGCCTCCCCGACCGCCGCCGCGGCTACACCCAGAAGGCCACCGTCGGCGGCCACAAGGTGTTCCTCCGCACCGGCGAGTACGAGGACGGCAACGTCGGCGAGCTCTTCATCGACATGCACAAGGAGGGCGCCGCCTTCCGGTCGCTGATGAACTCCTTCGCCATCGCCGTCAGCGTCGGTCTGCAGCACGGCGTCCCGCTGGAGAAGTTCGTCGACCTGTTCGTCTTCAGCCGGTTCGAGCCGAGCGGGCTGGTGACGGGCAACGACCGCATCAAGATGGCGACGTCGGTCATCGACTACATCTTCCGGGAGCTGGCCGTGAGCTACCTCGGGCGGGACGAGCTCGCCCAGGTCCGCGCCGAGGACCTCCGCCCGACGACCGCCGGCAACGAGCCGGACTGGACGGACGAGGAGATCGTCGGCGAGCACCTGCTGTACGGCGAGGACACCGACGAGTCCCCGCTGCAGGGCTCCTTCGGCTTCGCCCGCGGGAACACCACCATCACCAACCCGGGGCTGCGGCCGGTCCGCACCTACGCCGGCGCCATGGGCCCGGTGGGCGGCGGCAACGGCGCGGGGATGGCGATGGCGGGCGGCGGCGGCGGCGTCGCCCTCAGCGCGGGCACCGTGCCGACGTCGACCACCTCGGTGTCCGACGTGATCACGCCGGTGGGCACGTCGTCCCTGAAGAAGCGGAACTCCGAGATCCTGGACGCCGTCGCCCAGGGCTTCACCGGCGACCCCTGCGACAACTGCCAGTCGCTCCGGATGGTCCGCAACGGCAGCTGCCTCAAGTGCATGGACTGCGGATCGACGACCGGCTGCTCTTGATCGGGGGAGGGCCGGTGGTTACCGATTGAAGGAGGAACCGGGACTGGATCGCTTGCAAACCTTCTCCTGCCTGTCCCGATGACTTGTATGACCTCTGCGGAGATGGAGATGTCCTCC
>CAYFOA010000272.1:0-9419 GCA_964344575.1 uncultured Rickettsiales bacterium | reverse complement strand
ACACCGGGAACTCTCGCTGGGATCGAACCGGGAGAGATCGGCGGTACGGGACAGGGAGGCCAAGGTCGCGGCGACCCTGCTCGAGGTCCGCTCGTTCGGGATGCGCGGCGGCCCGGCCGCGATGAAGGCTGCGCGAGCTCGCCACGCGAGGGTGTATTCCGCCCCCGTTCGACCGCTCCCAGAGGGCTCCTCGTTCGCCGACCGGGTGATGCACTCGTTTCTCGCCTCGTGCGACCGGGCGGGCGTCGCCGGCGGCATGGTCCTCGAGGTGTTCGACCTGGGCCTGGAGACCCATGGCGGCGCGGAGGAGCCGAGCCGCGAGGAGGCGGTCAGGGCCTGGGGCCGGGGCGATGCGCCCAGACTCGTCGCGAGGCTGGCCGGGAGCGGCCTCCTCCAGGACAAGGGCTCCGCGCGGGAGGGGCTGCAAGCCCAGGTCGAGGACCTCCTGGCCGTCGGGATCGACCTCCAGGTGCCTCTGACCGGCGACGCGTTCCGAACCCCCGAGGCGATGGCGTACCTGCAACGGATGCACGAGGGGCAGGACGAGCTGATCGCGGACCCGGAGGCGCTGGCGCGAGTGGGAACCGACGCCGCGTTCGGGTTCCAGGTGCTCTGGGCAGCGGCGACGCGGGATCCGAAGGACTTCGAGCGGTTCCTGGACGAGGTGGTTGTCGGGCAGTCGCTGAACGTCGTGGCCGACGCGGTCGCGGCCTGGCCGCTCGAAGTCGATGGCGTCCCGGGGTTCGACGGCCCGCTTCCGTGAACCCCTCCTCGGGCAGCAACACTGGCCCTGTCCGGGCTCCTCGAGCCCCCTTCTCCGCGTCCTGCCCGGCTGGCCGGTGTCCGGGGGCGGGCCAGGCCGGTGTCCGGGCGGTCTTTTCGGCCGGTGTCCGTGATACGAGCCGGTGTCCGGGGGCGGTGGAACGGCCGGGGATGGGCCCGAGGACGAGCGTCCCCGACGGCTCGAATGTGGTAGTGCCTCGTCCCTGTCGAAAGGAGGAAGAAAGCATGGCCCCAGCGCATGACGGGATTCTCGCCGAGTTGAGCCCCGAGGAGAGCCAGGCCGTTCTCCGCCGACTGCTCGAACGTCACCCGGCCCTCCGCCAGGAGGCGGCGGCGCTCGCCACCAGCGCCGCTGCAAACGTGGACCGCGTGGCGATCGCCGAGGATCTGTTTGCCGCTGTCCAGGTTCTGGGATTGGAGGACCTGAGCGGCAGAGCCGGCCGCCACGCCTGGGGTTACGTCGAGCCGGGCGAGGCAGCATGGGAGCTGCTCGAAGAGGTGGTGAGCGAGTTCCAGGACGAGGTCGCCCGCCTCGCGAGGCTGGGCCTGGAGGAGGCCGCCCGCGCCGCCTGCGAAGGCGCGCTGATGGGCCTGTACCGGCTCCGGGGCCGGGACTACGACCTCCTGGTGTACGCCGACGACTTTCCCGCCGAGGCGTTCGGCGAGACGCTGGATGGCTGGCTGAGAGCCGACGGCCCGGAGCGAGGACGGCGAGCGCTCGCCGAGGGATTCGTGGCCGAGCACGCGCCGGAGTGGGGCCCGCTCGTCGCGCGCGTCGTCGCTCGCGCAGAGTAACGCAGGGAGGGGGCCGCTACTTCGTCCGACGGCAACGGGTGACGCGCCACGCCTGATCGCCGGCTGGGGCGAGCCACGGGGAAGGCGCCTCGGGGCGGGTCGTCCAGCCCGTCGCCTTCGCCGGGATCCGCAGCCGTCGGCCGCCGTCCCAGACCGAGTAGGACGTGTGCTGCCATGCCGGCGAGAAGCCCGGGTCCGCCATTGGGCCGATGTGCTCGGCCCAGGCCTCGTCGGCCGCGTCCAGCTCAGCGTCGAGAATGGACGGGTCCACGAGCTCGAGCACGCCCTCCCCTACGGTCGTGAACTCGCCCTCGCCATCCTCGCGCAGCAGCAGCAGTCCGGAGTGTCCCAGCTCTCCGATCACGCGCACCCAGACGCGGAAGCCCGCGTCCGCGAACGGGCGAGGGATCCTCGCCGGAAGCGGGGACAGGGGGACGGCGACCCCGGGGACGTTGCGGGGCGCCGGCAGCGGCCAGGGGACGCCCGGCTCCCGCGGCGGCGAGGTCAGGGTGATCGAGCCGGAGCGCCAGCCGACGACCTCGCCTTCGTCGTCCCGGACGACCGTCGGCTCGCCGCGGGCCGCGCGGCGTTCGTCGAGGCGGGTGGGTGCCGATGGATGGACGGACTCGGAGCCGTCCTCCGGCGTCGGCGGGTCGGGCTCTTCGCGAGGAGTCGGACGGGCGTGGGCAGGCAGACCGGGTCGGACGCGCTCCACCTCCTCGGTCCAGGCGGCGAACGCCTCCTGCAGCGAGGTGCCCGAGGCCATGGCTTCGCCGACGAACCCGTCGCACACGACCCAGCGGGCCTCGTCGGGAATCGAGCCGGCCTCGAGCGCGCGACGGATCGCGGCGAGGCCGCGGCCCAGGACTGCGCGGGGACCATCCGGCACCGGCATCGGCAGGCGCACGCGCGCGGCGACCCGCTCGTGAGGGCACAACTCGGTCACCATCCGCGCCAGGGCGGCGGGCTCGTGGCCGGCGGGGTCGAGATCCTCGCGACACAGCAGGCCGATCGGCGGCGTCTGGGGCGGCAGCGTCAGCGGGTCAACCGTGCAGGGCCGGCAGTCGCCGAAGTACATCGAGGTCGGGGTGTCGCCGCCCGCGCGGCTGCACTCCTTGTAGACCCCGCGCTGGTCGAAGACGAACTCGAGGTAGGCCGCGCCCTCGGCGAAGCGGACGCTGCCCGGCCGCATGTCGGGCCCCATCGGGAGGATGTCGGGCTCCCACCGGTTGGACGGGCAGGGCCGCTTGCCGCCGTCGAGCTCGAGGATGAAGCGGTCGGGGGCCGGCACGGGCGCGTGGAAATTGAGCTGCAGCAGCGGGACGGGGACCAGCAAGTCAGGCCGCTCGGGGTCCCGGAGGTAGAGCACCGTCGCATCCGGGCGGTCGGGATCGAGCCACGCCCGATCCTCGAGCGCGGCCTGGACAGCGTCGGCCACCTGGACGGCCTGGGCCATGGTGAAGACCGAGCGCTTCACCGCCTGCAGCGCCTGGGCGGACGGGATGGCACCGACGACGAGGAGGCCGTCCCGGTCTTCGAGGTGGGCGAGGTGCTCGGGGGGATCGGGCATCGTCGAGGGGACAGGCTACCCGGACGGCGCCATCGCCAGGGCTCCGGCAAGATCGGGCTCTCCGGCGAGCGTGGGCGGGTCGGATGGTCGAGCCGAGCCCACCCGTCGTCCGGGGCCGAGGAGGTGCTCACCATGGAAGAGATCCCCGACCAATACCGCGGCTGGTGGCGCATCACGGACACCGAGACCTGGGTCAACGACGGCATCGACATCCTCGGGACGCCGTTGCTGTCGCTGACGGGCGACGACGACCGGCTGCGGATGCACTGCCTCCTTGCCCACGTCGATGCATGGCCGGCGAAGAGCGGCGTGTCGTTCACGTGGCGCGGCGCGTGGGAGTACGACCAGCTCTCCGGGAGGGGGAACGTCGAGCTGCTCGAGGACGGCACCCTGTCCGGCTATCTCTCGGTCAAGGACGGCGACGACAGCGACTTCACGGCGGTGCGGGCCGAGCCGCCCGACGAGCCGATCCCAGATCCGCCGTCGTACCGGGACAAGTGGCGGCGTCGGCGCCGGCGCCGGTAGCCGGCCTCACACGTCGAAGGAAGGCCGGTCCCAGCTCCGCTTCGGGGGCGGGAGCCGCGAGAGCGCCGCCCGCTGCTCCGGGTTCGCGACGTCCATCGCCGCCGGTACGAGCCTGTCGGCCTCGAAAAACGCGAAGTAGCTGATCATCCCGTGGACGGCGCTGGCGTACTCCTCCGGTCCCGCGGTCTCAGCGACCACGCGGAACCAGCCCGGCATGACCCGCCGCCACGTCACGCCGACCTGCCAGGAGCCGGCCTCGTCCGCGAAGAAGATGATCGCGTCGCCCCCGTCGTCGATCCGGACCAGGAGGTCGAAGATCAGCTCGAAGGCCGTACGCGCATCGGCGTGGCTCGCTCCGTCCGATGCGGCGATGCAGAGGTCCAGCAGGCGGTTGCACTCCGCGATCCAGCGCTGCGTCCCCTTCGACTTCTGCTGGAAGTTGCGGGAGTTCACGGCGAAGTCCTCGCGGTACTCACCGCGCAGGCTCGCCTCGCGGAAGCGGCGGACGGTGGCGAGCAGATCGGGCGGCGGCGCGGGTCCGTCCGACCGCAGGTCGTCCGGCCAGGCGTAGTCCTCCAACAGCCCGGGGAGCTTCTCCGCGGGCAGCAGGTCGATCGCCCGGTCCAGGATCACCAGGAGGTCGGCGCCTTCGAGCTTGCGGACCTCGGCGCGCACCTTCTCCCGGTCGACGGGCCGCTCCGGCATCAGGCGCCCCTCCCCTGCTCGACCCCCAGCTTGTCGATGCGGCGAAGGAGGCTGGACTTCTTCGCGTGGGTCGCGCGCAGGCCCTCCAGCCGGGCGCTCCACGATGCGCGGTCCTCGGATCGATCGGCGAGGTCGCGCAGGTCGGTCAACAGCACGACCGCCTGGTCGTAAGCCTTCGGCTTCACGGTCGAGATCAGCTCGTCGATCCGCTGCCACAGCTCGGGCTCGCGACCCTCCAACCGGTCCAGGTGCTGCCGGCGAGCCGCAGCCCGCCGCTCGACGTCCTTCCGCCGCCGCTCCGCGCGCTCCCGCTCCTTGCGCTTTCGGCGCTCGTCGGCCATCGCGACGGCTCGGTCGAGGATCTCGCCCGCCGTGCGGAGCCCCTGCTCCCTCCCTGTCGCTGGCGCCGCGCTCTCACGCAGCCGAGCCTGGAGCTCCCAACGGAGCTGAGCGCCTTCTCCCCGCACGACCCGCGCGAGCCATCGGTCCTTCTCGGCGGCGTCGATCGTCGCGAGCCACCGGGCCACGGACGCGTCCGAGGACTCGGATGCGCGGAGCGGCGCGCTCGCCTCCACCGCCACCGCCAGCAGGTCGGCGTCGACCTCCAGAAACTCGGCGAAGTCCTTGTGCGGCCCGTCGAGCTGGGCCAGGCCGGGCGGCACCGGGGGCTCGAGCTCGTCCTCTTCGACGAAGGCCCGACCGACGTCCCGGAGCCAGGCCAGGTAGAGGCTCCGGGCGTCCCGGCCGCACAGCGCGTCGCGCAAGGGGAGCAATGAGCCCAGCCACTCCTCCCCGTCGATCCAGTCGCTCGGCTCCTCGTCCTCCAGCAGGAAGTGGAGGCAGACGTGCTCGCCCGCCTCCCGCGACGAGAACAGCTCGCCTTCGTACGGAGCCAGCAGGTCGCGCGCGATCGCTCCCCGCGGGACGCGAAAGGCCAGCCAGCGCGTCCCCCAGTTCGTGACGTGGAGGAACGCGTCGAACCAACGGGCCAGCATCTGCGCCGGATCCGCCTTGAGGTCGCCCCACTGGTAGCTGTTCGTGAAGCTCGTCGCCGTGATCGCGGCGCGGCTGGAGATCCGCCGGAGATCCCGCTGGGCCTGCTCGTCGAGGGGCGCATCCAACGTCCTGAACTCGAAGTACTGGTACTCGCTCACCGCGGCCTCCCGTCGCGCACCGGCGAGCGGGTGCTACCTCACCGCCACGGCCACGCCAACCCCCGCCGATACGAACTGGCCATCCCCGCTTGACAGCCGTAGTGCTCACTTCGCAGTATGCGCACTACGAGGCCGTTCGTTCGGAGAAAGAGGGGCCAGGTCCTGGTGGTGCACAACCGGCGCCGCGAGGGCCGGGTGCAGCAGGAGACGCTCGCGTCGTTCGGGTCCGAGGCCGAGCTGCGCGCGGTGCTGGAGGGTGGCTGGGCCGACTGGAAGCGGGCGATGCGGTGGCGATTCCCGGAGCTGCGGTGGAACTGGGCCCGGACGAAGGGGCGGCTGGAGGAGGCGCTCGATGGCTGGGAGGACGCCCGCGGGGCTGGGCGGCGCCAGCGGACGGCGTCGGATCTTGCGGGAGCCGCCGCCGCGGCGATGCACGAGCACCTGGCGCGGATGACGACGGCGCGGCCCGAGGACGCGGCGGCGATCGAGGACAACGACGAAGTGCTGCGCGCCATCCGCGCGGAGCTCGACCGACTGCTGGGGCCGGAAGCGCCCGAGCGCAGAGGAGAGACGATGTACGCGGGATTCGAGGACAGAAGGACCGAGGCGGAGCGGCTGTTCGACGACGGCATGGAGGACTGGTGGGCCGGGGACCGCCGGGCTGCCTGCCGGCTGCTCCGGCGGGTGCTGAAGGCAGACCCGCGTCACGTCGACGCGCGGGTGCACCTGGCGATCGACGCCGAGAGCCGCAGCCGCCTCAAGGAGGGCGAGCGGCTGCTGGACGAGGCGATCGAGCTCGGGCGCCGCGATCTGCACTACGAGGGCGACCTGGTCGAGTGGGGGTGGCTCGAGAACCGGCCGTGGCTGCGGGCCCTGGGCAACCGGGCGCTGCTGCACGGGCGCCGCGGGCAGTGGGAGGAGTCGCTGCGGATCCACCGGGAGATGCTCCGGCTCAACCCGGGTGACAACCAGGGCGCGCGCTGGCTCGTCGGAGAGGATCTCCATCGCCTGGGACGGCTCGAGGAGGCGGTCGAGGCCTACGAGGGGGCCTGGGAGCAGCCGGACTGCCGGTTCGGCGTGGCGCTCGCCCTGTTCGCCCTGGGCCGGCGCGGGCACGCGGCGATGGCGCTGCTCCACGGGATCGGCGAGAACCTCTACATCGTCCCGGTCCTGCTGGGAGAGCGGTACGAGCGCGTGGACGGGTGGCACGGGATCAACTGGCGCGAGCCGGCCTGGGCCGCGGACTACGCCGACCGGTACGGCGACCTGTGGCGCAAGCAGAAGGGCGCGGCGAAGTGGCTGCGCGACTGGTGGAGGGCGGAACCCGTGCGGCGGTGGCGCGGCGAGCTGGCCGACGCCATGCGGGAGGTCGACGGCCTCGCGGCCGGCACCGAGGAGCGCACGGCGGCGCTGTGGAGGCGGCAGCAGTTGGGCTCGGAGGAGCACATCCGCGGGGTCGTCGAGGCGGTCGAGCCCGGGGCGGCGGACGTGCCGCTCCCCACGGGCCGCGGGACGCCGATCCTCGGCACCGACGACGTGCGAATCCGCCGCGAGGGCGAATACGCGATCTTCGAGTACCTCGGCAGCAAGGCCGACTCCCTGGCGCTGCGGGTAGGCGGGGACCTCGCCGCCACGACCGACGACCAGCTCCTGGAGACGCACAACGCCATCGCGCGGGAGCAGCGGAAGATGCGGGATTCGTTCGAGTACAAGGCGAAGGAGGTACCGATGGGCAGGCCGCAGATCCAGCGGAGCCAGCACGGCGGGTGGGAGATGCGCGGCGACGTGCTGCGCTGCGGGCTCGAGTGGTCGAAGGAGGACGAGACGGTGGTGCCGCAGATCGACGGGCGGACGCTCTCGTGGGCCGAGCTGTCGAGGATGCTGCAGACCTACGAGGGGTGGGGGATGCGGCTGGTGATCGTGCCGGACGACGAGTTGGGGGCACCGGAGATCGTGGTCGGGGAGGATCGGTCCGATTGACTCGAAGTGAGCTGCTCCTCGCGCCAACCCGCAGGAGATGGTCTGAAGGCCCGCGACAGCCAGTACCTGAGACACGGACACTCTACGTTTCATAACTTGATGTGTTTCGCGTAGCATGCAACACGATGATTTCCGCAACAAAGACCGCCACCGCTCGACGCCTCCGCGAGCTCCTCCCGGAGGGCTGGCAGGTCGAGTTCGGGTCCTCCGCCGGCCCCGATGGCGCCATCGTGTCGCTCCAGGCCCCCGGCGGGCAGGCGGCCGCCCTCGGCGTGGAGGCGCGAGCACGCGTCTGGCCCCGCGACGTCCCCGGCCTCGCTGCGCGCCGCGATGACCGGCGCGAGGCCGGGACGGAGACGAACCTCCTCGTGGTCGCCCCCTGGCTCTCGCCACGCACCCGCGAGGTGCTCGCCGAGGCGGGGCTCTCCTACCTCGATCAGCACGGCAGCCTGCACCTGGACGTGCGGAGCCCCGCGATCTACGTCCACCTCGACGGAGCGGCCAGGAACCCGGCGCCCCCGCCGAAGAGCCTGCGCTCCCTCCGTGGGCCAGGAGCGGGCCGTGCGGTGCGGGCCCTCGTCGATTTCGCCTTGCCACCGAGGCCGGTGGGGGTCAGGGAGTTGGCCGCGGCCTCAGCGGCCTCTGCGTCCACCCTCTCTCGTGTCCTTGCCCTGCTCGAGCAGGATGACCTCGTCCGCCTCGACCGCCGCCGGGCGATCGAAGCCGTTGATCTGGCGGGCGTCGTGCGGCGGTGGGCTCAAGACGCGCCGTCTGGGGACGGGGACGGCGTCGCCTACCTCGCGCCGCGAGGCCTGGACGACCTCGCCGTCCGCCTTCTGGATGCCCCCCTCCGCTACGTCGCGAGCGCCGCGTTCGGCGTCCAGTGGAGGGAGACGCCGCTGGTCGCGCCGCCCCGGGTCGCGACGCTGTGGGTCGACTCGCCAGGCGCCTTCGCCGACGCGATGGAGCTCGTCCCAGCCGATCGCGGCGGGAACGTCCTGCTGCGCTCTGCCTGGGACGACATCGTCTTCGCCCGGGCCTGGGATCCTCGCGTGCCGCCGCCCGAGGCGCGCCCGGACGTCGCCGCCGCCCCCCAGGTCGCCGTCGATCTGCTGACAGGCTCAGGGCGGGAGCCCGCGCAGGGCGAGGCGCTGCTGGGGTGGATGGAGGAGCCCGACACGCCGTGGCGCGCCCCGTGGCCGGGGGCCGCGAGCCGATGACCGATCCCGCATACGTCCTCGCCCGGAGGGTGCTCTTGGACGCGCTGGCCGCCCTGCGCGAGCACCGCGCCTCGGTCGTGCTCGTCGGTGCACAGGCGGTCTACCTGCGCGTCGGCGAGGGCGAGATCCCGGTGGCGCCCTACACCACGGACGGAGATCTCGCCGTGGACCCCCGCGGGCTGCGCGACGAGCCGCTGCCGGCCGCGGCGCTGGAGGCCGCCTCCCTCCACCGTCGACCGGGCTCCCCCGGCGTCTGGCTCGGCGCTCACGACGTCCAGATCGACCTGCTCGTACCAGAGGAGCTCGGCGGTCGACCCGGGCGACGCGGCGCTCACCTCGGCCCCCACGGGCGCGACGTGTCCCGGCAGGTCCGCGGACTCGCAGCAGCCGTCGTCGATCGCTCGACGATGAGCTTGACTGCGCTGGACCCGGCGGACGACCGGAGCTTCGAGGTCGAGGTCGCCGGCAAGGCCGGGCTGCTGGTCGCGAAGCTGCACAAGATCGACGACCGCAGCGGGACGCCCCGGCAGGGCGACGAGGACGCCCTTGACGTACTGCGGCTTCTCCGCGGTTCCCTGCCGGGGGAGCTCGCAAGACCTCGGTCGACTCCGTGCCGATGCGGTGGCGGGCGAAGCGTATCCGGTCGGCGGCCCCCGTTCTTCCCCTCGTGTGACCGCCGAGCTACGC
>CAYFOA010000271.1:1845-9533 GCA_964344575.1 uncultured Rickettsiales bacterium | reverse complement strand
GGCGGACGACGACGACGCGTCCGGGGACGACGACGACGACGCCACCGGGGACGACGACGACGACGACGCGACCCCCGATCCCACCGCGTTCTGCATGCTGGAGGCGCTGGCGTTCATCGAGGCGGAGGGCGTCCTCGGGCCGGCGTACGCGATCGGCGACACGGCGGCGCAGTCGATCTACTCCTGCGAGACGTACCAGATGCTCGGCGTGAACCTGCTCGCGGCGAACGCGGAGTTCCTGTCGGCGGGCGCGCTGCCGTCGTGGAACCTGACGGCGTACCCGGACATCTCGATCAACGAGACGGGCGACGCGGCGACGCTCAGCCTGACCGGCTGCAACCCCTACACCTGCGACTACTACACGAACACGTTCGCGATCACGGCGACGACGTCGGTGACGATGGCGGGGACGCTGGGGCCGGGGAACCAGCCGATGATCGACGTGATCTTCGGGACGGTCAGCCACGACGCGCAGAGCCAGCTCCAGTCGAACTCGATCTTCGCGGGCTGCAGCCTGGGGAACCTCAACGAGGACCTGCAGGCCAACGGCGTCGACATCTTCGACCTCGTCGTCAACGACCTGAACCCCCACATCGGCGTGGGGATGCAGCTCCACCTCTACGACGTCGAGGTCCAGGCCGAGGCCGACTCGATTCTCTGCATGGCGGGGGGGTAGGGACCGACGGGATCGACAGGGGCGGGTGGGAGGATCTGCACCCGAACCTCGATCCCCGCGAGAGCCGCGGCGTCCTGCTCGTGATTCCTTTCGGGCTCGTCGTCCTGGACTCGCTGAAGGCACGAAGGGCCCGCGTCCGGCGGGCAAGGTTCGCGAAGGGTGGGCCAGGAGCGGATCGTGCGACGGCGGCGGGCTTGCGGGGCCGGGAATCCCGCAAATCGAACCCACCCACGAACGCCGCTGCCAACACCTCGATGGTCCCGGTGAGGCGCGTCCCGGACGGACGCGATCCTCGCCCTTCGCGCCCTTCGCGTCTTCGCGCCTTGCCCGGCGTCCTGGACGGACGACGGGCAGTCGGCCCGGGGCCGGATCGAGCAGGCTCTTCCGGGTCCGCCCCCCTACGGCGCCGGCACCACGAACCTCGTCGTCCCCACGGCATCGGAGAACGTCACCGGGATCGCCACGTCGTAGGTCCCCGGCTCCAGGATCCCGAGCTCCCACCGGACCGCCTCGCCCGACGCCGGCTCGATCGTCCACGTCCGCGGCTCCCCGGAGCAGGCGCGGCGGCCCTCGCGGACGTCCCCCGCCGCGTCCGTCACCGTGAACGTCGTGGCGAGGCAGAGCCCCGGGGTCGCGAACGTGATCGGGGCGGCGCAGGGGTTGTGGACGACCAGCGCCAGCGCGAGCTCGTCGCCGGCCTCCAGGGGGCGCTTGCTCGCGTCCTCGGGGCGGACCTCCGCGTGGAGGCCGAGGTCGGCGACGGTGCACGACGCGGGCGCTTCGGCCGCCGCTGCCGGGGGCTCGTCCGGCGCCTCCCGCGCGCAGCCGATCACCGCGCCCGCGAGCGCGGCCGCCGTCCCGAGGACCAGGTTCGCCCTACGGATTCCCAGAAAGCTGACGATACTGTCCTCAGGACCCTCTTGCCCGGGACCGCGGAGAACCGCCTGAGCACCGACGCCCACGCGATGGACACGAAGGAAGTGATGGTCACGCTGGAGAGCCAGGCTCCGGTGGCCGCGGTGACCTCCGTCCCGCCGCCGCCGGCCGCGTCGGGCCCGCGCCGGGGGCTCGCCGCCCGGGTCCTCGCCCTGACCGATCCCAGCCCGGTGCTGACCGACCCCGGCGAGATCCTCCGCGCCCGCATCCTCGCCTCGGTGCTGGTCCTCGGGGTCGCTATCGGCCTCGCCGGCGTCGCCTCGTTCGCCGCCCTGCGGCGGCCCGCGTACGCCCTCGAGGTCCCGTTCCAGGCGCTCGTCGTGGCCGCCCTCGCCGGCGCCTACCTCCTCAGCCGCACCGTCCGCTGGCGCGCCGCGGCGTGGCTCGCGATCGGCGTCGTGATCACGCACAGCCTCGTCATCGCGGGGGCCGCCACCGAGCCGATCCGGGTCCAGGCGGGGCTGACGTACACCGTCCTCGGGGTCCTCCTCAGCGCCATCGTCCTCCCCCCCCGCGCGACCGTGGGGCTCGGCCTCGCCGACCTCGCGGCCGTCGTCGCGGTCGGCGTGCTCCACCCCGCCTTCGACGGCGCGGCGCTCCAAGACGCCGTCTTCCTGACCGGGACCTGCCTCGCCGTCTTCTGCGTCCTCGCCGTCCTCAGCCAGCACTTCGTCGCCCGCCTCGGCGCGGCCACCAAGGACCTGCAGCGGAGCGAGGCGCGCTTCCACCTGGCCGCCCGGGGCGCCAACGACGGCCTCTGGGACTGGGACATGAGCAGCGGCGACGCGTGGTTCTCGCCGCGGTGGGCCCAGATCCTCGGCATCGACATCCAGCCCGACCACGCCAGCCTCTCGCTGTGGCTCGACCGGGTCCACCCCGACGACGCCCCCCGCCTCCGCTCGGACCTGTCCGCCCACATCGCCGCCCTGACCCCCGCCTTCGAGAACACGCACCGCATCCGCCGCGCCGACGGGACGTACCGCTGGGCGGCGGCGCGCGGGGTCGCGGTCCGGGACGACGACGGCCGCGTCGAGCGGATGGCGGGCTCGATCACCGACGTCACCGAGCAGAAGCAGTTCGAGGAGCAGCTGCTGCACGACGCCTTCCACGACGTGCTGTCCGGCCTCCCCAACCGGGCCCTGTTCCTCAACCGGCTCGCCCACTCGATCGCCCGCGCGCACCGCCGCAGCACCTACCTGTTCGCGGTGCTCTTCCTCGACCTCGACCGGTTCAAGATCATCAACGACTCCCTCGGCCACCGCGCCGGTGACCAGCTGCTGGTCCAGATGGCCCGCCGTCTGGAGGGGTGCGTCCGCCCCGGCGACACCGTGGCCCGGCTCGGCGGTGACGAGTTCACCATCCTCCTCGACGACATCGAGACTCCCCGCGACGCCGAGATCGTGGCCGACCGGATCCTCGCCGCGCTGCGGCAGCCGTTCATGATGGAGCGGCAGGAGATCGTGACGTCCGCGTCCATCGGCATCGCCCTGTCGACGACCGGCTACACCCGCCCCGAGGACCTCATCCGGGACGCCGACACGGCGATGTACAAGGCCAAGGCGGAGGGCAAGGCGCGGCACGTGCTCTTCGACCGGAAGATGCACGAGGCGGCCGTCGCGCAGCTCAAGCTGGAGGCCGACCTGCGGCGCGCCGTCGCCCGGGACGAGTTCGTCCTCCACTACCAGCCGATCATCTCGCTCCAGAACGGCAGCATCGAGGGGTTCGAGGCGCTGGTCCGGTGGCGCCACCCCGAGCGGGGGCTCGTCTACCCGAACGACTTCATCCCCATCGCCGAGGAGACGGGGATCATCAACGCGCTGGGGTGGTCCGTCCTCCGGAACGCCTGCGAGCAGATCCGCATCTGGCGCGAGTCGTTCCGCCGGTACGAGGACCTCTCGCTGAACGTGAACCTGTCGGGGCGGCAGTTCCGGCAGCCGGACCTCGTCCGGGGGATCGTCAGCATCCTCAGCGAGACGGGCCTCGACCCGCAGGCGCTGAACCTCGAGATCACCGAGACGGTCGTCATGGAGAGCGCCCAGGAGAGCCACGACGTCCTCGCCCGCCTCCGCGCCCACGGCGTCCGGATGTGCATCGACGACTTCGGGACGGGCTACAGCTCGCTGAACTACCTGCACGACTTCGACATCGACAGCCTCAAGATCGACCGCTCCTTCGTGGGCCGGATGGCGGCCGGATCGCGGCCCGAGATCGTCCAGACGATCGTCGACCTGAGCCGGTCGCTGGGCATGAGCGTGACGGCCGAGGGGGTCGAGACGGACGAGGAGCTGGCGCAGCTCCGGGAGCTGGACTGCGAGCTCGCGCAGGGCTTCCTCTTCGCCCGGCCGCTGCCCCCCGAGGAGGTCGAGCGGCTCCTCGCCCGCGACCCGATCTGGTAGCCGCGCCGCGGCGCCGTCAGCAGCCGCTGTCGTCGATCGTGATCGTCAGGTCGTAGTCGCTGCAGTCGCCCCACACCGACGTCACCTGGAGGTGCACGGTCTCCGTCGCGGACGCCGTGTAGGTGAAGTACTGGAGCGCCGCGAAGCCGTCCGCCGAGGTCAGGGCGCCGCCGGCGACGTCGGTCAGGTAGAGGTCGACGTTCGCGGCCGGCCAGTCCGTCACCGCCTCCACGTCCAGGACCGCGCCCGCGCACAGCTCGATGGCGTACCAGTCGTCGTCCGTGGTGCCCTGGTTCAGGCCCGCGTACGCCGTCGTCTCCGTGACCGCCGTGGCGGAGGCGATGTCGTCGTCCGGCTCGTTCGCGTCGGCGCCGCAGCAGCCCGTCTCGTCGACCGCCGCGTCCAGCTCGTAGCCGCTGCACGTCGGCCCCGCCGTGGTCACCTCGAGGTAGACCGTCTCGCCCGCCGCCGACGTGTAGGCCGCCTCCCAGCCCGTGCCCGTCGACGACGCCGTCGCCAGCGACGCCCCCGTCTCGTCGACCACCGCCAGGGCCGACGCGTCCCAGGCGCCGTCCTCGGTGATCTCCACCGTCAGCGCGCCCCCCGCGCAGACGTCGATCGCGAACCAGTCGGGGTCCCCGGCGAGGGCGTACAGCTCCGCCCAGTCCGTCGGGTTGGGGAGCGGCTCGGCCGTGGAGAGGTCGTCGTTGTCCTCGATGCCGTCCTCGACGCACGCCGTCGGGCAGGCGGACGTGTCCACCGCCGTGAAGAGCGTGTAGTCGTTGCAGCCGACGTCGTTGAGCGTGACCACCGCGTAGACCGTCTCCAGCGCGGTCGCGGCGTACGCCACGGACTCGTCGTCCGACGTGGACGTGGAGGACGTCAGGGGGGTGCCCCCCGCGTCCTGGAGCTCGACGTCGATGTCGCCGTCCGCGTGCTCGAAGAAGAGGTCGAGGGACGCCGTGGCGCCGTCGCAGACGTCGATCGCGAACCAGTCGTCGGACGTGTCCTGCACGACGAGGTAGGGGACCCAGTCGTCGGCGGACAGCGAGATCGCGTCGGCGAGGCCGTCGTTGGGCTCGATCGCGTCGTCCCAGCAGACCGAGGTGCAGGCGGAGTCGTCGATGGTGACGTCGAGGTCGTAGGTCACGCAGTCCCCCTCGAGGAGCTGCACACGGGCCCAGTAGATGCCGCCGACGCCCGGCTCGAAGGCGAGCTCCTCGCCGGGGGCCCACGTCTGGTCGATCCCCAGGGCGTCCACGATGTCGACGTCGAGGGTGCCGGCGGTGGTGTCGTAGGTCGGGGCCACGGACAGGACCGCGTCGGGGCAGAGCTCGATCGCGACGTAGTCGGCGTCGCCGTCCACCGCGGTGCGGCCGGTCAGCGTGGTGGTCGCGTCGATCGCGCCGGAGATGTCGCCGGGGGCGTCGTCGGGCTCGGCGGCGTCGGCGAGGCACTCGGTGGGGCAGGCGGTCTCGTCGACCGTCGCCTCGGCGTGGTGGCGGAGGCAGCCGCCGCTGGCGAGGTTCGCGACCTGGAGCTGGTACTCCGACGCGGCCGCGCCGGTGACCGTGAACGCCTGCACGCCGGAGACGGCGAGCCGCTCCTCGACGACCTCGCCGGCGGACGTCCACAGCGTCACGTCGACGACCTCGGCGACGTCCACGGGGGTCCACTCCAGGGTGAGGTCGCCGCCGAGGCAGACGTCGATCGAGAACCAGTCCTCGTCGCTGCTCCCGGTGAGCCCCGCGCCGAGGTAGGGGACGCCGGACGTCAGCTCGATGCCGAGGCCGGGGCCGTCGTTCGGCTCCTCCGGCTCGGGGCCGCAGCAGAGCGCGTCGTCGTAGTCGACGGTCAGCGTGTAGTCGACGCACACCGGCGCGGCGGTGGTGACGGACAGGGCGAGGTCGTCGTCCGCCGCCTCGTTCCAGGTGACCGACGCGGGGTCGGTCCCGAGGCTCCCCCCGAGGCCGTCGAACAGCTCCAGGGTGACGGCGTCGGAGGCGACGACGGACAGCTCGATCACGGCCTCGCCGCAGGCCTCCAGGGAGAACCAGTCGGCGTCGGCGGGGTCCACCACGAGGTCCTCGACGTCGCCCGAGACGGCGAGCAGCGCGGCCGCCGCGGTGGCGTCGTCGTTCTCCTCGTACGCGTCGTCGGCGCACGGCTCGGGGGTGGCGTCGTCGTCGTCGGTGGCGTCGTCGTCGTCGTCGTCGGTGGCGTCGGCGTCGTCGTCCGTCGCGTCGTCGTCGTCCCCGGACGCGTCGTCGTCGTCGTCGGCCGCCGTCGCGTCGTCGTCGTCCGGCTCCACCAGGCAGCCGCCCGCGGGCAGGGCGAGGCCCAGCGTGAGGAGGAGGACCAGACGCCATCGGCGCAGGCCCGAGGCCGGTTTCCGCCGGCCCTCGACGCCGCCGACGCCGCCCCACCGCGTCGCCGTACCTGGGGTACGACTCCTCGGCGAGTCGACGACGGACGACGCCGATTGCTCGCCGGAATTCCGGCCCGTGCCCACGCCGAGGACGTCTAGCCGCCGAAGCATGACGAGGTCGCCGTATCGAAGGCCGTGCTGCTGCTCGCGTAGTAGGGGTCCCAGACCTCGATGCTGAGGCCCGCGTTCCCGGTCACCGTGACGCCGCAGTAGTAGGGGGTCAGCACGTCGTAGACGAACGAGCCGCTCAGGTCGTTCACGTCCGACGGGTAGCCGCCCCAGAAGCTCCAGGTCCAGTTGAGGTCGGCCTCCTCGTAGGGGGAGTCGATGATCGTCATGTACGAGCCGACGGGGAGGCACGAGCCGCAGCCGAGGCACTGGTAGAAGGGCCAGTAGACGACGCTGCAGAAGGCGGTGTCGTAGTCGCCGAAGAGGAACAGGTCCACGCAGGGTCCGTAGCTCGGCGCGTTGGACCGGCAGAACTCGGTCGCCGCCAGGGCCGCGTCGTTGGCCTCGGGGACGGTCGGGTCGAGGTCGAGGTAGAGGAAGTCGGCGTCGGCCGGATCTCCGACGAGGCCGCACACCGGCTGCCGGTCGATGGTGACGTCGGTGTAGGTGTCGTCCGTCTCGGAGCAGCCGATCCGGATGTGCCGCGCGCTGAACTCCTCGCACACCTGGCAGCTCGCCTCCTTGGCGTCCGCGTCCAGCGTCGAGTAGCTGCCGAGGCCCTGGCACTTGCGGCGGAGCTGGTTGAGCTCGGGGACGCCCATCCGGTCGCGGTGGCACCAGTACTCGGGGAAGGAGCGGTTGAACGCGCGGAGGAGCGCGACCTCCTCCTCGTCGGCGGCGCCGAGGGGGTCGAGCCCGTCCCACGGCGCGGCCGGGTCGGCGTAGGGCGCCACGGAGTTGTGGGCGCCGTTGTCGGCGATGCCCATGAACGTCCCCAGCTTGTACGTCCCGGTGTTGGTGGAGGCGTCGAACTCGTCGTCCCGCGACCACGACCAGTTGGCCGCCCACAGCGTGTTGTAGATGCGGTTCATCTCGGCCTTCAGGAGCAGCACCTCCGACGGGCTCGGGGACGAGACGTAGGACAGGACGCCCCAGATCGCCGTCGCGTTGAAGTCGAAGTCGCACCCCGCGAACGGCAGCGGCACGTTCAGGTCGAGCTGGCCGGCGGGGTGGGGGTTGAGCTCGAGGCGGATCTGGTCGGCGACCGCCCGGATGCGGGCCTTGTCGGTCTCGCGATCGAGGG
>CAYFOA010000271.1:0-1835 GCA_964344575.1 uncultured Rickettsiales bacterium | reverse complement strand
GCGGCACGTTCAGGTCGAGCGGGCTGCCGTGGTACATGCGCTCGTTGGTCGCGCGGGCGGCGAGGCAGCGGGCGTCGTTCGTGTCGGGGACGACGGTCCAGTAGGGGCCGGCGTTGCCGTAGATCTTCGGGCCGGCGTCGTACGCCTGCCGGGCGGACAGGCTGGCGCAGTCGTACAGCTTCGTCTTCTGGTAGACGGTGTTCCACGAGCGGGGGAGGCAGGCCGTCCAGACGGTGCCGCCGCCGGCGTCGAGCGTCGGCAGGAACAGGTCGCCCAGCCCCTCCCAGAGCTGCACCGGGTTGTAGGCGTTGGGGTTGGTGACGATGGTCGTCTGGGGGTTCACGAACGCCGGCGGGTTGCCCGTCCGCCCCTCCGAGCCCCACGCGTAGCGCCACGTCGAGCCCGCGCACTGGCGGTCGTTGAACGTCGAGATGGCCTTGGCCCCGTGGATGATCCCCGAGCCCATCGCGACGGCCATCCCGCGCTCCTTGCTGAGGATGTCGGTCGGCATCGGGCCGCCCCACCGCTGCCACATGTGGCCCGACGACCAGGCGTCCTGGAGGTAGTGCTGCGCGATCGCCTCGAGCATCAGCTGGAGGCTCTGGCACTGGACGAGGAAGTCGTCGAGGCCGTCGCCCTCGCCGCTGTCGGCGGCGGTGTAGCCGGTATCGCCGGGGCAGAGGCCGTCGTCACCGCAGTCCAGCGTGTTCGTCAGGTAGGCGGGGATGGGGCCGGCGTTGCCGATGCCGTAGCCCATGTCCGTCTGGTAGTCCTTGCACTGCGCCCCGATCTCGATGGCGAGCTGGTTGTAGTGCCAGTGCATCGTCGTGTTCTGGGGCGGGAAGTGGGTGGAGTTGAGCGACCCCATCCAGCCCTTGAACTCGTAGCACTCGTCGATCGAGCCGAGGCCCATGTTGTTGGCCGAGTTCGGGGGGCACAGCTCGTTGCCGGTGATCCAGTCGTACAGCGAATAGGAGAAGTCCGGCAGCTCGGCGTACATCGTCGGGGTGATGGCCCGGGGGCGGAGGCGGAGGACGTCCTCGGGGGCGACGGGGATGACCGAGTAGGGCTCGGCGGGCAGCGACGTGATGTCGGTGTCGTCGGCGGGGACCCAGAGCACGCGGGGCTCGTTCCAGTGGGGGGCGCCGCCGGACGGGAGGTGGGCGGACGGGATGCCCGAGCCGACGAGGACCGCCTCCATCAGCGGGGTGTGCTCGGCGTGGTACGTCGTCCGCGCCGCCTCCCGGCCGTAGGGCTGGTCCGACAGGGCCGGCGTGCCCGCGACGCGGGAGTCGAAGGCGGGGGTCTCGGCGGGGACGAGGAGGGCGGCGCAGGCGAGGGCGGCCGCGGCGAGGGCGTAGGGACGGGGCGTCGTCACGGGCCTCATCGGAGGCCTCCTTCCTCGTAGATGGCTTCGAGCCCTTCGAAGTGCTCCGTGCCGTTGACGATCGCGTCGAGGAACGCCTCCCCCCAGGGGCGGCCGGCGGCGCGCTGGGCGCGGTAGTCGTCCCGGGCCGCGGCGGGGCAGCAGTGCTCGCCCCGCGTCCACGGCTTGTCGGACCCGCACACGGGGACGGAGTCGACGCAGAGGTCCATCGACGTCGTCCGCTGGGCGCAGTTGCGGAGGAGGCTCATGCAGTCGGCGTAGGTGGTGACGGGGTCGACGGCGGCGGGGTCGGCGAGGATCGCGGGGGTGTCGGGCGGGAGCGCCGCGGGGTCGGGGTTCTCGGGTTCGAGGGGGACGCCGTGGGAGTCCATCCCCGCGACGAGGACGACGCCGTCGCCGAGCAGCGCTTCGCGGCCGTCGAGGACGGCGGCGGCGGCGGCGAGGGCGT
>CAYFOA010000270.1:0-9574 GCA_964344575.1 uncultured Rickettsiales bacterium | reverse complement strand
GCGCGGCGCAGGCCTCGGCCGCCGACCCCAGCGCGATGCGGAGGTGGTTCCGGCCGGCCTTGGGGTTGGGGCGGCTGGACTCCGCGATGTTCAGCGTGACGCCGGCCGTCGACCGCCTCAGCTGGTCCCTGAGGTCACTGTCGGTCTTGACGGTCCGTGCCCACCGGGCGACCTCGAGAAGGTCAGAACGCGTGCGCGACGAAGCCCGTGATGGCGGGGCCTCCCGTCTGGCGGATGACGGGGGCGAGGCCTCCCGCCACGCTGAATCCGAGCCACCAGCCGTCGGCCACCTTCCGCTCCGCCTCGAGCGTGAACGCGACCACCGTCGTGCCGTTGCCGAGGCCGCTCGGGCTGGCGTGGTAGGGGGCCGTGCCGTCGCCGAGGGCGTGCTGTCCCGAGATGCGGAGGCGGGCTGACCACAGGCCCTTGGTGCCCAGGCCGCGACCCGCCTCCACCGACCACGTCAGGACCGAGTCGTACCCCTCCGAGCGCCACGTCCAGGCGACCGCCGCGGCGCCGTACCACTTGTCGAAGCCGAGGCCCGCCGACAGGCCGCCCGTCACGTCCCAGGCGCCGCTGTCGATCCGGAGGTCGCCCAGCTTCGGGTTGCCGTCCGCCACCGACACCACCTCCTGGACCGGGAGGTTCCGCCCCGTCGGCGCCCGGACGCCCGCCTCGACGCCGAGGACGAAGCGCTTCACCCGGACCGGGCGGAGCTTGATCCCGACCAGGGGCTCGCCCACCGACGCGTGCAGCTGCGCGGGGACGCCGGCGCGGGGATCGGCGAGGAGGTACGTCCGCAGCGGCATCCAGTGGGCCACCACCGCCACCCCCTCGGCGACCCCCAGCTCGGCGTACGTCCCCGCTGCCACCTCGCTGTAGAAGCCGTAGAACGCCGGCTCGCTTCCCGGCTCCGCGAACCACCCCACCCCGGGCAGCCAGTGGACCCACGCCTTCGCGTAGCCGTGCCCCGGAGCCGGCGTCCACGGACCCGCCGCGCTCGTCGCCGGAAGCAGCAGCGCGAGCGCGAACACCGCTCCTCTCATGCGCCCCCTTCGCCGAACCGGTCGCCCGTCGCGAGCACCCGGAGCTCGTCCATCGCCGGCTTCGGCACCGAGTCGTAGAACAGCAGCCCCATGTGCCGCTCCCGGGCCGGCGTCCAGTACTTCAGGATGGGGTCGTCGTGGGCCTGGTCCCGCAGCGCCCACCAGTGCAGCCCCGCCGCCCCCGCCGACCGCGCCGCCTCCGTCGCCCGCTCCAGGAACTCGCGCTGCCGGCGCGGCGACCACGCCGAGCGGTACGTCCCGTACCCCGTCCGCGACACCTCGACGGGGGCGTCCGAGCCGGCCGCGTCCAGCTCGTCCCGCGCCTCGGCGACCGCCTCCCCCACCCGGTCCGCCATCTCCGGGTCCGCGAGCAGCCCGCAGGGGTTCACCGTCAGGCCGAGGCGGTCGATCGCCACCCCCCCCGTCAGCCACCGCCGCAGCTCCGCCGGCCACCCCGGGATGCCCGCGTGCAGCGTGACCCGGATCTCCGCGTCCGGCCGTGCCTCGCGCACCGCGAGCACCGCCTGGCGCAGGAGCGACGTCCGGAACGCCGGGTCCCGCCACTGCCGGCCGCGCCGCTTCCGGGTCCGCAGGCCGTCCCACAGGAACGCCGCGTTGAGATCGTCCTCCACCCGGAAGACCCTCACATCCTCCAGCGCCTTCGCCGCCGCCCCGCAGTAGGCCGCGAACCGGGGGACGAAGTCGCCGTCCGCCGCCGCCGCGTGGTCCGGGAGGAGGTGCGGCATCGCCGGCCCGAGGACCGCCTGCAAGGGGACCCCCGCCGCCCGCAGCGGGGCCAGGAAGTGGTCCATCGAGGTGGCGTCGACGTTCCCCCGCCGCTGCTCGAGCCAGCGCCAGGGGGCGAAGAAGGTGACGCGCCCCAGCCCCGTCGTCGCCAGCAGGGAGGCCTCGTCCGCGCTCACGGGGCGCAGGAGGTGGACCCCGAACTCGAACGACACGAAGGGCTAGCCCTCGCCCAGGCAGGCGCTCAGCACGTCGCGGCGGAGGTCGGCGTCGGCCGCGAACACGCCCTGGAACGACGTCGACGCGATCCGGCAGGGGCGCCGCACGCCGCGCGCGAAGACGCACATCGGGGTCGCCTGGATGACGCACGCGGCGCCTGCGGGCTTCAGGACGGCCATCAGCGTCGAGGCGACGTCGCGGGTCAGCCACTCCTGCAGCGTGAGCCGGTGGGCCACGCAGTCCAGCAACCGGACCACCCCGCTGAAGCCGACCGCGAGGCCGTCGGGGACGTACGCGATGTGGGCGATGCCCTGGTACGGCATCAGGTGGTGGGGGCAGGACGAGAAGAACTCGATGTCCTTGACCAGCACGAGGTCGGACGACGTCTCCGGGAACGGCTCGCCGAGCGCGTCGGCGGGGTCCTGGGCGTAGCCCTCGAGGAGGTCGCGGGCCCACGCGTCGGCGACCCGCTCGCCGCTCCGCTGGAGGTGGGCCTCGGCGCCGGTGTCGAAGCCCGCCGCGCGGAGGAACTGGTCGATCGCGGCGGCCATCGCCGCGGGGTCGGCGGGGCGGACGCGGCCGATGCGGTCGGGGAGGGCGTCGTCGTCGCGGCGGTCGTCGGTCACGGGGCCGTGCTCGGGTGCGGGCCGGGGGCCCCGGGGGTGAGCAGCGCGTCGGGGACCGGCTCGCCGCGGTACGTCACGCTGCAGTGGTCCGTCTCCCAGAGGCGGAGCGCCGACAGCTGCGGCAGCGCCGGGGCGATGCGGCGCCACAGGTACGCGACGATCGCCTCGGCGGTGGGGTTCTCGAGGACGTCGTTGAGGCAGGTGTCGCGGACGTCCGCGACCACCGGGCCGGCCGCCGCCTCCATGTCGAAGAAGTCGACGACGAGGCCGCTGACGGGGTCGGGCGTCCCCTCGACGATGACCTCCAGGCGGTAGGTGTGGCCGTGCATGCGGTGGCACTTCCCGGGGTGCCGGGGGAGCCGGTGGGCGGCGGGGAACGTGAAGTCGACCTGGAGCTCCATCAGGGGGCTGCCTCGGGGTCGGGCTCGGGCTCGGTCATCGCGAAGAAGGCGTCGGTCACGCCGTCGGTGCGGAGCCGCTTCGTCTCCAGGAGGACGCGGGAGCCGCGGACGGGGTCGGTGATCTCGGAACGCCACGCCCAGGCGCTGTCGTCGATCGCCCGGTAGTCCGTGAACTCCGCCGCGACCCGGACGGCGCCCGCGTCGAGCAGCTCCTCGCGGGCGAGCGTCCAGTCGCCGTCCGCCGCGGGGGCGAAGGCCAGCCTCCGGACGACGACCGCGCCGGCGTCCCCCTCCAGCTCCTCCAGCACCGCGCACGTCCCCGGCTGCCAGCGGACGGCCGCGTCCGGCGCGATCGAGTGGATCAGAGAGGCGACGAGGTCCGGGCGGACGAGGGCCGCCTCGGGGTCGTCCTCGGGATCGAGGATCGGGTCGTCGGGGCCGCCGCGCCGGAGCAGCGACGCCGGGGGGACGGCCAGCTGCCAGCGCCCCTCCACCTCGACGTAGTCCAGCACCGTCACCCCCATCGGGGCGAGGAGGCGGAGCCGGAGGTGGTCGGGGGCCCGCTTGGCGAGGACGCCGCGGAGCTTGCGGGGGTGCTCCAGGCTCGGGTCGTGGACCTCGACCTGCTGCTCCACCCAGACGGTGCTCACGCCCGCGCGGCCGTCCACCAGCTCGGCCAGCGCGGCGTCCGCGTCCCCCGCCCCGGGCCACTGCGCGCGGGGGAGGTCGTCCTCGCAGGCGGCGACCGGACCGGCCGGCTCGACGGGCTTGGGGCAGCCGGTCGTCGCGAGCGCGAGCGCGACCGCGACCGACGCGGTGAGGAGCAGCTGCAGGGGCGACGTCGTCGGCGGCGCGTACCCTCCGCCGAGGCCGAGCCGTTCGCGGCCGCGGGCGTGGAGCGTCATCGGGACGATCCGACCGAGGAGGCGCAGGGACGCCTTCCGGCAGGTGACGACGGGGCGGTGCGGCGAGCTCGCCAGCTCGATCTCGGCGGTGGGGATCCCCGAGGCGACGGCCAGGGCCAGCAGCTCGAGGTGGATCGCGGCGCCGGGCTCGCGGAGGTCGCGGCGGAGGACGCCTTGCAGGGGGAGCACGCGGGGGCCGCCCCAGGGGTAGCCGAAGCGCGTCTCGACGAGCTTCTCGAACCAGCGCTCGACGGCGCCGGGGAGGCCGTCGGCCTGGGGGGGGCGCCAGTCGGGGTACGGCTCGGGCTCGCGCCCCTCGGCGACGGCGCGCGCCTCCTCCCACTCCTTGCCCGCCAGCGCCTCGCCCGGACCGACCCCCAGGATCAGGGCCTCGGGCGCGCGGACGTGGGCCAGCGCGAGCGCCTCCAGGGTGGGATCGTCGAGGATCTCGTCGCCCGGCCAGACAGCGCCGATGTACCCCAGCTCGCGGGCCAGCTGCATCCCCGCCCGGAGGCCCGCGCCTTCGCCCCGGGGGGCGGGCACGGACAGCACCCGGGCGCCCGCCTCGCGGGCGAGGGCGGCGGTCCCGTCCTGGGATCCGTCGTCGACGACGAGAACGCTGTCGCACCGGGACGCGAGGGAGGCGACGCGCTCGGCGACCCGGTCCTCGTCGTCGCGGAGGACGAGCAGCCCGACCAGCTCGCCGACCGTCCCCTCCAACGCCGAGGGCGCGGCGGGCGCCTCCGGGATGTCCGTGGTCGGCAGTCGTACGCGGGTGCCCATCGTCTCGTACTCGTGGTCGTTCTCGTTGTGGGCGCCGTCCTGGCGCCCATCCTTCGGACGCGCCGCCTCCGGCGTCACGCGACCTCTCGCGCGTCACGCGCTTCGGTTCTCGTCTCTCGTGCTCGTGGTCGGCCTCGTTCTCGTTCTCGTTCTCGGTCTCGTTCTCGTGGTCGTTCTCGTTCTCGTACTGGCGCTCGTTCTCGTTCTCGTTCTCGGTCAGGGTCGCCCGTCAAGCTGCGCCGATCACCATCGCGTGGAGCGAGCCTCCGCGGCCGGCCGACACCACCAGGGCGACGTCGCCCCTCAGCGGAGCGCCTCCAGTGTGGACCGGCAGCGTGCGATCCGCCACCAGCAGGGCCGCCAGCGCGATCCGCAGCGCCCCGTCCGCGGGGTGCGTCCCCAGGCGGGCGAGGTGGTCCGTGGCGGGGCCGTCGAAGCCGGACAGGCCGGGGCGAGACTCCAGCACGGCGCCGACGTCGGACCGGGTCGCGCCCGCCGCGTCGAGCGCCGCGTCGAGGACGTCCCCCATCGCGGGGCGGACGTCGGCGTCGGCCCGGTACGGGGTCGTCGACGGGGGCGCCGTGCCCGCCGCCGCGCCGAGGACGCGGGCCAGCGGGCTCGCGCCCCGGGCCGCCGCCCGCGCCGACGTCTCCACCAGCACCATCGCCGCCCCCTCCCCCGACTTCACGCCCGGAGGGAGGCACCCGGCCGCCGCCGCGGCCGCCTCGCGCACCGGGCCCAGCTCCTCCGCGCCGCCCGCCAGCGCCGCGTCGAACCAGCCGTCCCGGACGCCGTCCGCCGCCCACGCCACCGCCTCGTCCCCGCACGTCTCGTGCTGGCAGAACGTGTGCGACGTCCCCTGCAGCCCCAGGAAGATGCCCGCGTAGCCGGCCCCCGCGTTGGGGACGAGGTTGGGGAAGTCCATCGGATTCGCCCGGGCGGCGCCGTGGTCGCGGAGGCGGGACAGGAAGTCCCACGTCCCCTGCAACGTCCCCAGGTCGGTCCCCACCGCGAGCGCGACCTCGGCCGGGTCGCCGAGCCCCTGGTCGTCCCGGGCGAGGCCCGACGCGAGGCAGATCAGCTGCGACAGGCGATCCATGCGGCGGAACATGGCGCGCCGCTCGGGGAACAGGTCCCGCAGCCGGATCCGCTCGACCGCCGTGCCCGAGGCGCCGCCCCGCCAGCCGTCCGCGAACGCCGCCCGGCCGGCGCCGATCCCGGCCGCGATCCCGACCGACGTGATGACCGCGTCGCGCGTCACGGCGAGGCCTCCGGATGGGCCACGCAGAGCGAGCTGTCGTTCCCCCCGAACGCGAACGAGTTCGACAGCACGACCTCGACGGACGCCTCCCGCGCGACCCCTGCGACGACGTCGAGGTCGAACTCGGGGTCGGGCTGCTCCCACCCCGCGCAGGGCGGCAGGAAGCCGCCGTTCAGGCCGCACAGCACCGCGGCCAGCTCGACCGCGCCGGACGCGCCGAGGAGGTGGCCGACCTGGGACTTGGTCGAGCTGACGGGGAGGTCCCCCGCGTCGTCCCCGAACACCGCCGCGATGCCGCGCGCCTCGCTCAGGTCGTTCTGCACGGTGGCGGTGCCGTGGGCGTTGACGTAGCCGACGCGGGACGGCTCCAGGCCGGCGTCGGCGAGCGCCGCGCGCATGGCCCGGGCGGCCCCCGCGCCGTCGTCCCGCGGCTGGACGAGGTGGTGCGCCTCGGCGACGTTCCCGAACCCCAGCAGCCGCCCGAGGACCCGGGCGCCGCGGGCCCGCGCGTCGTCTTCCCGCTCGATCACGAACATCGCCGCCCCCTCGCCGATGACCATCCCCTGGCGGCGGGCGTCGAAGGGGAGCGGGCGCTCCGGGGCGACGAGGCTCAGCGCGCAGAAGCCGGCGTGGGTGAGGCGGCAGTGGGCGTCGGAGCCGCCGGCGAGGACGCGGTCGACGCGGCCCGACCGGAGCCACCGGAGCGCCTGGCCGATCGCGTTGGTGGCGGAGCTGCAGGCGGTCGAGATCGTGGACGTGGGGCCCCGGATCGCGGTCGCGTGGGCGAGGACGCCGGCGGTCGTGCCGACGGGGGTCGACAGCCACCGCGGGGGCGGCGCGACGGTCCAGAAGTCCTCGTCCTCGCCCAGCCCCAGCAGGTCCCCCTCGGCCTCCGGCATGCCCGCCGTCGAGCCCCCGAAGGCGAGCGCAGTCCGGCTCCCGGCGAGGTCGTCGCGGTGGAGCCCGGCCCCGTCGACGGCCTCGGCGAGGGCGGCGAGGGCGTACTGGGCGGTCCGGCCGTAGCGCGCGGTCTGGGGGATGCCGGCGGCCTCGCGGCGGACGTCCTCCCGGATCTCCGCGGCGGCCTGCGACCGGTACTCCGAAGCGTCGAAGCGCGTCACCGTGCCGACCCCGCAGCGGCCCGCCCGGAGCCCCACCTCGAACTCGCGCAGGCCCACCCCGATGGGGGACACGACGCCCATCCCGGTGACGACGACGGCGGGCCCGCGGGCGCTCACGCCGCCTCCCCGCCGCGCCGGACCACGACCTCGGCCTGGGCGACCATCCGGTGGTGGACCCAGACCTCGCCGTCGAGCATGACCAGCGGCCCGAATCGCTTCTTGACGGCGACCTTGATGGTCAGCGCGTCGCCGGGGCGGGGGGCACCGTGGAAGCGCGCCTTGTCGACGGACGCCAGCGTCCCCGTCTCGCGTTCGTCGTCGTCCGCGGTCAGCGCGTGGAGCGCGGCGGCAGCCTGGGCGATGGCCTCGACGCAGACGAGTTGGGGGAACATGCGGAGCCCGAACGTCTCGCCGTGGCGGGGGAGGTCCCAGGTGAAGAGCCCGGCGTCGTCGCGCACGTCCTCGGCCCGCCCGACGAACCGGAAGGGCTCTTGCTGGGGGATGCGGAGGTCGGTGGAGGCGCTCAAGCCTGGTTCAGGAAGTCCGTGATGGTGCGGAGCGAGCGGAAGACGGACTGCGCCTGCGTCTCGTCGATCGTGACGCCGAACTTCGCGTCGAGGTCGACGGCGAGCTGGAGGGCGTCGAGGCTGTCGAGCCCGAGGCCGGCCTCCCCGAAGAGCTGCCCCTCGTCCTCGATCTCCTCGGGGTCGTAGGTGTCGTGGAGCTTGAGGGAGTCCATCACCAGCTCGCGGACCGCGTCGATCGTCACCGTTGCCATGGCGGGGCTTTCTCTACCGGATCTCAGGGGGTTTCGCCACGTTCGCGGGGCGTCTGCAGGCGCTCGGCGGGCAGCTCCGCGCCGGGCTCGACGTCGGCGAACTCGACCGTCGTGACGTCGCCCGTCACCTCGCTCATGGCGACGCGGCGGAGCACCCGCGGCGCGCCGTCGATCGTCAGCTCGACCGACTCGAAGAGCGCGCGGGCCCCCTCGCTGCGCGGCGTCAGCGTCCACGTCCCCGGCTTGCCGTCGGCGGGGACGCCGGTGAAGTGCTCGGCGAGGGCGGCGGGGTCGACCCCGAAGAGCGCGTCGAACATCGCCGTCAGCCCGGTCCCCCCCGGCATGGGGATGCCGTCGGCGTGCTCGTCGCTCCCGAGGGGGTAGACCTTGCCTCCGGCGAGGAGGATGGCGGGGCCGTCGTCGTAGGCCCAGACGATGCGGTCGTCGGCGCGCCGCAGCAGCAGCTCGCCGGTCTGGACCATCGGCTCCATGAAGAGGACGGACGTCTTCGTCTGGGTGAACTTCGCCCGGACGGTGCCGTGCCGGGCGAGCTCGGTGGCGGCCTCGACCAGCGACGGGGGGAGCACGGTCGGGGCGGCGGCCGCGTCCCCCGGCTGGTCGGCGGCGGACGACGTGTCCCCGGCGAAGGCGGCGGTCGCGGTGCCGACGAGCAGGGCGAGCAGGGTGGTCCCGACGAGGAGCGGGATCGGCGATCGGCGGAGCGGTCGGGCGGGGGCCTCGTCGAGGTAGGCGGGCTGGCCCGTCAGCTCGGCGAGGGTGACGGAGCGGAGGCCGCGGGCGGCGAGGTCCTCGAGGATGGCGGGGAGGGCGCCGGTCACGGGGGGGGATCGCTTGCCGCGGAGGCAGCCGTCGTGGAGGAGGACGACGTCGCCGGCTCGGATGTTGTCGCTCACGCGCCGGCGGACCTCCTCGGGGTCGTCGATGGACCCGTCGTAGGGTCGGACCGACCAGGCGGCGAGGGTGGCTCCCGCGCCCTCGGCGACGTCCATGACCTCGGGGGTCACGATGCCGACGGGGGGGCGGTAGAAGCGGGGGACGCGGCCGGTGGCGTCTTCGATGGCGGCGACGGCGCGGGCGTAGTCGTCCTGGAGGCGGCGGCGGACGAAGAACAGCTCCCAGCGGTGGGCGTAGCTGTGGTGGCCGACCTGGTGGCCGCGCTCGACGATGGCGCGCGTCAGCTCGGGGGCGGCGGCGACGCGGCTCCCCACGACGAAGAAGGTCCCCTTGGCGCCGGCGGCGTCGAGGGCGTCGAGGACGGCGGGGGTGGAGTGGGGGTCGGGCCCGTCGTCGAAGGTGAGCGCGACGACCCCGTCGGCCCCGTCGACGCGGCTGAGCGCGGGCCCGAAGAGCCGCCACCGGGGGTTGAGCGACGCGCCGAGGATGACGAGCGCGAGGAGGACGGCGGCGGCGGGGAGGACGACCCACGGGACCCCCGCCCCGAAGACGGCGGCGACGCCCGCCCAGCCGATCACGAGGACGGCGGGGATGACGAGCCGGTTCGGGAGGGGACCGCGCACGGCGGCGGAGTGTAGCGGTCCTTCTCCGCGCGGCCGAACTTCAGCCTTCCCCTTGACAGCTCAGAGAGAGAGAGAGAGAGGCTTCTCGTGCCCCGCCGATCGTGGGGTACCGGGGGGGCCTCGTGACGTCCAACGTCCTCATCAGCATTGCG
>CAYFOA010000269.1:0-9613 GCA_964344575.1 uncultured Rickettsiales bacterium | reverse complement strand
TCTCGTTCTCGTTCTCGTTCTCGTTCTCGTTCTCGTTCTCGTTCTCGTTCTCGGAAGGAGTCTCCTCCGCGGGAGCGGCCTCCTCCTCGGCGGGAGCCTCGGCCTCCTCCGCGGGAGCGGCCTCCTCCGCGGGAGCGGCCTCCTCCGCGGGAGCGGCCTCCTCGGCGGGAGCGGCCTCCTCGGCGGGAGCCGCGTCCTCGTGGTCGCCGTGCTCCTCCTCGGCGCCGTGGTCGTGCCCGTCGCCCTCGTGGTGCTCCTCCTCGTCCCCGTGCTCGTCCTCGGCCCCGTGGTCGTGCCCGTCGTCCTCGCCGTGACCGTGCCCGTCGTCGGCCTCCACCGGCCCCCGCGCCGGGCTCGTGAACCTCACCCCCGCGAACGCCCGCAGCTGCGGCGCCCCCAGCCCCGCGATGCCGCTGCCGACGCCGAAGTCGATCGCCGCGAAGTCCGCCGGCCGGAGCACCACGCTGACCGACCACTCCGCCGACGCCCGCGACGTCTCCCCCTGGTACGCGAACGTCCCCCACGTCTCCGCCCGCACGTCCAGCGTCTCCAGGATCTGCCCCGACACGCCGAACGCCCAGTTCATCCCCAGCTGCCGCGTGAACGTCCCGTACTCCACCTTCGGCCGCAGGTGCAGCGGCGCGAAGTTCAGCATCGTCCGGAACCGGCCCAGGTCCACCTCGGCCAGCAGCGCGACCTCCAACCCCAGCCCGCCGTTGCCCAGGTACCGCGCTGCGTGCCCCGTCGGCAGCGACACCGGCACCTGGAGCCCGAGCCCGAACACCTTCTTCGAGGGATCGAGGAACTGGACCTTCGGGATCAGCACGAGGTCGCCCACGCCGCCCGTGTCCGCCCCCTCCAACACCGGGAAGTCCCCCGTCGGGTCGAGCCCCCACACGATCACCGGGGCGACGGGGAGGACCACGCCGAAGTCGGCGAAGCCGAACCCGATCGCGCCGTGGAGGTCGAGCAGGACCTGGGACTGGACGATGACCGACCACGCCTCGCGCTGCCCCGAGCTGTTGTCGTAGAGCACGAACGGCCGGTCGGCGAGGTGGAAGGTCAGCCCGCCGCCGCCCTGCAGCAGCCCCAGCGTCCGCGGGCTCGCGGTGACCGACAGCCCCGTCCCCGTCGCGTCGTAGCGGGCGTGGAGGATGCTGAGCTTCTGCGGCTCCGCGGACCCCGTCGCGGGGGCGAGCAGCACAGCGGTGAGGAGGACGAGGGAGGCGATCGCGCGCGGGCTCATCGGGCGGGGACCCTACCACGCTCTCCTCCGCTACACTGCGCCGGTCCCCGTGGCCACGATGTCCCCCGAGAGCCGGCACGACTGGAAGATCCAGCGGCTGGAGCAGAAGCTGAACACCGGCGACGCGACGGCCGAGCTCCTGCTCGAGCTCGCCGAGGCCTGCTTCCAGAAGGGCTACTACTACAGCCGCGGCGCGCACTGGTTCGAGCGGGCGGCCGAGCTCGCCGAGCGCTCCGTCACCGAGTTCGGGGGGACCGGCCCCGCCTTCAACATCCTCGCCAACGCCAGCTACGGCCTCGGCGACCTCGACGGCGCGGAGGGCCACTACAAGTCCGCCATCGCCGCCGACCCGCAGGACGCCCTCGCCCACGTGGGCCTCGGCAACCTCCACAAGCAGCGCGGCAGCAGCGCCCGCGCCATCGACGCGTTCACCCGCGCCACCGAGCTCGACGCCGACCTCTGGCAGGCCCACTACAACCTCGGCGGGGCGCTCTACGGCGAGGCCCGCGAGCGCGACTTCAAGGCGGCCGACGAGCTGATGGAGCGCGCCATCTACCACCTCGTCACGGCGCTCCGGCTGCGGCCGTTCGAGTCCTTCGTGGGGAACATCTACAAGGACCTCGGCGAGCTCTTCCTCCACACCCGCCAGTACAAGTACGCCCGCCGCTTCTTCACCCGCCTGCTCCAGCACGAGGAGTACGGCTCGATCGCCCACTACTACCTCGGCCTCACCCACTTCTCGATGGGCCGCTACAACAACGCGATCCACCACTACCGGGAGTTCCTCCGGGCCGAGCCCGACAGCGCCCTGGCGTGGTCCAAGACGGGGCTCGCGTGGCTCGAGCTGGGGGACTGGGACAAGGCCAAGGAGGCGTGCGAGCAGGCGCTGGAGCTGGAGCCCGACAACACCCTCGCCCGCTTCAGCCTCGGCTGCATCGAGCTCGACCAGCGGCTCTTCATGCAGGCGGAGCAGCGGTTCGAGGCGATCCTCAAGGACGCCCCGGACTACTTCCCCGCGTACGTCGAGCTGGTCAAGACGCACTACGTCCGCGGGGACTTCGGGTGGCTGTTCGACCAGATCCGGAAGGAGGTCGGAGCGTTCGAGGCGGACGAGTCGTTCGACGGCGGGCGGCAGTACTACAAGGGGGCGCGGGGCCGGACGCGGCGCCGCATCGACGTCCTCCTCGCGCAGATCCAGGAGATGGGGATCGACGCGTTCGCGAGCCTCGCCGAGATCGTCGAGGAGGTCCGGACGGACTCGCTCCGGTTCCAGATGTGGGAGCTGCTCTACGACCTCTCCCGCCGCGCCCGCGTCGAGCAGATCCTCGACCAGCTCGAGGAGCCGTCCCGGTTCTTCGGCCGCAAGCTCGGCCGGACCGTCCTGCTGCTGTCGCAGTACATCCCCGAGGAGGCGATCACCGACGGCTTCCACGTCGGCGAGGAGGGCCTCAAGCGGCGCGCCCAGCAGCGCAACCCCGGGACCGACGACCTGACCGCCTACAAGGACGCGCTGTCCAACGCCCGCGACGAGCTCCACGAGTACCAGGCGTACCTGCTGCTGGCGCTGGCCGTGAAGGGGACGGCGTCGGCGGAGGACTTCCTTTCCGACCACCTCGACAGCGAGCACCGCGCGCTCCAGGCGAGCTCGGCGATCTCGCTGCTCTTCTACGGCTCCGAGCGCGCCATCCGGACCCTCCGCGAGGAGGCCGACACGCTGTCCGAGCCGCACGCCGGCCGGCTCAAGGAGCTGATCGAGCTGGGGCTGTCCCGGAGCGAGCAGGCGGACAAGATCATCGACCTGACCGACGCCGCGAAGGAGCGGGACGACCGCCCCCGGCGCGCCCGGAGCCCGAGCAAGGAGACGTGCAGCCTGTGCAGCCGGGCCGGAGACGAGGTCGACCGCCTCATGAGCGGCAACCGCGTCTTCCTCTGCAACCTCTGCGTCTCCTACATCCACGCCCACCGCGCGGACCTCGCCGTCGCCGACCGCGAGGACCACGTCTGCAGCTTCTGCAACTGCTCGATCTTCGAGGTCACGGGCATGCACCAGGCCAAGGACCTGCTGCTGTGCGACCGCTGCCTCGACACGTGCGTGGGGCTGCTCGCGAAGGAGGAGGTCGAGCGCTTCCTCCGCGGCTTCAGCTAGGGGTGCGCCCCGCGATCAGTCGAGCTGCTCGAAGTCCAGGACGCGGGTCAGGCGGGGATCGACGTCGACGGGCGTGCCGTCGCAGCCCGAGACGTCGACGGACCCCGACAGGATCTCCGGGTCGGCCGTCGTGCAGCCCTGGAAGAAGGCGTCGAACCCGCCGACGTCGGTGAAGGTGTTGCCGTCCAACGACAGGCTGGCTTCGTGCAGGACCAGCGCGTGGGAGGTGAAGTCCCCGAAGGCGCTGTCGGCGACGAGGAGACCGGGGCCGTCGGCCGGGGTCCAGGTCGTCACCCCGTCGAGCGCCATCAGGCCGTAGCCGGCGCCGCCCTCGGCCGCGCCGCCGTCCACCGTCACCCCGTCCAGCCGGAACGTGCCCCCGGCCTGGGCGAGGTAGAGGCCGCTGAGGGGGTGGCCGGTCAGCTCCGCCCCCGTGACGGTCACCGACCCGGGGCCGCGGTCGTTCAACGCCGCCACCCCCACGCCGCCGACGCCCCCGATGGGTCGGGTCGCCTCCAGGGCGCCGCCGTCCCACGTGACGGCGCCGTCGTAGACCAGGACCGAGGCGAACGTCGCCTCGCGGACGGCGCAGTCGGTGCACGCGAACGTCGCCTCCCCGGCGACGAGGACGCCGGGGCCCCCCAGCCCTTCGGCGGTCAGGGACGTCGCGGTCACGGCGCCTCCCGCGATCACCGTCACCCCGGTCCCCTCCCCCTCGATCGGGGAGACCTGGTTGCGGATCGTGACCCCGTCCAGCGTCGCGGTGCTGCCCTCGCCCGTGACGAAGAGCCCGAGGTTGGCGTTGTCCTCGAGGACCAGCCCCGACGCGGTCAGCGAGCCGCCCTCCTGGACCACGACCCCGTCGCCGAACTCGCCCTCCTCGCGAGGCAGCGTGCCCCGGATCTCGACGTCCTCGAAGTCGCCCGACGACGCCTCGAGGAGGACGCCGAGATCGGTGTTCGCCTCGATCACGACGCGGCGCAGGACCAGGTCGGTGCCGTTGTGCACGTCGACGCCGTAGCCGCCCCCTTCGCCGTCGACGCGGGGGACCCCGTTCGCGATCCGGGAGTCCTCGATCACGGCCGACGCGGCGTCCATGTAGAGGTTGGCCTCGAGGTTGCCGTCGAGCAGCAGGCCGGTCGCCTCGAGGAGCGGGCCGGACTCGATGAACAGCCCGAACCCGTGCTCGTCGTCGTCCGCCCGGGGGAGCGTTCCGGTGATGGTGACGTCCGTGAAGGCCGCGGTCGTCCCGTCGCCCTCGAGGAAGACCCCGAACTCGGCGTTCTCCTCGAACACCACCCGGGTCGCGACGAGGCGCGCGCCGGAGTCCGCCTGCCCGCCGAAGCCCTCGCCGCCGTCGGCGTACGGCAACCCCCCGGTGACGGTCGAGTCGGTCAACTCCACGAGCGCGCCGGCCCCTTCGGCGAACACGCCGACGCCCTGCACGGCCGAGACGGCCAGCCCCGTCCCCGAGAAGCTCGAGCCCTCCTCGACGAGGACGCCGAAGCCGGTCCGGTCCTCCTCCAGCCCCGCGACCCCCGCGATGGCGCTGTCGAAGGCCTCGACGCTGCCGAGGCCGGAGACGAGGACCCCGACGCCGACGCTGTCGACGATCCGGACGTCCCGCAGGACCACCGAGGTGCTGCCCGCGAAGTCCTCGCCGGAGACGAGCACGGCGGGGGCGCCCGCGCGGATCGTGGCCCCGCTGAGGGTGACCTCGGACTCGGTGACGACGAACGCGGCGTCGTCCTCCCCCACGAACTCGACGAGCTCCGGACACCGCCCCACGAGCTCGATCGGGCCGGGCAGCTCCCCGAGCTCGATCAGCCCCTCCCACACGCCCGTGCCGAAGGCCGCGCGGCCGCCGCCCTGCTCGACGAGGAGGTCGATCGCCTGGTCCGGGAGCCCGAAGGGGTGCTCCGCCGAGCCGTCGGCGGCGTCGTCCTCCTCCCCGGACTCGGCCACGAACACGTCGGCCTCACCCTCGCCGATCGTCCCGAAGGGGCCGGGACCGCACGCCTCGGGGACGCACTCGGCCCCGTCGAAGACCTCGCCGTCGGCGCACTCCGGGTCGGGCTCGGGGTCGGGTTCGGGCTCGGGCTCGGGGCAGCCGGCGAGGATCACCAGCAGGCCCGCGCCGGCGGCTCGGATCGGGCGGATCGGACGCGCCATGGGGGCCTCCTCGTCGTCGTGAGCGGCGATCGTACCGCAGGTGACGCGTCGTCCGTCTTCTGGTCTCATGCAGCCCTGGCCATGGACCCACCCGAGTCCCCCCGCCCCTCGCCCTGGCGGTACCCGCTCGTGGGGGCGGCCGGCCTCGGCGCCTGGACCCTCCTGGATCTGCTCCTCCGGGTCGATCTTCCGGGGGCGTCGGAAGCCGCCCACCTCGCGTTCCGGGCCGTGGTGGTGCCCCTGCGCTGGCTCCGCGTCCGCACCGAACACCCGCTCCCCGTCGGGCTCTCCGCCTGGTTGCTCCTGCTGCCGCTGACGTGGCGGCGTCCGCGCCTGCTCGCAGCGTGGCTGGGGGCGTCGGCAGCGGTGCTCGCGGCGGCGGAGCTGCTGACGGTGTCCCTGGCGCTGCTGATGGAGCGGTCCGCCGCGCTGGGGATCGCCGTGGCGACGGCCGTGGCGGTCCGGCTCGGCGGCGCGCCGCCGGCGGGCCCCCGAGACGCGCGGGCCCGGTGGACGGAGCTCGCGGGGACGATCGCCGCGGCCGGCGGCTGCCTCGTCCTGATCGCGCTGCTCTACGACACGCGGGCCGACTACCCGATGATCGCCGCGCTCGGGGAGCGCCTCCGGGCGGGGGAGACCGCGGCGGCGACGTTCGCCGTCGCGGCGGGCGCCGTCGCCCCGGTGGGGGGCGGGATCCTCCTCCGCCGGATCCCCGGGCGGGGGGCCGCGCTGGCGGGGGGCGCCACCGCCGGACTCGCGGTCGCGCTGGCGACGCGGGCGCTGCCCCCGGGGGACGTCGCCGCGTGGTGGCCGCTGGCCCTTTCGGTCCCTGCGGGGATGCTGCTGCTGCTGCTCGGCGCGCCCCTTCTGCCGCCCGCGGGCAGCGGACGGTGGACGCGGCCGACCGCCTGGCCCCTCCTCCTGCTCCCCCTCGTCCCCGCCGCGGGGCTCCTGTTCGCCCAGGCGTACGCGACCCGGATCCTGGTCTGCCCGGCGCCGACGCCCGGGCTGGAGCGGATCGCCGCGCTCCCGGAGGTGTTCGAGATCGCGCTGAACGAGGAGGGGACCACCGCGCTGCTCGCGGTCCGCGGCTCCGCGCAGCTCCTCTCGATGCAGCTCCTGCCCGAGCCCTCGGCCCCGGTTCCGGTCGAGCCGGGGCCCGCCGCGGGCCCCCCCGACGTGGGGCGGCCCGGCGCCCTCCTGGGGCGACCGGAGGAGGTGGTGCACCTCCCCTCGACCGGCGGCTGGCTCGCCACGCTCGTCCCCGAGGGCGTCGCCCGGGGCGCCGACGCCGTCGAGGCCCGGTTCGCGAGCGGCGGAGCATGCGACGCCGTCGGCGACTTCGGCAACCTGCTCGTCGACGTCGGCCCGGACGCAGCGCGGGTGGAGCGAGCCGGCACGTGGCCGGACCTCTGCTGGGTCAGCTCGGCGCGCTGGGACCCCGTGGCCGAGCGGCTCCTCGTGGGCTGGGAGTACCGCCCCGGCCTGCACCGCCTGGACCCCGCGACCGGCGCCGCCTCCGCCCACCCGCTGGGCGCCGGCGTGGGAGACGTCATCGCGATCGCGCCGGACCCGGACCCGGACGCCGGCCGCCTCTTCGCGGCCTCGCTGTGGACGAGCCGCTACCTGACCGAGCTGGACCGGGACAGCCTCGCCCCGCGCCGCCGGGCCGCGGTGGGAGGGACGAACTACGACGTCGCCTACGAACCCGCGCGGGATCGCGTCTTCGTGTCCTCGTTCTACGCCTCCCGGGTCCGGACGGTGGACGCCGCGACGATGGAGCGGACGGGGAGCCTGCCCACCGGCTTCGGGACCCGGGCGCTGGCCCTGCTCCCCCGGCTCGACCTCCTCGTCGCGTCGAGCACCTACGACGGCGTGCTCCGGTTCTGGGACCTGGAGAGCGGCGCCCTCGTCGGGGCCCTGCCGGTCGGGGGTCACGTCAAGGACCTGGCGGCCGACCCGGAGCGGGGCCTGCTCTACTTCTGGAGCCAGTGCGGCCTGTTCCGGCTCGACGTGGCCGCCTTCGTGGGGGCCGCGGGATGAGGGTGACGCAGGCCCTGGGCCTCGCCGTGTTCACGGCCTGCACCGCGCTGGGGCTGGTGCTGTGGGTCGGGTGGACCCACTGGCCGGGGTACTTCGTCGTCCTCGACGCCCACCTCGCCGCCGGCATCGCGCTCACCGTCCTCGCGGCGCCGGCCCTCGTCATCCACCTGCGGCGGTACCGCTCGTCGGCCCGCCGGTTCCGCCAGGCGGCCGGCTGGACGATCGCCGCCGGGATCGTCCTCTTCGTCGCCCGCGACCACACGCCCCTGGAGGGCTACTTCGTCTTCGCCCTGAGCCTGATCTGCGTGACCACGGGCCTGCTGCTGGCGCTGACGGGGTGGTCCCAGCCGCGCCGCTACGAGGAGGACGCGCGGCCCCTCGGAGGACGGCACGGCTTCAGCCTCGCGCTGGCCTGCCTCGCGGCCGTGGCGACGGGCTGGCTGGCGCTCTACCTGCGCTCGGACGAGGCCCAGGTCCCCCGGAAGTGGCACTCCGCCCTCGGCCTCGTGGTCGTCTTCCTGCTGGCCGGACACCTCCCGATGAAGTACCTGCCGGTCAAGACGCCGCGCTGGCTGCTGGCGACGTTGTGCGCGGCCGCGCTCGGCTTCTGGTACGCGCACTACCACTACGAGCACGTGGTCGAGATCTACCCCGACGGCGTGGTCGCCCGGTGGGAGACAGCGCCGGCGCCGGCGAGCGTCGCCGACCTGGTCGCGGGCCGGTGGACGACGTTCGAGCTGGACGCCGAGCGCGGGTCGGAGTCCTGCGCCGCGTCGGGGTGCCACGAGGACCTGCACCGTCAGTGGCGGGGCTCGGCGCACCGGTTCAGCGCCGACAACGACTTCTACCGGAAGGTCGTCGGGCTCTTCGTCGAGGAGCAGGGCCCCGAGGCGGCGGGGTTCTGCGCCCGCTGCCACGACCCCGTGCGCGTCTTCAACGGGACGGTCGCCGAGGCCTACGCCGACGGCGCGCCGCCGCCCGGCGAGGGGGTCTCCTGCATCGGGTGCCACGTCGCGCTGGACGCCCCCGAGCCGCACCGCAACGGCGTCGTCACGTTCCGCCGGCCGCGCCCCTACCCCGGCGAGGACGACGCCACCCGGGCGACCCGCATCGGCCGGGACCCCCGGTTCCACATGCGGAACTTCCTGGTCGAGGACTTCCACATCCACGGGCCGAGCTGCATCCCCTGCCACCGCGTCGAGCTCCACCCCGACGACGGCTTCGCGGGCCACGCGGTCCTGCAGAGCGTCCTCCCGGAGGACTACCCCGGCGGCGAGTACGCCCCCAAGGCCGACGAGGAGGGGGACTTCGCCCAGGTCGAGCGGGAGTACTACGGCTTCACGGGGTGCATCGAGTGCCACCTCGTCGTGCCCGGGACGTTCGCCGACCACGTCCTCGCCGAAGACGGGTACCGGGGCGCGTACGGCATCTACCCCCACTTCATGCCCGGCGTGAACTCCGACCTCGCCCTCTACGCGTCCCACCCGGACCGGGACGAGGACGCGATCCGCCGCGCCGCGGAGCGGGTCGAGGAGTTCCTCGGCGGCGACGTCCAGGAGGACTGCCAGAACCCGGTCCTGCGGCGCGCGGGGGACGAGCGGGGCGGAGGCGGCGCGGCGGCGCAGGCGCGGCACGACGGCGTCCTCACGCTGGAGGTCTTCGCGGAGCGGGCCCCCGGGTCGCTCGACCTGCGGACCGTGACCTGGAACTACCGCGCCGCGCACCCCTTCCCCATCGGCCCGTTCGACCTGTTCGAGGTGTGGCAGGAGGTGATCGTCCGCGACGGCGGCGGACGGGTCGTCTTCCACGCCGGGGCGCTCGACGACCGACGGCGGGTCGACCCGGACGCGCATCGCCTCGGAGCGACGGAGCTGAACGCGGACGGCGAGCCGATCGAGCGGCATCGGATCTGGACGATCGCCGAGGTCGCCGACAAGCGGGTGATCCACTCGGAGCTTGGAGCGCGTAGACGAGCGAGCGCGGTGAGGCCGAGGCGCGCGAGGTCA
>CAYFOA010000268.1:0-9672 GCA_964344575.1 uncultured Rickettsiales bacterium | reverse complement strand
GGAGCACCCTCGATGACGCAAAATACCAGTATGGGTGGCAACCGGATAGGCATGGAACGATCCTCAACGCTGCTTCGCGTGTGACGAGAAGCTCACCAGCCAGCCAGTCGGCCTGTCTCTCCATGGCCGCGTTCCACTTCCTGCACCCGTCGGCAAAGTGATCCTGCGGCTCGTGCTCCAAGAACAGGTGGCCGAGCTCGTGCGCGACGGAGTTCGCGCGACGGCCGATCGAATGGGCCGGGTTCTCGACGATCAGGCGCCGGGTGCCTTCGAAGACGGTGAGCGCAGAGAAACAGCCTCGATCCGATCCGACCAGCGACCGGACTGCGGTCGCTGATGCGCCGAAGGCGCGAAGCTCGGAGAGCTCCAGGACGGGAATCCCGTACAGCTCCGCGAGCAACCGCGGGTCCAGCCGATCCAACGGCGCGAGACCGAGTTCGGTACGCAGGTCGGCGGCGAGGCGGGTGCAGTCGGCCTTGAACCCGCGGGGGTACGCACTACTCACGGTCCTGCTGCCGCAGAGCGGTCAACGCGGCCTTGAGGATCTGCTCCAGAGCGTCTGCCGCCTCCGGCGTCAGCTGCTTGCTCGCGCGCAAGTGAGAGGAGATCACGGCGAACGTGTCGTCGCTACGGCTCTCCTTCCCCGTGAGGAAGAGGTCGGCCGCTACGCCCAGCCAGCGCACAAGCTTGGCGAAGCTGTCGACATCGGGGCGCTTGCCCTGAGCCATTCGGCTGAGAGTCGAGGGGCTTACCTTCGCCTCCGCCGCCAGCGTGCGCCACGACACCCCCGCCGACCGACGGCGTTCATCCAGGGCTGCGTAGAAGGCTGCGACGTCGAGCTGTGGTTCCGCCATGTCGACCTCCCAGAGTGTTTCACCTTCGCATCACCGATCGAGTCTTGCAATCCGACCCGCCATGATCTAGATCGGAACAGTGTTTGACTCTCGCAACAAGGAGCCGAGATGCCGAAGAAGCGCGACACCTGGAACTACGAGCTGAAGCGATCGAAGAAGGTCGTGTACCGCGGAACGACCAACGACCCCGATCGGCGGCTCGCTGAGCACGCCCGCGAGGGGAAGGGCTTCACCCACATGAACATCGTCGGGCGGGCCAAGACTGAGGCATCCGCGAAGCGCTCGGAGACCAAGAGCCTGGCGACCTACCGGCGGAACCACGGCGGGAAGAACCCCGAGTACAACAACAAGGACGACGGCTGATGAGCGCGGTTCGGTCCCTGCTTCGACGCGCGATGCGCGAGCGCCGCCCCGTGGGCGCGTACTACCGCGGCCGGTGGCGGGAGTTCTGCCCCCACGTCCTCGGAGAGAAGGGCATTCGGGAGCATGTCCTCGGGTATCAGTTCGGCGGTTCGAGCAGCACCGGCCTCGGTCCGCCCGGATCACCGAGCAACTGGCGCTGCTTCGACCTCGACCTGCTCGACGGCGTGACCCTGGGGAGCGGCCCCTGGTTCACGGCCCACAACCACAGCAGGCCCCAGTCCTGCGTGGACTGCGTCGATGCCGAGGTGCGCTGGTAGAGCCTCCAGGCACTGCCCCCCGCCGCCGCCCTGTCCGTGTTACTGGGGCTGATCGTCGGAGCCCACAAGTCCTCGCCCCGCCGCTGTCGTCCGATAGCGCTGCCGGGAACTCCGCGGCTTTTCGGGGATCGTCATCTCGAGGAGGCCGGACTCGAGGAGCGGCTTGATCACCGCGTTCCTGAACTTGGTCCGGCTCGACCGTCCAGACACGGCCATGAGATCCGCGAGCGGTCGAGGATCCACCGCAGATTCAAGGACTTGAACTTGGTCCCGACTTAGTCCCGACTTGAGCCCTGCATGCGGGGTCAAGCCGGCTTCGGGTCCGATCTGCGCTCGGAACGTCACGTACACGACGCCGTCCCGGTCCTCGAAGATCGGCGCCTCGATCCCGTGGCGCTGGCACTCCTCGATCACACGGTTCGTTCCTCGGCCCCAGATCTCCACGGCGCCGGTCCTGTGGAACGCGCCGGCGATCAGCGGGTTCCGGCGGATCGACTTGTGCGTGCCCGACAGCGACTCCGCGCTGACGCCCCGAGGCAGTCCACCGACACTTCGGACCTCGATGCGGTCGTCGAACACCGCGATGGCGACGTAGCCCCCAGGCTGCGTGTAGTCGCGATGCATGACCGCGTTCAAGATGATCTCGCGTAGGGCCTCGGCCGGCACAGGCTGGCGGTCCTCACGGAAGATCTCCCCGGGCGGGAAGTGTGCGGCCAGCGGCAGGATCCGGTCGAGCCAGGCGACCGCTTCACGAACCATCGCGAAGGCGTGTAGATGCTCTTGCCGGTTGTCGAGGATGTCACCCGTGATCTTCGTGCCTCGGAAGCGCCCCATCTGGAGCAGGCTCTGCGGGTAGTCGGGCAAGAACCGAGTGCCGTACAGGATCTGGGCGGCCTGGGTGATGACCTCTGCGCGTCGCAGGCCGAGCCGGTCGAGGATGTCTCCGACGTCGGTGCTCGTGCCCGCCGAGATGCGCCGCTGGCGGATCGCGGCGTCGCGGGTGCGGAGGATCTCCTCGTGGTCCAGGTCGTCGAGGGTGACGTCGACGGCGGGCTGGTTCTCCCAGCGCCGCCGGGCGTGCGCGCGCTCCAGGAGCATCGCCTCGTACGTCTCGCGAGGCATGACCGAGGTCGTCGACTGCACGCGCTGGTACGCGCGACCGTCGTAGAGGTAGGGGCGGGACTCGTCGTCGGATGCGGCGTCGAGGACGATCAGCACCCGGTCACTGTCGGGGACTTCGACGAACTCGACCTCGACCGGCGCGGGCGGTTCGAAGCGGTCGAGCATCGCGGCGATGTCGCGGCGCGTCCTGTCGCTGACCTCCTGCCCGACGACGGACCCGGTGTCCGCGACGCCGAGGATGACTCGCCCACCGCCACCGTTCAGGAACGCGCAGAGCGTCTTCCCAGCGCGAGGAAGCTGCGCCGTCGAGCGCTTCAGCTCCAGCGTTTCGGACTCGCCGGCGGCAATCTGGCGTGCGAGGGCGTCCATCAGCTCCATCCACTACCACTTCCGCGCACGCGGAACCCCTGCGGAACCTCGCGGAACCCCCGTGGAACCTTGCGGAACCCCCGTGGAAGCTGGAGGAAGCCCCTCACGGCCGCCTCCGGATCTCGTCGGGCCACGACTCCTTCATCACGGCGAGCAGCTTCTTGCCCCTCGTGAACAGCTCCTCGTTCTCCACGAGGTCGGGGCGGAGCCACAGCACCGCATAGCCGCCCTCCGACAGGCGCTCGCTGATCACGTCGGCGATCCGGTGGATCTGCCAGCCCTCCCAGGCGGGGGTGTCCTCGCCGCGGACCTCGCGGTCGAGCACCGTGTACGCCGCCGCGAGCGCGTCGAGGTGGTGGACCGCCATCGACACCGCGCCGATCTCCAGCTTGCTGATCGTCGCCGCCGGGAGGTGGATCTCGTCGGCGATCTGCTGCTGGGTCGCGCCGATGCCGCGGCGGATCAGCCAGCAGACCCGGCCGAGGAGCTCGGGCATCAGGATCCTGCTGCCCGGCTCCGTGGGGAGCGGCTTCGCGGGCACGAAGCGAGGGCCTCGGTGCAGCTTCTCCGGCATGCGGATACCGAAACTTTCTCTTAGAGATTGACGGGTGCCGTAAGCGTGTTCAGTCTATCAGCATGACCTGGGACAATCCGGCCGCGCTGCACGATCTCTTCGCCGAGGCCGAGGGGCTGGACGACGGCTACCTGACCGTCGCCCGCATCCTGCCCGGAAGGCGCGAGGAGCAGCTCACGTCCCGGGAGATCGGACCCGCGGATGAGCTCGCCGCCGCGGTCGATCTCGCGGCCCGACACCTGCCCTCCGAGACGCGCGTGCGCGTGCGCCTGTGGCGTCGGGGCGGCAAGCCCGTCCGTGGTGTCGTCGTTCGCGTGCTCGGCGAGCCCGAGACCCGGGCACGGGCTGCTCGGTCGGCCAGTGCCTCGCGGCCGACGCCGTCGCCGACGACCCCGCCGGCGACCCCCGCGATCAGCGCCACCGCCTCCTGCTCCGACTGCGCCGAGCTCCACGAAGTCATCGAGCAGCAGAACGACCGCCTCGACGAGGCCTGGGACCAACGCGACGACTCCGAAGCCCTCGCCCGCCGACTCCAGCGCGACCTCGCCAGCCTCCGCGGCGACCTCGACTCCGCCGTGTTCCGTGCGGAAACCGCGGAGCGGGAGCGCGACAACGCGCGTCTCTCGCTGACCCAGGCCGAGGAACGCTTCATGTCGCAGGACGCGCAGGTCTCCCGTCTGAAGCGCGAGAACCGGAAGCTCCGCGCGTACGTCGCCGACGCGGACGAGGCCGCCGAGCGCTTGTTCGCGCTGGTGGGGACGTAGCCGTGGCCGAGCCGGCGCGGACGCTCTCGTCGGCAGGCGCCGCGAACGAGCCGGTCGCTGGAATCCGGCCCAGGATTACGTCAACCTCGACCGGCGCGGCGGAGATTCGGGAGTCAGCGACTCCCAGATCTGCGGCGGTGAGGAGGAAGCTCGGTGGGCCCCGTGGTTCGAAGCCCCTCACCTGGTGGCGCCACAAGCAAGCCCTCGCCCATCTGGGCGTGGACCCCAAGACCCTCCGCGCGCGCATGCACGACACCCCCGAGGGCATCGAGCCCGCGTGGATCAACATCGGCTCGGCCCAGCGCCCGGACTACCGCTGGATCGCCGAGCGCATCGACGGCTGGTGGATCGAGGTGAACCGATGGCGAGCATCGACAAGCGGAACGGCAAGTGGAGGGTTCGCTGGCGCGACCCGGACGGGCGGGCGCGGAGCCGGACCTGCCCCACGAAGGCGTCGGCCGCCCGCCTCAAGGCCGAGGTCGAACAGCACGTCGCCGAAGGCCGACGATGGGAGCCTCGCGACGCTCGTGAAGAGCCTGACATCGAGGTGATGCTCCGGGCGTACGCCGCCGAGTGCGCCCGCGTCCTCAAGCCGAACACCGCCGTCCGCTACGCCCGCGCCCTCGACCTGTTCCTGCGCTACCTGCGCGACCGCTTCGGCGGCTCGACCCCGCTGCGCGGCGACCTGCTCACCCGTCGCCTGCTCGCCGACTTCTACGACGACCTTGCCACCGGCGGGCTCCACGGACGGCCGCGCTCGCAGGCCACCCAGCGGAAGATCGCCGAGGTCGTCCAGCTCGCCTGGGCCTGGCTCTACGACGACGACGAGCTGGGCGAGCACGTCCCGCCGCCGCGCAAGCTCCGCATGGCCCGCGAGCCCGCGGCCCCCGCCGTCGCGCCCACCTGGGCCGAGATGGACGCCTGCATCGCCACGCTGTCGGGCTGGCAGCGTGACGTCGCGTTCATCCTGCGGTGTACGGGCCTGCGGGTGCAGCAGGCGATGGAGCTGCGCTGGTCGGACCTCGACCTCGACCGCGGGCTGCTGACCATCCGCGGCGAGCTGGGCAAGTCGAAGCAGGAGCAGCGCGGCCGGCGCATCCCCGTCAGCGGCCACCTCGTCGCCGAGCTCCGCACCTGGGAGCGCCTCGACGACAACTACCTTGTCACCTCGACCCGCCATCGCGGCGGCGACCGCGAACGCATGGCCCGAGCCCGCGACGCGGCCCGAGGCTGGCAGCGCGCAGGCGTCCGCCCCGAGGTCTGGCAGAAGCGGCCGCATCACTCGTTCAGGAAGGGCTACGTCTCAGGCTTGAAGCGAGCCGGAGCCGACCCCGACGCCGTCGAGTTCCTCGTCGGCCACAGCCTCGGCCTGCGCGGCGTCTACATCGACCCCGAGGCCCTGCCGCTGCGCGCGACCGTCGACCTCGTACCGCCCGTCGACGCCCAGCCCCGCTTCGACGGCCTCGACGCGAACGACCCCCGCCCGATCCGCGAGATCACCCTCGGCCCCGCGGATCGCACGTGTCCACCACGTGTCCCCCGGCGCACGAGGCGCCGGGAAACGTAGTGTTTCCAGCTGTCTGGAACAGAAATGGTGGAGGCGGCGGGAATCGACACTTGTTATCACTGCGGCTTTTTATCCGCGGCTTCTCCGGGTTCGTTTCCCCGAAGTTCGGCATACATTTTCACCCTCGACGTCACTCGTTAGGGTGCCGGAGACTCGTGGGGAGATTGTCGCTGGCGTTGGCGCTCACTCCCTATGCTCTACAAGGACCGACCGCTCCGTCGGCCCTCTCGGTGTTGGCATCTCAGCGTTCACCGATTTTCCCCAGTGCTCAGGCGACGGTTTCCCGCCGCCTCGGGCCCTTCCCGAACCCGCGTCCGAAGCTGCTCGGAGGGAGCTTCTACGTGCGTAGCCCGCTGATTTGAGTCTCGTCGAGGACGCCGCCCAGGGGCACGCTACGCCTCGACCAGCTTCCCCCTGAATCTCGCCTCACCGCCGGGGATGCCTTGCGGATCGGCCAGCCTGCTTCATGACGCCGGACCCCCTGCCACAGGCGGAACAGGGGCCGACGGCTTCACTGACTAAGCAGCGAGAGCGTAGTTGCTGTCGTTGGCAACTAATTGGTTTCAGGGGGGTTTTACGAGGAGCCCTGAGTCCTCGACACGCCACTCCCACCTACCACAACCCCGTCGAGACCAGATCGCCCCCTCGAGGTGCAGAAGGTCGGACACTCCGATTGTCACGACCAGACTGCCAATGAACCGGGCGCCGCCGAGGCGACGCCTTTCCCGCCTCAGGATAAGGTCCCAGGTCGGCGAGTCAAACCGTGCTGTCCTCCGTCCCCGTCCTGCTCGTCCTCGCGCTGCTGCCCTGCGTCGTGCTGCTCGCGTACTACCTCCGCCAGGTCCAGTCCGCCCCCGAGCCGTGGCCCGTCGTCGTCCGCTGCGTCGCCGCCGGGGCCGTCGCCTTCGCCGTCGTCGTCCCCGCCGCCCTCGCGCTGGACGCGCGCTGGGAAGGCCGGCCCCTGCTCCGGTCCTTCGTCGCCTACGGACTCCTCGAGGAGTTCGCCAAGCTCGTCGCCGTCCTCGCCGTCACCCCCGCCCTCGCCCGCTGGGAGCGGCTCTCCTCCGGGCTCGTCTTCGGCGTCGCCGTGGGGCTCGGCTTCGCCGCCGTCGAGAACGTCGCCTACGTCCTCCAGTACGGCGCCGGCGCCGCCGCGCTCCGGGCCGTCACCGCCGTCCCCGGACACGCCCTCCACTCCGCCCTCGTCGGCGTCCAGCTCGCCACCCTCCACCGGCGCGCCGACCCCGCCGCCCGCGTCCGCGCCGTCGGCCTCGGCCTCGGCGTCGCCGTCCTCGCCCACGGCGCCTACGACGCCCTCCTCCTGAGCGACGGCGCCGCGCGCCTCGGCATCGTCCCCCTCCTCCTCCTCGAGGCCGCCGTCGTCCGCGTCCTCTTCGCCCGCGCCGCCGACGAGGACGCCGCCCGGGCCATCGAGCACCTCGGACGCGTCCCCGTGTTCGAGGACGCCCCCGCCTCCGCCCTCCGCCTCCTCGCCGTCGCCGGCGTCCGCCGCTTCGTCCCCGCCGGCCGGACCGTCGTCCGGGCCGGGGCGCCCGGCGACGCGCTCTACGTCGTCCTCCGCGGACGCCTCCGCCGCGAGGGGGTCGCGGTCGCTCCGGGGGGGGCTCGCGGCGAGGGAGGGCGGGAGCGTCCGGCGGGCGGCCACTCCAAGGGGGGCTCGGCGCGAGGGGGGGCCGGTGGGGCCGGATCGGGGCACCTCCCGGAGGGGCTCGGCGCGAGGGGGGACGGGAGTGTCCGGGCGGTCCCGACGGACACGGAGGGGCTCGGCGCGAGGGGGGACGGGAGTGTCCGCGAGGATCCCTCCCCGACCGCGTTCGTCCGCGACGCCGCTGCCCGCGCCGCCGCCGAGGCGGGCGCGCCCGAGGACGTCGGGCCCGGCGGCTTCTTCGGCGAGCGGGAGGTCGTCCTGGGGCGGCCCCACGCCGCCACCGTCACCACCGCGGAGGACTCCGTCGTCCTCCGCGTCCCCCGCCTCGCCCTGTTCGAGGCCGTCGAGCGGGTGGACGGCCTCGCCCACGCCCTCGCCGCCAGCGCCCGCGGACGCGCCGCCGCGGACGACGCCGTCGAGGACGAGACCATGGTGCGGACCTCCATGGTCGAGGTCGTCGCCCTCGAGGAGCTCCGCCCCGGCCTCCCCCCGGGGACCGGCGTCGCCGAGCGGCTCGCCCGCGCCGAGCTGCTGTCCGCGCTCCCCCCCGCCCGCCTCACCGAGCTCGCCGGCGCCTGCCTCGAGGTCCGCCGCGGCCCCTCCCGCCGCCTCGTCCGTCAGGGCCGCGACCCCGGGGGGATGTGGCTGCTGCTCGACGGCGCCGTCGACGTGGTGAAGGACGGCGCCCTCGTCGCGACCCTCGGCGAGGGCGACTTCTTCGGCGAGATCAACCTGCTCACCGGCTGGCCCGCCACCGCCACCGTCCGCTCCGTCACGCCCGTCGAGGCGCTCGTCCTCCGCTGGCAGGAGCTCGGCCCCATGGTCGGCCTCCACCCCGAGGTCGGCTGGGCCGTGCTCGAGGCCCTCGACGCCCGCCTCGCCGCCCTCCGCGAGCGGGGAGGCGCCGGCGTCGCCGCGTCCCGCACGGGGAGCCTCGGCCAGCGCGCCCTGACCCGCTCCGGGCTCGGCCACGCCCCCCCGAAGTCCGACGCCGCCCGCGCCCTCGTGGAGCGCCACCCCGACCTCCGCGCGTTCGGTGCGTCCGTCGCCGAAGCCGTCGTCGCCGTCGTCCCCGAGGACGAGCAGGGGAGCCTGGTGTGGACCGCCGACCGCGACCGCGTCGTCGAGATCCTCGCCCGGGCCCCCGACGCGCTGCGGTTCCTGGCCCGCCTCCGCGCCGCGTCGTAATGACTTGTAAGCGGGTTCGCCGGGGATCTGCGTTAGGGTGACGGTCCCTGGGGAGGAGGTTGTCCCATGAATCCGAACACCACCCGTCTTCTGCCCGTGCTGGGCCTCGCGCTCGTCGTGGGGATCGGCATCTACGCCACCCAGTCCGGAGCCCTCACCGGCAGCGCCGCGGGAGCCGGGTGCGGGGCCGCCCCGGACGCCACCTCCGACACCGGCGTCGAGGTCGACATGGCCGCGCTCGAGTCGTCGGACGGCTGCGACCGTTGCCGCACGCTGATCAGCGAGCTCGTCGGCCTCCCCGAGGAGGCGTTCAGCACCCCGAACCACGCCGACCTGGAGCGGGTCGCAGGCGAGATCGAGGCGCTCGGCGCCGAGGCCCTGCCCGCCCTCGCGGAGCAGTTCCGGGCCGACGGCTGCAACGAGGCCCACTCCGAGATCGTGCTCGACCTCATGGCCGTCGGCTTCGACGCCGACGAGGTCGACGCCGTCGTCCAGCGGACCGTCATCAGCGTCATCCTCGACGGGGTCGTCGCGACCGAGCGGAACCGCACCGAGGTCCTCGCCTTCCCGCTCCTGGACGAGCTCGTCCAGGACGTCATGGGCCAGCGGCCGGACCTCGTGATCGAGGATCGGCTCGCCCAGCTCGACCGGGACCTCCCCGACGTCGACCCCGGCCTCGTCTCCGACGCGCTCGCCGAGGCGACCTGCGTGGCGGCCGGGCTCTCGGCCTACGAGACCGTGCTCGCGAACCATGCGGCGAGCATCGACGACCTGCGGTCCGCGGGCGAAGCGCAGAACGACGGCGGCGGGGCCGGCGGGGCCGGAGGAGCCGGGGGAGCCGGGGGAGACGGGGGAGACGGGGGAGCCGGAGGAGCCGGGGGAGCC
>CAYFOA010000267.1:0-9692 GCA_964344575.1 uncultured Rickettsiales bacterium | reverse complement strand
GTCTCCGTCCGCGTCGTCGTCCGCGCAGTCGGGGAGGTCGTCGCCGTCGAGGTCCGCGAACCCGTCCGCCACGAAGCCGTCGCAGTCGTCGTCCACCCCGTCGCACCCCGTCGGCGCGCCCGTGTAGATCGACGCGTCGAAGTCGTCGCAGTCGGTCGTGTCGGGGTCCCCGTCGTCGTCGTCGTCGTCGTCCTCGGTCGCGTCCTCGCAGCCGTCGCCGTCGAAGTCCGTCGACGAGTCCGACGTGAACAGCGCCCCCGGCGAGCAGGCGTCGTCCCCGTCGGCCACCCCGTCGTCGTCGTCGTCCGGGTCCGTGCAGTCCGGGTCGCCGTCGCTGTCCGCGTCGTCGAACTCGTCCACGAGGCTCCCGTCGCAGTCGCTGTCGATCCCGTCGCACGCCTCGGGCGCGCCCGTGTAGACCGACGGGTCCGCGTCGTCGCAGTCGGTGCTGTCGGGGTCGCCGTCGTCGTCGTCGTCGTCGTCGCACGCGTCGCCCACGAAGTCCCCGTCGAAGTCCTCCTGGCCCGCGTTCGCGACGTCGGGGCAGTTGTCCTCGTCCGCGCCGATCCCGTCGCCGTCGTCGTCGATCAGCGGGCAGGTGACCAGCGCCGCCCCCGCCGAGCCGCCGCTCTCGTCCTCGTAGTGCTGCGCGATCTCCCCCGCGATCAGCGCCCGGTCGTACAGCCGGACCTCGTCGATCGACCCGTCGAACGTCCCCGCGTTGCCGTGGTTGCTGTTCGTGACGCTCCCGATCCGGAGCGGCGCCGGGCCCGTGTAGGCGACGATCGAGCCGATGTTGCTGCACCCCTCCAGGGCGCCGTCGACGTAGATCCGGAGCAGCGGCTCGTCGTACACGCCGACGACGTGGTACCAGCTCCCCGGCTGGTGGCCCGCCGACAGCACCGCGAAGTCGTCGTCGTCGGACGCCCGCTCCAGCCCCACGCTGAACGCGTTGCCGGCGTTCCAGGCGAACGTCAGCGTGTCCTGGTTCAGCCCGTTGTTGCTGATCTTCCAGACGATCGGATCGGCGCGCCCGTCCCAGCCGGCGTTGTTGGGCATGACCCACGCCTCCGCCGTCCACGTCCCCTGCAGGTCGAAGACGCCGTTCGTGTTCGGGATCTCGACCCCGTCGTCCACCCCGTCCACCGCGAACGCCTGGCCCACCTGGCCGGCCCCGAACCCCATGCCGCCGAGCAGCGTCCCGTCGTTGCTCCCCGACGAGTCGACCGCGTCTCCCTCCGCCTGCCACCACGCGATGGGAGCCTCCTGCGCGAGCGCGGCGGACGGGATCAGGAGGGCGAGGGCGAGCGGGAGGACGGCGGTTCGCATGCCCCGAGGCTACTGCGGGCCGCGCCCCCCGCGAAAGCCGGACCCCGGGCCGCGCCGTGCCCGCCCGGCCCCGATCGCCCCGTGCCCCGGGCCCGGGACGTGCGAGCATCGCGGCGCATGACCCGGAACCTCCTTCTGCTCCTCGCGGGGGGCTTCGCCGCGTCCTCGCTGACCGGCTGCCCCGCCGTGTACTTCCAGACCGACGGCGGAGTCTTCGAGTACCGCTCCGACGCCGTCGCCGCCGAGGCCGACGACGACGACAGCGCCGCCGGAGACGACGACGACAGCGCCGCCGTCGAGCTCCCCGGCATCTACGCCGACCCCTGGCAGGGCTTCCGCAACGCCGGCCCCGTGCTCGCGGGGACGACCGTCCCCATGCGCCTCCAGCCCGCGTCCGGGTCCGGCCTCACGGGCAACGAGTGGCCCGGCTGCTACACCGTGACGTGGACGGGGCCGGTGACCGTGGACGGCGACCTCCACACCTTCGACGAGGGCGTCTCCAGCGTCGCCATCGAGCCGATCGAGTCGAAGGACTGCCTCCCCGCCGACGAGTCCATCGAGATGCTCCCCGACGCCGCCTCCGTGACCGCCGTGACGCCCGCCGACCTGACGCTGGAGATCCTCCGCGTCGCCGAGCTCGGCGCCTCGCGCGCGGCTGCCCCGGGGGCCGAGGTCCCGTGGCCCGAGGACTGGCCGGCCCCCTTCGAGGCGCCCCTGCGCGTGGTCGCGGGCGAGCCGGTGCTGCTGTACGCCGCCCTCCTCCACCCCGACTCCCCCACCGCCGTCACGTTCAACTCCGACGACGCCGGGTTCGCCCTCGAGGCCGTCGACGGCGCGCCCCCCGAGGAGGTCGGCTACACCGATCCCGACGTCCCCGACCCGGAGAACCGGCCCTTCTCGCCGCACGCCCGCTTCGTCCTCGAGGAGGGCGCCTCGGCGCGGCTGTCCCTGACGATCGGGGACGACACGTGGACGACGGGCGAGATCGTCGGCGTCCCCGCGTCGGACATCGTCTCCCTCCAGGTGATCCCCGCCTACTCGCCCCCCGCCGAGGTCGAGGAGGGGGGCGAGGAGGCCGAGGACACGCTCGGGCTCCCGGGCACGCCGCTGGGGGCGCGGGCGCTCGCCCTGGACGCCGACGGCAACGAGATCCTCGGTGCCGCCGTGGACTGGTCCGTGGGGGGGACGACGATCCAGCTCGTCCCCGGCACGCAGCCGGGGCCCGTCTCCTACTTCCCGATGTCGGGCGAGGACTACGTCTGGCTCTACGACGGCTGCCTCCCGCCGCACCAGGGGAGCGGGGAACGGCGGTCGACGCTCAAGGCCTCCCTCGGCGACCTCTCCGACAAGGCCACCCTCCACTGGTGGCGGCCCCAGGGGCAGCCCGACGCGAACTACGAGCGGCCCGAGCACTGCACCGGCGGGTGCGCGTGCGACAGCGCCGGGGGGGACGGCTCCGCCGGGCTGCTGGGGGCCGCGTTCTTCGTCTTGGCGGGCGCGCTCAGGCGCCGTCGCCGCGGTCGGTCGATCGCCGGCGCCGTCGCCGGCTGACGCCGCACGCCGCCAGGAGCAGCGCCGCAAAGGGGGTCGGGAGGCCTTCGCCACCGGATGGGCCGGCGGCGGGGGCCCCCGACCGCGGCGTGACGGTCGCGCACCCCGCGCAGCCGCCGGCGCTCCAGCACTCGGGGTCGTCGGCGTCGGCGGCGCCGCTGCAATCCTCGTCGCCGGGCGCGTCGCAGATCTCGACCGCGTGGGGTCCCACCGCGGCGTCGGAGTCGTCGCAGTCGTCCGCGCACGAGAACCCGTCGCCGTCGAAGTCGGCGCCTTCGTCGATGGGCGTCTCGGGGTCGCAGTCGTTGTCGATCCCGTCGCAGATCTCGGGGGCGCCCCGGTAGACGGTGGGGTCCTGGTCGTCGCAGTCGCGCTCGCCGTCGAGGCTGCAGGGGTCGCCGTCGCCGTCGTCGTCCCAGGGCCAGCACTCCCGCCGGGTGATGCGCCAGGCCGGCGTCGTGATCCCGTAGCCCGCGCGCTGGACCGGGCGCCCGATGGTGGATGTCTCCGCCGGCGTCACGATCGCGCGGACCGCCCAGCGCTCCTGGTCGACGGGGTCATGGTCCTCGAACCCCTCGAGGTGGAACAGGTGTTGTTCGCCCTCCGGCGACGCCTCGACCCCGGGGTAGTGCCAGCGCTCGTCGTCGATCCAGCCGCGGTTCCCGCTCCCGAACTGGAACCGGAGGTCGACGGCGTCGGACTCACGGTCGGTCACGACGACGTCGAGGGCCCACACCGCGTAGACGCCGCGGGGGACCGACTCGCCGTGCCCGGACGGGGTGGCGGGCCAGCCCCACTCGTTGACCGCCCACCGGACCTGCGGCGCGCCCGCGGCGAGCCCGTCGGGGTCGCGCCGGTGGTTGACGTACAGGCGGCTCGGGGTCGACGCGGCCGCTCCCGCGAGGTCGAGGTCGCCGTCGCCGTCGAAGTCGGCCCACGCGAGGTCGCGCGTGGCCTCGTCGGCGCCCGCGGTCCACACCGGGAGGAGGCTGCCGCCGACGTCGTCGAGCACGACGACGGGGTGGGTCGTGTCGCCCGACGTCCCCGTCGCCAGCTCGGGGAGCCCGTCGCCGTCCCAGTCGCCCCACGCGACCGCGCGGGGCTGGGCCTCGCCCCCCTGGAGTTGCAGGGACGGGGTGGGGAGAAGGGTGCCGGCGACGTTGTCGTAGACGGCGAAGCCGAAGTCCTGGGACCCGGCGACGGCGAGGTCGAGGTCGCCGTCCCCGTCGCGGTCGCCCCAGGCGAGCGAGCGGACGGACCCGGTGGAGGTCGCCGGCGACCAGGGATCCGCTTCCAGGGCGCCGTCGACGCTCCGGTACACGACCGGGCGGCCGTCGGGCCCGTCGGCGGCCAGGTCGAGGTCCTGGTCCCCGTCGATGTCGGCCCAGGCCACGGCGCCGTACGACGCCGTGGCCTCGGACGTGAACACCACGACGAGCTCGCCGTCGACGTTCTCGAACACGCGGAGGGGTTCGCCGCTGAAGGCCGCGGCGAGGTCGAGGTCGTGGTCGTCGTCGAAGTCGCCCCACGCCAGCGCCTCGCAGCGACCGTCGTCGGCGTAGGCCCAGGCATCGGTCGCGCCGAGCTGGCCGTCCTCGTTGAGGAACAGGCGGATCGAGGCGGCGTTCCCCTCGCTGTAGCCGACGGCGAGATCGAGGTCCCCGTCGTCGTCCACGTCGCCCCAGGCGACGGCGTTGGTGGGCTCGCCCCGGCCGTCCTCCCAGACGGGGACGGGGTGGAAGGTGTCGTCGTCGAGGAGGCGGATGACGCGGGCGCCGTCTTCGCCGGCGAGGGCGAGGTCGAAGTCCCGGTCTCCGTCGAAGTCCCCCCAGTCGAGGTCGCGGTCGACGCTGTCGGGGTCGTCCAGCCAGGGCTGGGGGACGAGGGAGGGGCCGTCGCCGCCGAACACGATCGGGCCGAGATCCGCGTCGGACGGGCTCCCCTCGCGGGCGAACGCGACCTCCAGCTCGCCGTCGCCGTCGACGTCCGCCCAGGCGACGTCGTAGGACTCGGCGTCGTGCGGGATCGGCCCCTCGTCGTCGAAGCGGAACCCGCACGGCTCGGTCGGGTCGGGGACCGTCTCGTAGATCCGGTCGGGGTCGCCGTCCACGTTCGCGACGGCGAGGTCGAGGTCACCGTCGCCGTCCTTGTCGCCCCACGCGATGCCCTCGGAGTGCTCGAGCTCCTCCGACTCCCAGCACAGCTCGACGGGGCCCCCGTCCTCGAACCGGTAGACGTGGACGGGGGCGGGCGGCCCGTCTCCCCCGCCGCGGTGGGCGGCGGCGAGGTCGAGGTCGCCGTCGCCGTCGAAGTCGCCCCAGGAGACGTCGGTGGTGGAGAAGCCGTCCGAGATCAGCTCGAGGCCGTCGCCCAGGCCGGCGCCGGAGTTGAGGTAGAGGGTGGTCGGCCACCAGGTGGCGCCGACGACGGTGAGGTCGGGGCGGCCGTCGCCGTCGACGTCGGCCCAGACGAGGTCCTCGATGACGCCGTTGTCGTCGCTCTGCCACTCCGCGGGGGAGCTGATCTCGCCGTCGCCGTCGTTGAGGAAGAGGCGGGCGAAGGAGCCGGCGTAAGCGACGGCGAGGTCGAGGTCGCGGTCCCCGTCGGCGTCCCCCCAGGCGACCGCGGTGGTCTCGTTCGCGTCCTCGGGGCCGGGCACGAGGAGCCGCGGCTCGAGGCTGCCGGCGCCGGTGTTCTCGAGGACGACGACGGGGTCCTGGTTCCGGGCGACGGCGACGTCGGGGTAGGGGTCGCCGTCGAAGTACACACCCCACGCGACGTCGGTGATCGTGTGGTACTCGTCCGTCTCCCACGCCAGGGCGAGCTCGCCGTCGACGTTGGCGTAGACGGAGAGGCGGAACTGGCCGCCCACGAGCAGGTCGAGGTCGCCGTCGAGGTCCCAGTCGGCCCAGTCCAGGGCGCGCGCCTCCTCGGAGTCGGACCAGACCACGGCGTTGTCCACGGAAGCGTGTCCCGAGGTCCCGAGGACGGGGACGTCGGCGCTGCCGCAGCCGGCGACGCAGAGCGCCGCGGTCCCCCCGATCAGCTGCCGCGCGCGTACGTGCATGACCCCGTCATCGGCGGGGCGGGGGCCGCCTTGAGGTCGCAGGGACCGAATTCAGTAGAGGCCGGGGATCATGCGCCAGCGGACCTGTTCGCAGTAGGCGTCCCACGAGGCGCCGTACTTGGCGGCGCATCGGCGCTCGTCGCGGCGGGCGCGGTCGGTCAGGAGGATCGCGAGGCAGATCACGTACGACCACGGCAGCAGGTGGGTGAAGCCGGCGGGGAGGGTCCAGGCGGTCGCCAGCGCCAGCTCGAAGACGTAGTGGAGGTGGCGGGCCGTCCCCCACCAGCCGGACGCGAGGAGGAGGTTGGTCCGCTGCTCGCCGTCGGCGGTGGTGTAGGTCGCCTCGATGACGGTCGGTTGGCGGCCCCACACGGTGGTCTCGCCGTTCGTCGCCCGGACGCGCATGCGCTGCTTGTCGGCGTCGTAGTTGGCCGCGATCGACGCGACGCCGAACGCGGCGATGGCGCCGGCGGTGGTCCACGACATGCCGGTGACGTGGTCGACGAGGTAGAGCCCGACGAGGCAGTACAGCGACGGCACCCAGACCATCAGCCCCCAGAACAGGTAGAAGCCGAAGCGGTCGTGGGTGATGTCGAGGGACCCGAAGTAGCCGTCCTCCCACCAGAAGAACTTGAACAGGTAGACGAGGTGGAGGCCGACGCAGGTCGCCATGGCGGGGTCGACCGTGCCGTGGCGGCCGTACTGGGCGGTGGCGCAGAGGACGAGGAGCGCCGCCCAGCCGCCCATGGAGATGCGGCAGTTGACCCACTGCTTGAGCTCGACGCCGAGCAGGCGCGGGTGGAGCTCGACGCCGTTCCAGAAGTCCCAGATCAGGTTGTCGGAGCGGGACGCGTCGGCGGTGGTGGGGAACTTCGTCCCCTTCCACACGAGCAGCGCGCAGCCGGCCAGCGACAGCAGCGAGCTGGTGATGAGGAGCTCGCCGTAGTGGTCGTAGACGAGGGTCGGGAAGCGGGCCCCGAAGGCGGCGACGGCGGCGAGGCTGAGGACGTAGCAGGCGACGCCGTTGAGCTTGTAGCGGGGGCGTTCGCCGGCGGGGGTGGGGGGGCCGAGGTGGTCCTTGCCGGGGACGAGGCGGAGGAGGACGTACTGGAAGGCGGACCAGGCGGTGAGGATGACGACGGCGGTCCAGCCCGGGCGGGGGAGGTGGGCCAGCCACTCGCCGGACTCGGCGTACGCGAGGACGGAGCCGTCGTGGTGGACGGCGACGAGCCAGAAGCCGATCGCGAGGATCGGGCACGCGACGATGAGGACGAGGGGCCAGATCCAGGCCCGGAAGGCGGTCCCGAACTGGCCGCCGGGGCGGGCTTCGGCCCAGTCGCCCACGGGTCGGGGCCTACTCGACGATCGTCGCCTTGACGATGTAGTCGAGGTTGGGGAAGTCCTTCTTGAGGTAGGCGTTGCCGTGGACCTGCATGCGGCCCTGGTGGGGGCCGCGGCCGCGGGGGGCGCCCTCGCCGTACTCGTGGTTGATCTGGTTCAGGACGTCCATGGACTGGAGCTTGCCGAAGGGGGCGAAGCCCATGCCGTCGAGGTTCGAGTTGTCGCCGAAGTTGAGGAAGATCTGGGTGGTGCGCGTGTTCGGCCCGGCGGTCGCGAAGGTGACCATGCCCGCGGTGTTGGACTCCTTGACGGGGTCGTCGGCGATCTGGGCTTCCTTCCAGACCTTGGCGATGGCGGGGTCGCCGTGGATGCCGAGCTGGGCCATGAAGCCGTCGATGACGCGGAAGAAGGCGACGTCGTCGTAGTAGCCGATCTGGACGAGGTTGTAGAAGCGGTCGGCGCCCTTGGGGGCCCAGGCGCGGGTGACGTCGATGAGCATGTCTCCCTTCGTCGTCTCGAACTTGACGGTGTAGCTGTCGGGGGCCGTCTCGGTGGCGGCGCCGGGGTCGAGGCGCGGGTCGGCGGCGGCCTCGCCGTCCTCGCCTTCGGCGGTGCTGCCGTCGGCGGCGGGGTCGGCGGCGGCGGCGGGCTCGGGCTCCGGCTCGGGGGCCGGCTCGGGCTCGGGGGCGGGCTCCGGCTCCGGGGCGGTCGTCGACGTCGTGTCGTCGCCGGAGCAGGCGACCAGGGCGAGGGTGAGCGCGGACAGGGCGAGCAGGACGAATCGGTTCACGGGGTCACTCCAGCGGGCTGCGGAGGCGGGAGTGTACAGCAGCGCCCTGCGGCGATCAGCGGGCGGGGGTCGCGGTCTCGCCGGGGGAGACGCGGTCGAGCTCGATGATGGGCCAGTCGTAGGCCTTGGCCATGCGGGCGAGGCGGCCGTCGGGGTTGATGCAGAAGGGGTGGCCGACGACCGACAGCATGGGGACGTCGCTGAAGCTGTCGGAGTAGGCGTGGCAGCGGGCGAGGTCGTGGCCCGCCTCGCGGGCGTCGTCGGCGACGAGGCGGGCCTTGCCGGGGCCGGCGACGACGGGGCGGAGGAGCTTGCCGGTGGCGTAGCCGTCCTTGTACTCAAGGCGGTTGCAGACGGCGTGGTCGGCGTCGAGGTGGGCGACGAGCGGGGCGACGGTGACGTCGAGGGCGCCGGTGACGAGGACGACGCGCATGGCGGCCCGCTTGCAGGCGGCGACGAGGTCGGCGGTGCCGGCGAAGATGCGGGGCTTGATGACGTCCTCGAAGATCTCGTCGGCGAGGACGACCATGCGGTCCTCGGACATGCCCGCGTAGTGGGCGAAGAGGAGCTCGTTGAACTCGCGCCGATCGCGCAGCTCGGCGGCGGCGAGGCGGGGGGCCTGGAGCAGCGCCTTGCCGAGGCGGCGGGCGCCCTCGAAGGGGGACGCCTGGGTGGTGAGGTAGCGGAACGTGGGGTGGAGGAGGTTGGTCCCCACGAGGGTGCCGTCGACGTCGAAGTAGGCGGTCGCGGTGGTGGTGGGGGCGTCGATCACGGGCGGCGACCGTACCTCAGTCCGCGGTCGGTCGCCCAGGCTTCACGCCGCGGGGGTACCAGACGACGGCGCCGACGGTCGGCGGGGGGGCCGCGATGCGGCGGCCGGGGGCCCAGTCGCCGGCCGCCGGGCACCAGGGCCGGTCGATCGGTTGGACGCGGGCGTCGGACGCGATGATCACGTCGACGTCCGGCGGATCGCCGCCCTTGCAGAGGTGGACGACCTTCAGCTCCCCCTGCCGCTTCCAGGTGCCGTCGACCTCGCCGAGCCGCGCCCGGTAGCGCCACCACCAGCGGTCGCCGAACGGGTCGAACAGCGGCGCGCCGATGACTCCGACGCGCTTGGCGTGGACGGCGCCGACGGCCGCCCAGACGTCCTCGCGGAGGGGGTGCGGCGACGGACGGGAGCGGCCGGCCGGGCCCCAGCCGCGGCGCTCCCAGGAGCCGCGCAGGCCGAAGCCGGCGGACGGCTCGTCCATCATGATCGTGGTCTGCGGGTCGAGCGCGGAGGCGTCGCCGGTGTGGAAGTCGACGGCGACGGCGAGGAACCCGACGATCGCCGCTGCCCCCGCCGCGGCCCGGTGGGGGGAACGGGTCCAGCCGAGGACGCCGGCGAGCATGAGCGCCGGGGCGGCGGTGAGGAGGAAGCGTTCGTCGAGCGGGGGGACCATCAGCGTGACGAAGGCGACGTGGCCGCCGGCGATGACGAGGGCGAGGACCGAGAGGCGCTGCCCCGAAGACAGCCGACCCCTGTTCTCGTTGTGGGCGCCGTCCTGGCGCCCATCCTGCGGACGCGCCGCCTTCGGCGTCACGCGACCTCCCGCGCGTCCCGCGCTCCGGTTC
>CAYFOA010000266.1:0-9705 GCA_964344575.1 uncultured Rickettsiales bacterium | reverse complement strand
TCGTTCTCGCTCTCGTTCTCGTTCTCGTTCTCGTTCTCGTTCTCGTTCTCGTTCTCGGGTTCTTCCTGCGCGAGGGCGGGGACGGCGACCAGGATCGCCAGCGCGAGCGCGAGCCCCCTCACTCCGTGATGATCCACGTGTAGCGGTACACGTACCCCTTGGTGATGACGGCCTTGCCGCCGGACTTGCCGGGCTTGAACGAGAACCGGAACGCCGCCGCCTTGGCCGCCGCGTCGAGCTCGGGGTGGACGCCGCGGACCACGCGCACCTCGGTGACGTCGCCGCTGTCGTCGATCGTCAGCTTCATCAGCACGGTCCCTTCGACGCCGTCGGCCTTCGGCCCTGGAGGGTACTCGGCGCGGAAGTCGCGGACCAGCACGGGGGGCTCCTCGAGCTTGGCGAAGCTGACCTCCCGGAGCGGCTTGACGTCCTCGGGGGGGACGAACTCGTCCGGCTGCTGCATGAGGTTGTTGCCGACCCTCACCGACGCCCCGGTGGAGTTCGCCTCGACGGTGTTCTCCATGACGACGCCGAACGTCGGCTTGACGTCCTCGGGGGGCTCGTCGGCGGGGACGTCCTTCGGCAGCGCGATGGGCTTGTCCATCTCGACGACCTCGGGCTCCTCGGGCTCCGGCTCGGGCTCGGGTGTCGGCTCGGGGGTCGGCTCGGGGGTCTCGACGAGCTCGACCTCCACGACCGCCAGCCCGTCCTCCTCGTCGTCCAGGACCGCCTCGGCGAGGGCGACGATCCCGAGCGGGATCCCGACCACGAGCGCCAGCAGCAGCCCCCCGAGCATGGTCCGGTCGAAGAACGGCTCCTCGGGGGGGAGCTCGACGGGGACGAAGCGGCGCCCGCCGCCGGTGGTGTCGCCGCCGGGGACCTTGCGCGCGGCCCCGCCGTCGATCACCCGGAAGTGGCGCCCGCTATCCACCCGACGCCTCCTCCTCGGGCGGGGTCGCGTCGGGGTCCTCCTCGAAGAGCCGGGCCGACGCGGGGTCGGTGTTCAGGGCGTAGTTGGCGACGCCCTCCTGCTTGGCGATGTCGATGACCGTGACGACGGTCCCGTACGTCACGGAGAGGTCCGCCTCGACGATGACCTGGACCTCCTTGCCGGCCTCCTGCTCGCCGCGGATGGCCCCCCGGAGCGACGCCTCGTCGGTCGGCTCGCCGTTGAGGAACCAGTTGCCGTCCTTGTCGATGGTGACGCCGAGCGGCGACTCGTCGGTCTTCGTCGCGGTCTGCGCCTCGGGGAGCTCGACCTTGATCGACTTGTCCTCGATGACGGACGCCGTGAGCATGAAGATGATCAGCAGCACCAGCATGATGTCGACCATCGGGGTGATGTTGATCCCCGCGATGATCTCCTCGTCCTGGTCGAACTGCGCGGCCACGGCGGGGCGTCCTACTCGGCCTCTTCGGCGCGGAGCCGGAAGAGCACCTGCTGGTTGAGCGCGTTGCTGCTCCCGACGGCCTTCTTGACCTGGCGCTGGAGGTAGTTGAAGGCGACCACGGCGGGGATGGCGACGAGGAGCCCGACGGCGGTGGCGACGAGGGCCTCGGCGATGCCCGCGATGACGGCGCTGATGCCGGCCCCCTCGGCGGACTCGGCGAGGTCGCGGAAGGCCTTCACGATGCCGCCGACGGTGCCGTACAGCCCGACGAAGGGGGCGTTGGCGCCGACGGTGCCGAGGAACGTCAGCCCCACCTCCATCCGCTGCTTCCCCTTGCCGAGGGCGACGCCCATCTGCTGCTCGACGACGTCGGGGCCGTTGTCGACGTACCGGAGCGCGTGCTGGAGGACGGACGCCTCGACCCCCTCGAGCGACCCCACGGAGTTCCGGAACTCGCCCACGTCGCCGCCCCCGACGAGCTTCGCGACGGCGTCCCGGAGGTCCCGCGCGCGCGTCGTGTTGACGACGAAGAAGACCACCTTCCACGCCAGCACGACGAGGCTCAGCGCGAAGACGATCAAGAGGAAGTACAGCACCCACTCCGTCTGGAGCAGGCGGCTGTTGAGGAGCCGTTCGACGAGTTCGCTGTCTTCGTGCACCTGCTGCCGCTCCTACGTCTGCTGCTGACGGATGAGTGTAAGGACCCGGTGGGCCTCTGCAAGGGCGGTCCGGCGTCTTGACCTGAAGAAGCCTCGCCCTACAAGCCCGCTCCCACCGGGGCGACGTAGCCAAGCGGTAAGGCAACGGATTGCAAATCCGTCATTCACCGGTTCGAGTCCGGTCGTCGCCTCCACCCTCCTCCCATGCCCGCCATCTCTGCCGTAATCGTCGCGACGAACGAAGAACGTCGCCTCGGCGATGCGGTCCGATCGGTGTTGCCCTGGGCCGACGAGGTGCTCGTCGTCGACGGCGGATCCGACGACGGGACGGCGGCGCTGGCGGCTTCGCTCGGGGCCCGCGTCGAGCACCGCCGGTGGGACGGGTTCGTCTCGTCGAAGGCCGCCGCCACGGCGATGGCGTCCCACGATCTCATCCTCGCCCTGGACGCCGACGAGCGCGCCGACGCCGAGCTCGGGATGGCCGCCCGGCTCGCCGCCGAGCAGGACGTCGTCCACGACGCATGGCGTGTCCGCCGGCTCAACTACCTCGACGGCGTGCCCCTCCGCGCCACCGGCTGGTACCCCGACCTCCGGATCCGCCTCTTCGACCGCCGCAAGGCCTGGTGGACCGGCGCCGATCCCCACGACGTCGTCTGCTGCCCGGGCCGCGTGGGAGAGCTCGACGGCCACCTCCACCACGACCCCGAGCGGACCACGGAGGCCTACGTCGCCGCCACCTGGGCCCACGCCGCCCGCGGCGCCGCCTCCCTCCGCGACGCCGGCGTCGCCCCCGGCCCGCTGACGCCGTGGCTCCACGGCGGCGCCCACCTCGTCCGCAAGGTGGTCGCGGGGCGGTGCTGGATCGACGGACGTCGGGGCTGGACCGTCGCCTGGACGGGGGCCCGGGGGACCGCCCGCAAGTACCGCCTCGCGCGCGACCCGGAGGCTCCGTCGGCATGACCCTGAGGATTGCGCTCGTGCACCGCCGGTTCGGCGTCGACGGCGGGACCGAGCGGTTCACCGAGTCCCTCGCCCGGCGTCTCTCCGCCCGCGGCCACGACGTCGAGGTCTTCGCCGCGTCCGTCGACCCCCGCTTCGCGCGCACGCGCGTGGCCACCTTCCGGAGGCTCCGGGCGGGCGCCCGGGGCGCGCTCAAGCACGTCCTCCTGTGGCTCGCCGCCACGCTCCAGGTCCGCCGCGCCCGCTACGACGTCGTCGTCCACCTCGGCCGCACCGGCCCGCTCGACCTCTACCGCGCCGGGGGCGGCTGCCACCGCACCTGGTTCGATCAGCTCCTCGCCCGCGCCGGCACCGGCGGCCGGCGGTTCGCCCTGCAGGCCAGCCTCGCCCACCGGTTCGTCCTGTGGCACGAGCGGCGCGCGTTGAAGGCGGGGGGGCGCTTCGTCGTCCCCTCCGAGGCGGCGCGGCGCGACCTCGCCGCCGCCTACGGCGAGCTGGCGCGCGACGTCCTCGTCGTCCCCAACGGGGTGGACCTCGACCGGTTCCACCCCCGCAACCGGAAGCTGTTCTTCGAGGAGGAACGCCGGCGCCTGGGACTGAGACCGGAGGAGCTGGTGTTGCTGTTCGTGGGAAGCGACGCCACGAGGAAGGGGCTGGACACGCTGCTGCGCTCCCTCGAGATCCTGAACGAACAGGGTCAGGCGGACGATCTGCGCCTGCTGGTGGTGGGGCCGCCGGACCGGCAACGCGATCGGTACGCCGCGCTCGCCGCCGAGCTGGGGCTGCGCGGGCAGGTGACGTTCGCCCCTCCCCAGGAGTCCATCGAGCGGGTCTACCCGGCGGTCGACCTGCTCGTGCTCCCGACCCGCCACGACCCCTTCGCCAACGTGACCCTGGAGGCGCTCGCGTCGGGCACGCCGGTGGTGACGTCGGGGGTCAACGGGGCGGTCGAGGCGGTCGAGGATCGCACCGCCCTGGCCGTCGTCCAGGATCCCGAGGACGCCGCCGGGTTCGCCGCCGCCATCGCCGACCAGCTCCGCCCCGACGGCCTCCAGGACCGCCGCGCCGCCGCCCGCGCCGCCGCCGAGCCCGCCGCCGAGGGGGCCGCCGTGGACCGGTGGGAGGCGCTCCTGACCGAGGCCGCCGCGTCCCGATGAGCGGCGACGGCCCCACCCGCATCATGGAGGCGGCCCCCAGCCGGGAGGGGTTCGGCGACGAGGACACCCGCGACCAGCGCCCCCCGAAGCGGCGCGGCTTGTTCCGCCGGCTCCTCGTCCGCCTCCTCAAGGTCGGGCTGGTCCTCGCCCTCCTCGGCGCGATCGCCGCGGCGTCGGCCTACTGGTGGTACGTCGTCGAGCACCCCGGCGACCACCTCGAGCGCGAGCACATCCTGTCGCTCATTTCCCAGGAGTCGCCCGTCTACTACCGCGACGGCGCCACCAAGCTGGGCGTCTTCTTCGCCGACGAGCACCGCCGCTACGTCCCCTTCGACGAGATCCCGCAGGACTTCGTCGACGCCCTCGTCGCGGCCGAGGATCAGACCTACTGGACGCACCCGGGGTTCTCGATCCAGGGCATCGCGCGGGCGTTCCTCCAGAACCTGCGGGCGGGGCGCGTCGTGGCGGGCGGCTCGACCCTGACGCAGCAGACCGCGAAGAACCTCTTCGAGCGCCGCGGCCGCACCTACCGGGAGAAGCTGCGCGAGCTCGCCAACGGCCTCCGCCTGGAGCGCCTGTACTCGAAGGAGGACATCCTCGAGTTCTACTCCAACCAGTTCTACGTCAACGGCAACGGGCGCGGCCTCGGCATCGCGGCGAAGTTCTTCTTCGACAAGGACGCGCTGAGCGAGCTGACGCTGGTCGAGTGCGCGTTCCTCGCCGGCGTCGTCAAGTCGCCCAACCGCTACAACCCGTGGGTCCCCGGCGAGGACCGGCAGCAGCGGGCGCTGCTCGCGGCGAAGGAGCGGAAGGACTACGTCCTCGACCGCATGCTGGACGAGGGGTTCGTCGACGCGGCCGCGCACGAGGCCGCGATCGCCGCCGACGTCCCCTTCAGCCGTGGCCACTTCCGGTTCGCCCGGTCGGTCGTCCTCGACGAGGTCGAGCGGGAGCTGACGCGACCGTCGTTCCAGGAGCTGCTCGCGTCCCACGGCGTCGCCGACCTGGGGACGTCGGGGCTGCGGATCACCACCACCCTCGACCGGACCGTCCAGGAGGGGGCCGGGTACGCGCTGCGGCACCACCTCACCGACGTCGGCGGGGTGCTGGAGGCGCCGGACCTGGAGGACCTCTTAGGGGAGGAGGCGTCGATCCGTCCGCTCGATCCGGACCGGGTGCGGGCGCGGCTCTTCCACCGCGGCGTGCTGAAGGCGGTGGACGCCGAGGCGCGGACGGCGACGGTCGACCTCGGCGGGATCGAGGGCGTGCTCGACGCCGACGCCAACACGCGCCTCGCCCGCATCCGGAAGCGCGCGGCGGATCGCAACACCTGGGCGCAGGCGGGCCGCAAGGAGGTCCAGGCCCTGGTCGGCGAGCTGGAGCCGTTCGTGGGGCGGACGCTGACCGTCTCGATCCGCCGGGTCGGCGAGGACGGCGTGCCCGTGCTCGACTGGGAGCTCGCGCCGGAGCTCCAGGGGGGCGTGCTGGTGCTGGAGGGGGGCGCGATCCGGGGGATGGTCGGGGGGTCCGCGAACACGGACTTCAACCGCGCCACGATGGCCCGCCGGCAGCTCGGCTCGACGTGGAAGCTGCTGCTCTTCGAGGCGGCCCTGCAGCTCCGCTGGTCGTCGACGGACGAGCTCGACAACCGCCGCGCCGCGTTCCCCTACCAGACGACCTTCTACTACCCCCGGCCCGACCATCGGGGGGCCCCCGACACGGTGTCGATGGCGTGGGCGGCGGCCAAGTCGGAGAACCTCGCGTCGGTGTGGCTGCTGTACCACCTGACGGACCGGCTGAACCCCGAGCAGTTCCGGCAGGTGGCGGCGTCGGTGGGGCTGGCGCCGGGGGAGGGGGACTGGACGGAGACGGTGCAGGGGGCGGGGGTGATCCCGACCGAGGCGAAGCTGAAGGAGGGGCTGTTCGAGCAGGTCCGGGCGGACGTCGCGGTGGACCTCCAGTTCGACGGGCGGGACGACCTCGCCGAGGCGCTGGCGGCGCTGCACTACGGGCTCGGGTTCGACGAGGAGCTGGACGAGGTCCGGGACGACGGGTCGCTGAACGAGCGCGAGAAGGCGGCCCGGGTGACGGCCTTGAGCCGGAGCCTGCTGCGGCAGGAGGCGCTGGCGGCGCGGTTCGGGGAGCTCCGGTCGACGCTGCTGGAGCGGGTGGCGGAGGGGCGGCCGATCGACGGGTTCGATCTGGCCGGGCTGGCGGTCGAGCAGGTGGACGGTCCGCGGGCGCGGCTGAGCTTCGGCGACCTCGTGCCGGAGGGGTACGAGCCGCTGACGGCGGAGCGGTTCGGGGAGCTCGCGGCGGGCGGGGGTGACGAGCTGCTCGATCCGTTCTTCGGCGAGGGGGACGCGCCCGCGGACGCGCCCGCGGACGCGCCCGGCGACGATGACGACAGCGCGGCGGTGGAGGCGGCCGAGGAGGCGGCCGGGGAGCCGTCCGAGGAGGGCGCTCCGGAGGGGCCGCGCGGCTTCGATGTCGTCCAGCTGCTGAGCTCGGACCGCGTCCTCCTCGAGGGTCAGCTGACGCCGGCGCTGGTGTCCGAGCTGCGGGCGGGGATCGCGGAGGCGCGGGCGGCGCTGGGGCCGTCGCCGTCGCTGTACAGCTTCGAGATGCTGGCGCTGTGCCGGGACTTCCGGACGCTGGTGGGGCTCCGCTACCTGACCGCGCTGGCGGCCCGGTCGGGGGTACGGTCGCCGATCGACCCGGTGCTGTCGATGCCGCTGGGGAGCAGCGACGTCACGCTGCTGGAGGCGGCGGGGCTGTACGAGGTGATGCTGACGGGGCGGACGTGGCGGTTCTTCCCCGATCCCCTGGCGGTGGACGCGACGCTGGAGACGAAGGCGATCGACGGCAAGGCGGCGGTCCGGTCGGAGCCGTACGACGAGCGGCGGGAGGCGCGGCTGCCGGAGGTCGCGCTGATCGCGGAGATCGCGCTGTCGGACGGGCGGGTGATCTACCAGGCGACGCGCGAGGACCTGCCGGTGCAGGAGGCGGCGGTGGGGGCGGACCTCGGGGGGATGCTGCGGCGGGTCGTGTCGCACGGCACGGGGCGCCGCGCGGAGGGCGCGATCCGGCCGACGTCGGCGGATCCAGACCGGGCCGCGGCGCTGCGCCGGGCGGACGCGCGGATGCCCCTGTTCGGCAAGACGGGGACGACGAACTCGTACCGGAACTCGGCGTTCGTGGGGATGGTGCCGGCGCTGGCGTCGGGGGCGGACACGCTGAGCTGGGGGCAGGGGTCGGTGATCGCGACGTACGTCGGCTACGACGACAACCGGGAGATGAAGCGCGGCGGGGTCCGGATCCAGGGCGCGTCGGGGAGCCTCCCGGTGTGGATGGGGACGGCCCAGGCGGTGGCCGAGGCGAGCGACGTGGGGGACCGCGCGGACCTGGCGGAGCTGGCGTTCGTGGTCGGGTCGACGCTGCCGGTGGACTGGCCGGACACGCACGTCCCGATTACCGTCGGACGACGAGGGCGCGGGGGCCGAGGGGGGCTCGGAGGGAACCACGGTCGTGTACCGCCGCCGCGACGAACGCGCCTTTGCCCCGTTCCGCCCCGCAGAGGACGCGAAGTGATGGTTGCCGCCATGAGCCGACCTGCCCTGCTGCTGCTGACGACCCTGGTCCTGGCGGGCTGCCCGCCGCGCGTGCCGCCGGACACGTCGGGGGGCCAGGAGCCGCCGACCCCGGCCCCGTCCGACCCGCCCGTGCGGGTGGATCCGCCGGTCCGCGAGCCGGACTGCCCGTGCCCCGAGGAGGACCCGGTGGCGACGTCCGAGGACCCCGCGCTGCCGCCGGCGCCGGACCTTGCGGTGGCGCTGCGGCTCCACGACGACGGGGACATCGAGGGGGCGATGGCGGAGGGGTACGCGTTCCTGCAGACGATGCAGGAGGTGGGGCTGGACTCGCTGTCGCTGCGGCTGCTCCTGGGGACGTGGGCGCTGGAGGCGGGGGACGGGGTGCTGGCGGAGGAGCAGTTCGAGATCGTGCTGGAGGCGGAGGCGGCGCAGGCGACGCTGTGGAAGCAGGCGGCGGCGGGGCTGAGCGACGCGCGGGCGCTGATCCTGGGGCCCGAGGGGGCGGCGCTGGCGGACGCGCGGGACGCGCTGGAGCGGGGCGACCTGTCCGAGGCGGACCGGCTGCTCAGCGGGCTGCTCTTCGGGGACGCCGAGCAGGAGGTGATCCGGCAGGCGGAGGCGCTGCGGGGGCAGGTCACGGAGCGGGCGATCGAGCGCGCGGACGCGGACCTGCTGCGGGCGGCGGACCTGCTCGCGGGGCCGGGCCCCTACGACGTGGTGGTGGAGCTCCTCGACGGGGTGAAGACGTTGCCCGAGGGGACGTGGGACCGGACGGAGGAGCGGCGGCTGCGGGCGTGGTACCGGAGCCTGACGAAGGACGCGCCGGACGAGCCCGACCCGGTGGCGGAGGCGGCGGACACGCTGCTCGCCGACGCGCGGGCGAAGGTGGCGTCGGCGGACTACCGGAGCGCGATCGAGCTGTACGACCGGCTGGACGGGACGATCCACCAGCAGACGGCCCGGGCGGAGGCGCGGGAGGCGGCGGACGTGCTCGTCAAGGAGGAGCGGGAGGTCGCGGCGAAGCTGTTCGTGGCGGCGAAGAAGAAGCCGTCGCGGGAGGAGCGGATCGCGGCGCTGGTCGAGGTCCGGGACCTGTTGGCTTCGCTCGCGCGGGACTTCCCCCAGTCGCGGTACGCCGAGCGCGTGGCGCGGAACCTCGAGGTCGTGGAGTCGGAGCTCCGGAGCGAGGGCTGGGAGGGGTGACCTGACGCCGGCTCGCCGGCGATCCGACCCTGCCGCCGGTCCGCTTGGGCCATCATGACGGGATGATCGCGCCGGCCATCGCCCGCGTCGCAGCCCTCGCGGGCGGCCGTCCCCGGACCACGCTGGTCGTCGCGGCGGTCCTCTGCGCGCTGCTCGCGAGCCCGCTGACGTGGACGCCGCTGGACATGACGTTCAAGGCGGTGGTGCCGCCGGACAACGAGCTGATCGCGCGGTACGTCGCGATGAGCGAGACCACGGGGCTGAGCAAGCGGCTGGTGCTGCTCCTGGAGGGGCCGGAGGGGGCGCTGGGGGACGCGTCGGATCGCGCCGGGCGGGCACTCCGGGGCCACGTCGAGGTGGAGCGCGTGGACGTCCCCCCGCCGACGGTGGAGGGGGCCCGGCTGCTGTCGGTGGAGCTGGTCCGCGACCCCCTGGTGGTGGACGTGCAGGACGTGCTCGCGGGGGCGAGCCCCTACGCGGTGATCGCGGACGAGGTGGACGCCGCGCTGGCGGGGACGGGGGTGGAGGCGGCGTGGACGGGGATCGCGGCGACGTTCGCGGAGGACCAGGCGGCGACGATCGGGCGGGTGAGCAAGCTGACGCCGGTCAGCCTGCTGCTGGTGCTGCTGGTGTTCGCGGCGGTGGAGCGGAGCCCGCTGCGGCTGGGGCTGATGGGGGCGGTGCTGGCGGGGGCGTTCGGGGCGGCGCTGGGGCTGACGGCGCTGGCGTTCGGGACGATCAC
>CAYFOA010000265.1:5557-10008 GCA_964344575.1 uncultured Rickettsiales bacterium | reverse complement strand
GGCCGTCGAGGTCACCAGCGGACTGGCACTCGTCTACGCGCTCCAGGCTCCTAGCGGCCCCGCTCGTTTCTCGTTGTGGGCGCCGTCCTGGCGCCCATCCTGCGGACGCGCCGCCTCCGGCGGCACGCGACCTCCCGCGCGTCCAGCGCTTCGGTTCTCGTTCTCGTTTTCGTTCTACGGCGTCGGCACCGGCCTCCCCAGGTCCCGCCCGATCGCGCCCGCCGCGACCATGCCGCCCTGCAGCGCCCCCGCCAGGCCGTGGCCCGACCGCGCCGACGCGCCGCACAGGTACAGCCCCGGCACCGACGCCCGCGGCCCCGGCCGGTTCGGGCCGAACTGGCCCGGGGTCGCGCTGATCCCGTAGCCCGTCCCCCCCGTCGCCCGCGTGTAGCGGACGTGGCTCAGCGGCGTCGCCGACTCCCGGAACACGATCCGCTGCCCCACCCCCGGGAACAGGTCGTCGAACCGCCGCAGCAGGTCGTTCTCCACCGCCTGCTTCCGCCGCTTGTACTCCGCCTTCTTGCTGTAGCTCCCGTCCCGCAGCTCGTCCGGCGTCACCCCCCACGCCTCCGGACTCCCCGGCACCAGCGACATCACCTCGACCGTGTGCTTCCCGTCGGGCGCGTGGTGCGGCGTGTCCGGGTCCTTCAGCGTCGCCGACGTGATGTAGCAGCCCTGCGGCGCCGGCTCCCCGGGCCGGTCGCACGCCGCGTAGACCTCCTCGAAGTCGTCGTGGTCGTACTGCCAGTAGTTCGTCGCCCGCATCCCCCGCGCCGCGAGGTCGTCGTCCACCCCCAGGCACGCCAGGTACAGCGCCGCGGGCCACTCCCACGACTCGTGCCGCCGCACCTCCGACGCCGCCAGGTGGTCCGGACCCACCAGGTCCACCATCGTCGCCCGCAGGTCCGCCCCCGACACCACCACGCCCGCCCGGACCTCGTGCCCCCCCTCGAGCCGCAGCCCCGCCGCCCGGCCGCCGTCGACCAGCACCTTCTCGACCCCCTTGCGGAGGTGCACCCCGCCGCCGTGCGCCTCGATCGACCGCGCCAGCTCGTCCGCCAGGATCTGACCCCCGCCCCGCGGGTAGTACGCCCCCCGGAAGTAGTGCATCGCGAGCCCCGCGTGCAGCACCGCCGACACCTTGCTCGGGGGCAGCCCGTAGTCCCCGTGCTGCCCCGACATCACCGCCCGCAGCCGCCGGTTCGAGGTGCACCCATCGAGGACGTCCTTGAGCGTCGCGTTCTGGTACCGCGCCACCATCCGCCCCCGCGTCGCGACCTCCCACAGGAAGCCCCACGTCTGCTTCCCCCGCGTCGCCACGAGCTTGTCCCCGAGCCGCTCGATCTCCCGCAGGAAGCGGACGTAGCGGTCGATCCCCCGGACCTCCGACGGGAAGTGCTCCACCAGCCGGTCGCGGTACCGGTCCACCCCCACCGGGATCCGGAACTCGAGGTCCGGGAACACCAGCGTGTCGAACCCGTCCTCGTCCATCGGGACGTACTCCACGTCCACGCCCACCGGCTCCAGCAGCCGTGGGAAGATCCCGCCCGGCCCGCAGTCCCCGATGTAGTGCAGCCCCACGTCGAACAACCACCGCTGCCCCCGCTTCCCCCGCGAGAACTGCGTCGCGCACCCGCCCGCCACGTAGTGCGAGTCGAAGACCGCCACCTTCATCCCCGCCTTCGCGAGGTAGGCCGCCGCGGTGAGCGAGCTGGGGCCGGCCCCGATCAGCGCGACGTCGACGGTGTCGGGGACCTCCTGGCGGCTGCGGCGGGTGGTCTCGACGGTAGGCAGGAACGGTTCGAGCGGCATGGTATACACTGTATACATGACCGGCGCGGAGACGAAAACCCGGATCGTCGAGCACGCCTGGGACGTCTTGAACGAGGGCGGCGTCGACGGCTTCTCCCTCCGCGAGGTGGCCCGCCGCGTCGGCATCACGCCGATGGCCGTCTACCGCCACTTCGCCGACAAGGAGGCGCTCCTGGAGCGGCTGTTCGCGCGCGGCTTCGAGCAGCTCCGCGACACCCTCGCCCCCGCCCTGGAGGCGAAGACCCCGGACGACCGCCTCCGCCGCACGTTCCACGCGTACCTGCAGTTCGCGACCGCCTCCCCGCACGCCTACGCCCTCGTCTTCGAGCGGCCGATGCGCCCCGACCCCGACCGGCCCCGCCGGATGCAGGTCCCCGCGTTCCGCTTCGTCGTCGACCGCGTCGCCGAGGCGATGGACGCGGGGGTCCTCCCGGCGGCCGACCCGGAGCACGTCGCGCTGGACCTGTGGGCGCTGACCCACGGCCTCGTCACGCTCCGCCGCGCGGGCAAGCTGCAGCTCGACCCGGACGCGTTCGCCGCCTACTTCGACGGCATGATCGAGCGGCAGATCAGGGTGACGGCGGCGGGGGGATGAGCCCCGCCTGGTCGAGCAGGAAGGCGTACTCCAGGGCCGTCTCCCGGTAGCGCGCGAACCGCCCCGACTTGCCCCCGTGCCCCGCGTCCATGTTCGTGTGGAGCAGCAGCGCGGCGTCGTTCGTCCGGACCGCGCGCAGCTTCGCCACCCACTTCGTCGGCTCCCAGTACTGCACCTGGCTGTCGTGCAGGCCCGACGTCACGAGGAGCGCCGGGTACGCCTGCTCCGCGACCTGGTCGTAGGGGGAGTAGCTCAGCATGTAGTCGTAGGCGGCGACGTCGTTGGGGTTGCCCCACTCGTCGTACTCGCCCGTCGTCAGCGGGATCGAGTCGTCCAGCATCGTCGTCACCACGTCCACGAACGGCACCGCCGCGACGGCCCCGTCCCACAGCGCGGGCTCCATGTTGATGACCGCGCCGACCAGCAGGCCGCCGGCGCTGCCGCCCATCGCGTACAGCCGCTCGGGGTCCGCCCACCCGTCCGCCACGAGGTGCTCCCCGCAGGCGATGAAGTCGGTGAAGGTGTTCTTCTTCTGCTGCAGCTTGCCGTCGTCGTACCAGCGCCGGCCGAGCTCCTGGCCGCCGCGGATGTGGGCGATGGCCCAGACGAAGCCGCGGTCGAGCAGCGACAGCCGCGCCGAGTGGAAGGTCGCGTCGATCGAGTAGCCGTAGCTGCCGTAGCCGTACAGCACCGTCGGGCGCGCCGAGCGGGGGCCGAGGTCCTTGCGGTAGACGAGCGAGATCGGGACCTGTGTGCCGTCCGGCGCCGTCGCCCAGAGCCGCTCCGCCGCGTAGTCCGTCTTGTCGAACCCGCCGAGCACGGGCTGCTCCTTCCGGAGCGTCCGCTCCCGCCCGTCCATCGTGTAGTCGAACACCGACCAGGGCGTCGTCGGGGAGGTGTAGTCGAATCGGAGCGTGGTCGTGTCCGCCGCCGGGTTCGTCCCCACCGTGACGAGGTACGTCGGGTCGTCGAACTCGACGAGGTGGTCGTCGGTGCCGTCCCAGCGCTTGACCCGGAGCCGGGGCAGCCCCTCGGCCCGCTCCGTCAGCACGAGGTGGTCCGCGAACGCGTCGAAGTCGGCGAGGAAGACGTCGTCGCGGTGCGGGATCACCTCCTCCCAGGCGGCCTGGGACGTGGCCGTCTCCGGCGCCCGCATCAGCTTGAAGTTGGTCGCCCCGCCGAGGTTCGTGCGGACGTACCAGTGCTCCCCGCGGTGGCCGATCGTGTACTCGTGGTCGCGGGCCCGCGGCTCGAACACGGACCACTCGGCGTTCGGCGTCGCCGCGTCGACGTACCGCATCTCGTTGCTGACCGTCTGGAACGAGCCGATCACCAGGAACCGCTGGTCCCGCGTCCGCCACACGTAGGCCGAGAAGGTCTCGTCGGTCTCGTCGAACACCAGCTCGTCGTCCGCCGGGTCGGTCCCCAGGACGTGCTTGAAGATGCGGTGGCTGCGGAGGGTCTCGGGGTCCTGGCGGGCGTACAGGAGCGTCTTGCCGTCGGTCGCCCAGGCCATGTTCCCGGTGACCTCCTCGATCCGCTCGTCCTCGCGGATCGCGCCCGTCGCGAGGTCCTTGAAGAAGATCGTGTAGATGCGCCGCCCGACGTGGTCCTCGGCCCACGCGATCGTGGCGTCGTCGCTGGACACCTTGGGCTCCCGCGCGGCGAAGTAGGGGTGCCCCTCGGCGCGGGCGTTGCCGTCCACGAGGACCTGCTCGTCCGCCTCCATCGAGCCGACCCGGCGCGCGTAGATCGGGTACTCGCCGCCCTCGACGTAGCGCCGGTAGTAGTGCGCCCCGTCGAGCAGGTAGGGGACGCTGCTGTCGTCCTGCTTGATGCGGCCGGTGATCTCCGCGAAGAGCTCCTCCTGCAGCTCCGCGGTGTGGCCCAGCGCGGCCTTCGTGTACGCGTTCTCGGCGTCCAGGTAGGCGATGACGTCGGCCGATTCGCGGTCCTTCATCCAGTAGTAGGGGTCGTTCCGGACGTGCCCGTGGGGGGCGACGAGCTCGTGGTCGCGGCGGTCGGCGACGGGGGCGGCGGGGGC
>CAYFOA010000265.1:0-5547 GCA_964344575.1 uncultured Rickettsiales bacterium | reverse complement strand
TTCACGGCAGACGACCTCGGGGGGTGCTTGGACGGCGCGGCGCAGCTCAGCAGGGCGACGGCGATCAGGGCGGACAGGGCGCGCATGGGCGCGGAGCATGCACCCACCGACCCGGTAGGATCCAGCGATGCGCTTCGCCTTCGTCGTCGTCCTCGCGGCGTCCCTCCTGCCCGCCGTCGCGCTCGCCCAGGGCTACGACTCGCACTTCCACACCGGCAACGCGGTCGTCGATCTCCGGACCGAGCCGCCGGCCGTCACCTGCCCGGTCGTCATCAACGCGTTCGAGGGGACGTCGACGTGGTCGGACCCGATCACCGGCGACCTGCTCTTCTACACGGACGGGATCTCCGTCGCGGACGCGACCACCGGCACGTACGTCCCCGGCGGGAACAGCACCCTCGGCGGGGTCGCGACGGCGACGATGACGTCCTTCCTCGCCCCCGTCCCCGAGACGCTGAACACGCAGCTCTACATCTTCAGCAACGACACCGACAACGTGAAGGTCAACGTCCTCGACATCAGCGGGGCGCCGGCGCTGACCGAGATCAACAGCCCGCTGCTGGCGGACACCGGCGAGGCGGTCAGCGGCCTGGACGACGAGCAGGGCGGCTTCTGGCTGGTCGTCTGGAACGAGGCGGGGGCGACGCTCGACGCCTACACCGTCAACGTCGACGGGATCGCCGGGGTCCCCGTCACGTCACCGCTGCCGTGGTCGAACCTCACGGCGTCGCGGGGGACGATCATCTTCCCGCGCGACGGCAGCAGGGTGGCCGTCACCACCGAGGACGGGCAGGGGCTCGCGTGGGCCGGCTTCGACCGGGAGACGGGGCAGGTGACGACGTCCTGGGAGACGGTCCACACGCGGCAGGGCTACTCCGTGGCGTGGTCCCCCGACGGCACGCAGCTGTACTACGTGGCGGGGTCGAGCTGGGGCTGGTCGGGGCAGCTCTACCAGTACGACACGACCACCGGGATCGAGACGAACCTCGGCGGCAGCGGGCTGAGCGGGGTGATGCTCGGCGCGGACGACCGGATCTGGGTCTGCGGCTACGGCGACCCGGTGCTCGGCGCGGTCACCGACCCCGACGTCGGCGGCGCGGCCAACACGAACCTGTCGTTCCTGTCGCTGGACGGCTGCGTCGCCGGCTACAACCTGTCCAACCAGGTCAGCCTCACGGACGTCCTCTGCATCGACGAGGACGGTGACGGCCACGAGCCGGCGCGCTGCGGGGGGACCGACTGCAACGACCAGGACCCGGACACGTACGAAGGCGCGCCCGAGCTGTGCGACGGCGTCGACAACGACTGCGACCTGCTCCTCCCGGAGGACGAGGAGGACGACGACGGCGACGGGCTGCTCAACTGCGAGGACGACTGCCCCGACGACCCGTCCCCCGACTGCGACGGCAGCGTGGGCGACGACGACGACGCGGCCGGCGACGACGACGACGACGCGACTGCCGACGACGACGACTCGGGCGGCGGCGACGACGACGACGTGACCGGCGACGGCGACGGCGACGACGACGACGACGGCGGGCTCCGGGGCCGCGCCGGGGACTGCACCTGCGGGTCGATGACGGGAGCCGGCGGCGGCCCCGCGAGGGCGACGGGCGCGGCGGTCGTGCTCGCCGTCCTCGGGCTCGTCCGCCGGAGGAGGGCGCGCGTGGGGTAGGATCCGCGCAACTTCAGCCCCACCGGAGTCGACGATGAACAAGCTGCTGCTGCTGATGACGTCGCTGGCGCTGCTGTCCGGATGCCTCACGCCCCGCGCGATGCAGGAGTCCAAGCAGGCCCGCGAGCTGGGGGTCGCCTACCTGAGCGAGGGCAACGACTCGATGGCCGTCACCGAGCTCAAGAAGGCGGTCAAGAAGAACCGCTGGGACCACGAGGCGTGGCACGCGCTGGGGCTCGCGTACTACTCCGGCGGGCACCACGAGCTCGCCGCCGACGCGTTCGGCGAGGCGCTCGAGCTGAACCCGGCGTACTCGCAGGCGAAGCTCAACCTCGGGTCGCTGTACATCGCCATGGAGCGGTGGGACGACGCGATCGCGATCACCGAGGAGGCGCTGTCCGACCCCGAGTACCGGGAGCCCGGGCGGGCGCGGAACAACCTCGCGTGGGCGCACTTCAACAAGGGCGAGTACCCCCAGGCGCGGGCGCGGTACCGCGAGGTGCTGCGGCAGTACTCGTCGTTCTGCCCCGCCATCCACGGGCTGGGGATGGTGGACGAGGCGGAGGGCAAGCTGAAGGACGCCCTGGCGCGCTACCAGCAGGCGGTGGAGTGCAACCCGTCGGACCTCAACGCGCTCGCCAGCCTGGGCATCGTGGAGGCGCGGCTCGACCTCGTCGGCGACGCCTGCCAGCACCTCACCACGGTCCGTGCGGCCGACCCCTACGGCGACCTCAAGACGCGGACGGACCCGGTCTTCGACACCCTCGACTGCGACTCGGTGAGCAAGCTCTAGTAGGGTCCGGCGGATGCCCCAGGACCGTCAGCAGCTGCTGGTCACGTCGCTGCGACGGTTCGTCCGTCGGGGGGCCACCGAGCACGTCCGGAGGCTCGTCGGGAAGGCGCGCGCGGAGGACGTGGCGTCGGCGCTGGCGGAGCTGATGCACCGGGAGGCGCGGTCCGTGTTCGGGCTGCTCCTCGACGATCCGGAGACGGCCGCGGAGGTGGTCGCGGCGTACGAGCAGGACCCGACGGAGCTGTTCGGGAGCCTCGGCCCCGATCAGCTCGTCCCCGTGTTCCACGAGCTCGCCCCCGACGACGCCGCCGACATCCTCGCCGCGCTGGACGAGGAGCTGCGGGCGGGGATCCTCGACGCCCTCGCCGACGACGAGCAGGAGGTCGTCGAGGAGCTGATGCAGTACGACGAAGACACGGCCGGCGGCATCATGTCGCCGGACTTCTTCGCGCTGGACAAGGAGCTGACGGCGCGCGAGGGGATCGTGGCGCTGCAGGAGGACCAGGACGCGGAGTCGGCGTTCTACGTCTACTGCATCAACGAGGAGGGGACGCTGGTGGGGGTGCTGTCGCTGCGGCAGCTGCTGATGTTCCCGCCGCACACGCAGCTCAAGGACATCATGGTCTCGGACGTCATCAGCGTGCCGGTGACGATGGACCAGGAGGAGGTCGCGCGGATCGTCGCGAAGTACGACCTCATCGCGCTGCCGGTGATCGACGAGTTCAACAAGCTGGTGGGGATCATCACGGTCGACGACGTCATCGACGTGCTCCGGGACGAGGCGACCGAGGACATGATGCTGATGGCCGGCGTCGGGGACGAGGACGTCGCCCTGTCGTCGACGGCGGGGGCGGTCCGGACGCGGCTGCCGTGGCTGCTCGCGGCGGCGGGCGGGGGGCTCGGGGCGGCGGTGATGATCGGGTTCTTCGAGGGGGAGCTGAAGACGCGGGCGCAGCTGGCGGCGTTCATCCCCATCGTGATGGGGCTGGGGGGCAACGTCGGGGTGCAGGCGTCGACGATCGTGGTCCGCGGGATCGCGATGGGGCACCTCGAGGCGGGGAAGTTCCTCGGGGCGCTGTGGCACGAGCTGAAGGTGGTCTCGATCATCTCGGTCATCTGCGCGACGACGGTGGCGCTGCTGAGCCTCACGATGAGCGGGTCGGCGGTGGACATGGCCGGCGCGGTGGCGACGTCGCTGCTGGCGGTGATGACGTTCGGGGCGCTGCTGGGGACGGCGGTGCCGATGGTCTCGCATCGTCTGGGGATCGACCCGGCGGTCGCGACGGGTCCGATCCTGACGACGTCCATCGATCTCGTCGGGGTCCTGATGTACTTCCTGATCGCGAAGGCGTGGCTCGGGCTCTAGTCCTCCGCCTCGTCGACTACCGGGACGCGGACCGGATGGCGACGTTGCTGGCGTCCTCGGGGCGGCTGGACGTGAAGATCCCGCGGGCGCGGGCGAGCCGGAAGCGGTTCGGGGGGGTGGACCTGTTCGTGCTCGCGGACGTGACCGTGGACGCGCGGCGGGCGCCGAAGCTGACGGACGCGGCGGTGGTGCGGCCGTTCGACGGGATCCGGCTGGACGTGGTGCGGCTGGCGCTGGCTTCGTACGCGGCGGAGCTGCTCGCGGCGGCGGCCCAGCCGGACGACCCGGACGGCGGCCCGGAGCTGTTCCGGCTGGCCGAGGCGGCGTTCGATTCGCTGGACGTGGACGACGCGGAGGCGGACGTCGGGGGCCTCGGGTGGGCGCGCGGGTTCGAGCTGAAGCTGCTCCACGTGCTCGGTGTCCGGCCGGCGCTGCGGAGGTGCGCGGCGTGCGGCGGCCCGCCTGACGCGCCGCTGCGGTGGTCGGTGTCGTCCGGCGGTGTCTTGTCGGGCCCGTGCCGCGAGGAGGACCGCCACGCGCGCCCGATCGACGCGGAGGTCGTCGCCCGCCTCGACGAGGCGCTGAGGACGCCGCTGGCGGAGCAAGCGACGGTGGCCTGGACCCCCGGCGAGGCCCGGGCCGCGGCGGCGGCGATGCGCGCCTACGTCGGCGAGCACGTCGCCGTCCGCGAGCGGGCGCTGGGCGTGCTCGAGCAGCTGGGAGGCTAGACTCGCGCGATGCGGTGGCTGCCCCCGGTGTCGTTCGTGTTCGCGCTCGCGCTCTCCGCGTGCCCGTCGTACACGCCTCCCGAGGACGTCCGGCTGCAGGGGTACCTGTTCAATACGCCGGCGCCGCCGGAGGACGATCCCGAGCTCGCGTCGCTGACCGTGGTGGTGCCCTCGGCGAACGCGTACGGGGACGACGGGACGGTGCTCGCGGAGGGGGAGAACCCGTTCTCCGACTTCCCCTCGTGGTGGCGGTTCGACGAGCTGCCGCCGTCGCGGTCCGTGCACGTCGTCTTCGACCCGCCGGTGCTCGATCCCGAGGACGACGAGCCCGCGGTGGAGTACGTCCGGACCGTGCTCTCGGGGCGGACCGCGGTCGAGGACCTGTTCGTCGATCCGGGGACGTTCCACCTGTGGCCCCGGGCGGACGCGGCGGGGTGGGTCGGGGACTGGCGGGCGGTCACGGGGACGCCCGGGATCGGGCCGTTCTTCGACCCCGAGACCGACGGCGAGGGGGGCATCGCCTACGGGACGGTGACCGGCGCGGAAGACTTCGTCGGGTACCGGATCGTCTTCGTCGACCCCGCCGGCGAGCTCCCGGACCGGGGGGCGCTCTACACCGACGAGGACGGCGCGCCGGCGGGGAGCGAGGGCGGCCTCAGCGCCGAGGGCACGTTCGTCGTCCTCGGCCTCGCCCCGGGCCCCTGGGACGTCGTCGTCCAGCGCCCCGACGGCAGCAACCTCGACGGCACGTTCCGGACCCGCGCCGACGAGGACGGGGTCACCAGCCTGGTCGGCTTCGCGATCGTCGACTAGGGTCCCGCGACTCGGCGCGAGCCCCCCCGGGAGTGTCCGTCGGCTCGGACACTCTCGACCCCCCTCGCCGCGAGCACCCCCGAGAGTGTCCGCCGGCTCGGACACTCCTGACCCCCCTCGCCGCGAGCACCCCCGGGAGGGGCCGCCTGGCCGGCCACTCCCGGCCCCCCCC
>CAYFOA010000264.1:2698-10107 GCA_964344575.1 uncultured Rickettsiales bacterium | reverse complement strand
CGTCGTCGTCGGGGTCCGTGCAGTCGGGGTCGCCGTCGCCGTCGGTGTCGTCGAAGCCGTCGACGAAGTCGCCGTCGCAGTCGCTGTCGATCGCGTCGCAGAGCTCCACCCCGACGGGGCTGATCGCCGGGTCGAAGTCGTCGCAGTCCCCCGCCGCCACGGTGTACGTGTCGCCGTCCGCGTCGTCGTCCACGCAGTCGGGGAGGTCGTCGCCGTCGAGGTCGGCGAACCCGTCCGCCACGAGGCCGTCGCAGTCGTTGTCCACGTCGTCGCACACCAGCGCCGCCCCCGGGTGGACGGCCGCGTCGAAGTCGTCGCAGTCGCCGTCCGCCGCGGCCACGCCGTCGTCGTCGGCGTCCGGGTCGGCGCAGTCGGGGAGGTCGTCCCCGTCGAAGTCCGCGAAGCCGTCGGCGACGAGCCCGTCGCAGTCGTTGTCCACGTCGTCGCACACCAGCGGCGCGCCGGGGTACGCGTCGTCGTCGAAGTCGTCGCAGTCGCCCGCCGCCACGGTGAAGGTGTCGCCGTCGGCGTCGTCGTCGGCGCAGTCCGGCGTGTCGTCGCCGTCGAGGTCGGCGAACCCGTCGGCGACGAGCCCGTCGCAGTCGTTGTCCACGTCGTCGCACACCAGCGGCGCGCCGGGGTAGGCGGCGGCGTCGGCGTCGTCGCAGTCGGTCGAGACGCCGTACCCGTCGCCGTCGCCGTCCGTCTCGAAGTCGAACACGCGGGCGCCGTCGACGGCGAGCGTCTCGGTGGCGACGAACAGCAGCCCGTCGGCGTACTCCAGGCCGTGGCCCCACGCGCCCGCGCCGACGGGGGACTGCTGGAGCACGACGCCGGTGGACGGGTCGAGCTTGTAGAGGTCCGAGGGGGTGCCGCCGTTGAAGCGCGTCGCCCAGATCGCGTCGCGGTCGGGGTCGTAGGCGATGGACGGCGCGACCCACCCCTGGGGGAGGCTCCAGGAGCCGACCTCGTTCCAGTTCGAGGGGGTGTCGGGGAGGAACAGCTTGATCCGGTCGGTGCCGACGTTCTCGGTTCCCTCGATGAGGAAGCCCGCGGAGAAGCCGGCGTCGTGGCCGACCCCCTCGCCGTTGGCCACGCCGCCGTAGCTGTCGAGCGTCGCGCCGGTGACGGGGTCGTAGGCGACCCACCCCGAGCCCGCCCAGTAGTTCGCCCAGAGCACGTCGCGCTCGGGGTCGTAGTCGATCGTCGGCGCGCTGCCCGTCGTCGGGTTGCTCACCGTGAAGTTGCCGAGGTTGTTGTAGCTCCCGGGGCCGGTGCGCTCGTAGCGGGTGACGACGCGGGAGTCGCGGATCGTCCAGATCAGGTCGCCGTGGGCGGCCACGCCGCGGGTGTAGCTGCTGTGCCCGCCCCACTCCTCGATGTAGTTGCCGTCCTCGTCGAAGACCTGGATGTACTGGCCGTTGAGGACGACGTACATCAGGCGGGAGACCTCGTCGAAGCCGAGCCCCTGGAGGTCGGTGCGGCCGTTCTGCACGCCGAAGATCTGGGCGGCCGAGAGCGTCGCCCCGTCCGCCGCCTGCATGACCCCGTCGTAGCGGCGGATCTCCCGCAGCTCGGCCTCCGTGCCCCACATGCGGTCGAGCAGCGGGTCGAGGTCGATGCCGTGGTAGTGCCGCATGCCCGACGCGTTGATGACCTTGTGGCGACTCAGGCTGCCGGGGACGACCTGCTCGCGCTCGAAGATCCGGACCTCGCCGGTGGCGTCGGCGACGTACACGAGGCCGTCGGCGTCCACGGTGACGTCGACGACGGGGTCCCCGGCGAACGGCTGGAACGACTCGAGCTGGACGCCGGCGGCGTCGTAGACCACGAGGTCGGCGCCCTGGAGGACGTAGAGCTGGTCGCGGATCGCGTCCCACACGAGCCCCTGGACGTCGGCCGTCGTCGCGAACGAGTAGCTCGCAGAGGTCGACGCGAGGTCGGCGAGGCCGAGGAGGCCGTCCCACCGGTGGATCTGGGCGTCGTCCGCGTCGGCGCCGTAGACGATGTCCAGCCCGGGCCGGAAGGCGACCCCGTGCAGGGCGGTGGCCTCGTCCCCGAGGACCGTCTTCAGGTCGACGGGGGCGTCCTGCGCGGGGGCCGCGGCGGGCGCCAGCGCGAGGGCGAGGACGGGGGCGAGGACGAGGAGGTTCGGGCGTCGCATGCGGCGAGGTTAGCGGGGGCACGGCAGAATGTGGCGCCGTGAGCCTCCCGATCCCGCTCGGACCCTTCACGCTGCACGACCCCGTGGGGGAGGGCGGAATGGGCGTGGTGTGGGGCGGCGTCCACCGGGACAGCGGCGCCGCGGTGGCCGTCAAGACCGTGCGGAAGCCGGCGTCGGACTGGGGGACGGACACGCAGGCGCGGTTCGAGCGGGAGGTCCGGGCCGTCGCCGCGCTGGAGCACCCTGCCATCGTCCGCGTCCTCGACCGCGGGACCGTCCCCCCCGCGGCGGCGTTCGCCTCGCAGGGGCGGCTGGTCGAGGGGGAGCCGTGGCTGGCGATGGAGTTCGTCTCCGGGGGGAGCCTCCGCGACCGGCTCGGGGCCGTCCCCTTCGACGCGCTCCGGGGGCTGCTCCTCGAGCTTCTCGGGGGCCTCGCCCACGCTCACGCGCGGGGGGTGATCCACAAGGACGTCAAGCCCGCCAACGTCCTCCTCGCGGGGCCGGGGGACCTCCGCCCGGGTCCGAAGCTGGTGGACTTCGGGATCGCGGCGCTGGGGCGGCGGGCCGTGGCGGGCGACGAGGACGAGGACGACGACGGGCCGGCCGGGGGCTCGCCGTCGTGGACCGCGCCGGAGCAGTACGAGGCGGGCGCGCCGGTGGGTCCGTCCGCCGACCTGTACGCGCTGGCGTGCACGGCCTGGGCGGCGGCCACGGGGACGCCCCCGTACGGGCGCGGCGAACGCACCACCCTCATCCGCCGCCACCTCGCCGGGGGGCTGCCGAGGTTCGTCCCCGCGTCCCCCTGCCCGCCCGGGTTCGGGGACTGGCTGCGGGCGCTGATCCAGCCCGACCCGGCGGACCGCCCGCGCCACGCCGCCGACGCCGCCGACGCCCTCCGCGAGGTGGGGCCGACCGGGGGCGCGACCGCGGGCGCGACCCGACCCGGCGGCGGCACCGGCCCCCGCTGCCGCCCCGTCGCCGCCGACTGGCGGACGCGGGCGCAGCCCCCGCTCCCGGATCCCCTCAAGGGCGCGGGCCGGGGGCTGCTGCGGCTGCGCCGTCCCCCGCTGGTGGGGAGCTGGAGCGGGACGCCCTGTGGCGCCTCCTCCGGGGCGCCGCCGCGGGCGAGTCCGGCGGCGTGATGCTCCTCGGGCCGGCGGGCTGCGGGAAGAGCCGGCTGGCCAAGTGGCTGGCCGAGCGGGCCGACGAGGAAGGCCTCGCGCGACCGCTGTGGGCGCGCCACTCGGGGGGGCCGCGGGACGGGTTCGGTCCGGCGCTGGCCCGCCTCGCGGGGACGGGAGACGCGGACCGGACGACGGCGCGGACGCTCCTGGCGGCCCGGCTGGGGCGGCTGGGGGACGAACGGATCTGGCTCGCCGACGCCGCGGTCGACGCGCTCGGGCCGGCCGCGTCTCGCGCGACGCGCGCGGGGCGGTCGACGGATCGGGAGGCCGCGGTCCTGGAGTGGCTCGCCGTCGAGGCCGCCGAGCAACCGCTGCTCCTCATCGTCGACGACGCGGACGCGGGGGCCGCCGCGTCGCCGTCGCTCTCCCTCGCCGAGTCGCTCCTCGGCGCCGCGATCCCCGGGATCGGGGTCGTCGTCTGCGCGCGGGAGCGCCCCGACGACCTCGGCCCGGCGCTGTCCGAGCTCCCCGCGCGCCGCCTCGGGGGGCTCGAGGGGCGCGCGATCCGGGAGATCGTCGACGGCCTCCTCCACCTCCACGAGTCGCTCGCCGCCCGGGTCGTCGCGAGCGCCGACGGCAACCCCCTCTTCGCCTGCCAGCTCCTCGCCGACATCGCCGCCCGCGACCAGCTCCAGCCCACGGCGGACGGCTTCGTCGCCCGCGACGGCCGCGACCAGCCCCTCCCCGACTCGCTCCACGGCCTCTGGATGGAGCGCCTCCGCGGCGTCGACGGCGACGACCCCCGCCCCCTGGAGCTCGCCGCCCTCCTCGGGAGGACGGTCGACCGCGCCGAGTGGAAGGCGGCCTGCGAGCGCGTCGGCTGCCCCCCCGACCCCGGCTTCGAGGCCCGCCTCGCCGACGCCGGGTTCCTCCGCTGGGTCCCCGGCGGGTGGCGGTTCGCGCACCCCCTGGGGCGGGAGTCGGTCGAGCGCCGGAGCGACGAGGCGGGGCGGCGGCAGGACCTCGCCTCGGCCTGCGCCGACGTGATCGGCGACGCCGTCGCGGCCGCCGGACGGCCCGCCGCGGGGGGCGCCCGGCGCGGACGGCTGCTGCTCCTCGCGGGGCGGGGCGGCGAGGCGGAGTGCGCGCTGCTCGACGGCGCCGTCGCGGCCCGCGAGCGGGGCGACAACCGGCACGCCGCGGAGCTGCTCCAGGAGCGCGACAAGGCGCTCGACCGGCTCGGCCTCCCCGACGAGCACGAGCGCCGCGCCCTGGGCCAGGTCCTCGGCATGGAGCTCCGCCTCCGCGAGGGGCGCTGGGTCGACGCGTTCGCCCGCACCGAGGCCCTCGCCGAGACCGCCCGCCGCAACGGGTGGGGCTCGATCCTGGCCTGGTGCGACCTGTTCCTCGGCATCCGCGAGCGCGAGCACGGCCGGCTGGAGGCTGCGGCGGAGCGGGCGCGGTCGGCGCGGGCGGGGTTCGAGGCGGCGGGCTCCCGGCGCGGCGTCGGCGCCGCCTGGATGGACCTCGGCTACACGCTCAAGGAGCGGGGCGACTACGCCGGCTCGCACGAGGCGTTCGCCGCGGCCCTGCCGATCTGGGAGGCGATGGGGCTCCCCGGCCGGATCGCGCTGACGCTGGGGGGGATCGCGGGGACGCACTTCGAGCAGGGCCGCCTCGACCTCGCCGCCGAGGGGTTCGAGCGGGCGCGCGAGCTGCTCCAGCACACCGGCCGGCTGGAGGAGCGGGCGGCGATGCTCCACGACCTCGCGGGGGTCCGGCTGATGCAGGGGGACCTCGCCGAGGCGGAGCAGCTGTGCGACCGCGCGCTGGCCCTGCGGCAGTCGCTCAACAACGACCGCGCCCTCGCCCCGACGTGGAACACGCGCGGCGAGCTGGCCCGCCGCCGGGGCCGCTTCGACGAGGCCGAGACCTGCTACCGGAAGGCGGTCGCGCTCTTCGAGGCCAGCGGCTCGACCATGGCCGTCCACCCCCGCATCAACCTCGGGCTGCTGAGCCTGGAGCGGGGCGACTACGCCGAGGCGCGCGGCGTGCTCGCGGACGCCCTCGCCGACGTCGAGGGGAAGGGCCGCGGGAGCTTCGCCGACGCCCTCCAGCCGGTCCTCCTGGCGTGCGCGGCGGGGACGGGGGACTGGCCCGAGTTCGACGTCCGCCTCGGCGAGGTGGCCCGCTTCGAGCCGGGCGTGACCCGCGTCGACGTCGACACCGCCCGCTGCCTCGACCTCGCGTCGCGGCTGGCCCGGGAGGCGGGCGAGGAGGCGCGGTCGAACAAGGCGCGCGGGATGGCGACGCTGCACTGGCGCGCCCTCGAGGGATGACGGCGCCCCGCGTCCTCGTCGTCTACGCCAACCCGGCGGTGACCGCGACCCCGACGGCGCCGCTGGGGGCGCAGCGGATCCGGGCGGTCCTCCACGGGGCGGGCTGCGCGACGGCGATCGTCGCCCCCTGGCTGGAGCTCGACCCCCTCGCCGAGCTGGAGGGGGCGCTCGACCGGTTCGCCCCTACGCTCGTCGCGTTCTCCGTCCGGAACGTCGACGACGCCCTCGTCGTCCGCTCCGCCGAGGGGGGCGGGCCGATCGACACGCGCGGCTACCTCGCCGACGTCCGCCCCCTCGTCGACGCGGTCCAGCGTCGCGGCGTCCCGGTGCTGGTCGGCGGCGCGGCCGTCTCGACGTGCCCCCGCGGCGTGCTGGCCGCCCTCGCCGCGCGGTGGGGCGTCGTCGGGCCTGCCGAGGACGTCGTCTGGTGGCTGGGCAGGGCGCTCGCGGACGGCGTCCCCTTCCCCGACGCGCTCCCCGACGACCCCCGCGTGGTCGACCGGTCCGATCCCGACTCGCGCGGGACGGAGCCGAGCGTCACCGCGATCGCGGAGGCCGCCGAGCGCTGGCAGCCGCCCCCGGGGATGGGGCCGTGGATGCCGGAGTACGTGGCGCTCCTCCGCCAGCGCGGCGGCTGGGCTCCGGTGGCGTTCTCGGTCGGCTGCAACCGCCGCTGCCACTTCTGCGTGGAGGCGTCGTTCCTCGGCAAGCGGGCCCGGGCCATCGGCGTGGACGCGACGCTGGACGAGATCGCGGCGCTGCACGAGGCCGCGGGGCTGGACCGGTTCTGGCTGACGGGGTCGGAGCTCAACGTCCCCGAGGCCGACTCGATCAAGCAGCTCCTCGCCGGGCTCGTGGAGCGGGGGCTGCAGGTCGAGGTCCGCGGCTTCCTCCAGCCGGCGCCGGTGGACGACGAGCTGCTGGACGCGTTCGAGGCGGCGGGGGTGGACCCGGCGGGGCTGTCGTACGAGTTCGGCCACCTCGACGACGGCCTCCTCCGGGCGGGCGCGGGGCCGGCGAACCTCGCCCACGTCGAGCAGCTCGTCGCGCTGTACGCCCGTCGCGGGCACGCCACGGTCGGCGGCTCGGTCCTCTTCGGCGCGCACCCCGACGAGACGTGGGCGACGGTGGACGGCGCGATCGCGACGGCGCGGCGGCTCGACGAGCAGCTGCCCGGCGGCCTCGGGCTGGCCTACGCGACGGGCGGTCGGGTGTACGCCTCGTCGCCGCTCGGGCGGTGGGTCCGGGAGCACCGGGAGGAGGCGACGCCGAGCCTGTACGGGGCGTGGACGGACGGCTTCGCGGCGCCGCTGGTGTTCTGCCGGCCGGCGCCGCCGCGGGAGCTGCTCGCGCACGTCCAGGCAGGGCTGGCCGGCTGCCGCGGGCAGATGGCGCCGCTGAACGCGGAGATGCTGACGGACCCCGCCGCGCTCCGGGCCGAGCGGCTGGTCAACGCCGCCATCGTGCGGCGCGTCCGGCAGGACCCCGCGGGAGCGCGGAAGGCGCTGACCGACGCGCTGCGGGAGCAGCCCGAGCACGCCGAGGCGCACAAGCAGCTGGCGATGCTCCTGGCCAACGAGCTGGACGAGCGGGACGAGGCGATCGCGGTGCTGCGGCGCCTCCGCGGGCTGGTCGCGGACCGCCCCGCCCAGACCGCCCCGGATCCAGCTGTAGACCGTGTGGCCGTCCGGCGCCTTGGCCTTGGCCTTCTTGGGCACCTCGCCCAGGTCGTACTTGTTCAGCGACTCCTCGTAGGCGTCCTCGCGGGACTTGTAGACCCGC
>CAYFOA010000264.1:0-2688 GCA_964344575.1 uncultured Rickettsiales bacterium | reverse complement strand
GGGCTGGTCGCGGACCGCCCCGCCCCGACCGCCGACGTCGACCGCGCCCTGGCCGCGCTCGGGGCGACGTAGTGCGATCCCGGCTGCTCCCGGCCCTCCTCCTCCTCCTCGTCTCCGCCGCCGCGTGCGGCCCGCCCCGGTTCCCGCCGCCGAAGTTCCCGGCCCACGGCGACGTCCACCGCGGCACCTACCTCGCCGAGCACGTAGCGCTCTGCGTGACGTGCCACAGCGAGCGGGACTGGCGCTACTTCGGCGGCCCCCACGTGGTCGGGACGGAGGGGACGGGCGGCGCGCTCCTGAACGAGCTGTTCAAGATCCCCGACGAGGTCTCGATCCCCGCGACGAACATCACCCCGGCCGCGATCGGGGACTGGACGGACGCCGAGATCGGCCGCGCCATCGCGGGCGGGCTGCGGGCGGACGGGACGTCGATCTTCCCGGGGCACCCCTACTTCCAGTTCCGGCACCTCGCGCGGGACGACCTCGCGGCTCTGGTGGCCTGGACGCGGACGCTGGCGCCGGCGGAGCGCGACCTCCCCGCCCGCGACCTCGTCTACCGCCAGGTCCAGCAGATCAACGACGCCCTGCCGTCCGCCCCCGCCCTCCGGAAGGCCGTCCCCGCCGGCGAGATCGGCCGCGGCCGCTACCTCGCGGAGGTCGCGTCGTGCAAGTACTGCCACACCCCGACGGACCGCCTCGGCTTCCCCCTGGCGGGGCGCGAGTGGGCCGGCGGCAGCACCTTCGCCGTCGCCCCGCCCGGCGCGGGCCGCGTCGTCGTCCCCAACATCACGCCCCACGCGACGGGCATCGGAGGCTGGACGCGGGAGGACTTCGTGAACCGTTTCCGGAACGCCCGCCCCGACATCGAGGTGACCGAAGGCGGCTTCAACTCGCCGATGCCGTGGTCGGCGTATTCGGGCATGACGGACGAGGACCTCGGCGCGATCCACGCCTTCCTGGTGACCCGCCGCCCGATCCGGAACGCGCTTCCTCGGTACGAGCCGCCCTGACGCGGGAGGTTCTCAACACGGAGGGCCACGGAGGGCCACGGAGATCGGCACGGAGATCGGTCTCCGGGTCGAACGTCGGGCTCAGCGAGCGGCCAGCCGCGTGAGGAGATCCCTCGCCGCCTTCGGGTCCGCCTTGCCTGACGTGCGCCGCATGACCTGGCCGAGGAGGAAGCCGACGAGCCTCTGCTCCCCCGCCGCGAGCCGCGCCGCCTCGTCCGGGTGGTCGGCGAGGACCGCCTCGACGACCGGGGCGAGCACGTCGCCGCCCAGCTGCGTCAGACCGAGGCGGGCGACGATCTCGGACGGCTCGCCGCCCGACGTGATCAGCTCCGCGAGGACCGCGCGCAGTCCGTTCTGGTTGACCGTGCCGTCGCTCCAGAGCGCCGCCAGCGCCGCCACCTCGCCGCCCCCGAAGGGGAGCGCGTCGGCGGGCTTGCCGTCGAGCGCGCGGACCAGCTCGTTGGCGACCAGGTTGGCCGCGTCCTTCGCCTCAGACCCCGCCAGGACCGCGTCCCAGGCCAGCTTGTCCAGCGCCGCGTCGTCCCGGAGCATGCGCGCCGTCTCCACCGAGACGCCGACCGACGTCCACCGCTCCAGCTCGGCGAGCTCCTCGGCCGACGGCCCCGACGCCGCGACCCGTGCCGCGCCCGGCGCCGCGACGGCCCTCGGCTTCTTCTCGGCCACCGGCGCGGCGGCCCAGGTGTCCCGCAGCGCGACCACCCGGTTGAACCCGCCGCCGGGGTCCTTCGCGAAGTAGCCGACCCGCTCGAACTGGAACACGTCCCCGGCCCCCGCGTCCGCCAGCGACGGCTCCGCCCACGCCTCGGCCACCGGCATCGAGTTCGGGTTCAGGCGCTCGATGAAGTCGCCGTCCCCCGCCTCGGGGTCCTCCACCGCGAACAGCCGGTCCACCAGCCGCAGCTGCACGGGCACCGCCGTCGCCGCGTCCACCCAGTGGATCGTCCCCTTCACCTTGGCCCCGTCGTCCTCGACGCAGCGCACCTCGGTGACGACGTCGCCGTCCTTCACCACGTCCACGCACGTCACCTTCCGCCCCCCGCGGAGCCGCACCGAGCGCCCCGGCGCGAGCCGCCTCCAGCCCGCCGGCGGCTCCTCGCTGAAGTCGTCCCGCTGGATCCAGAGCCGCTCCCCGAAGGCGAGCCGACGGTCTTCAGCGAGCTCGGCGGTGCCGGAGGCTCCCTCGACCACGAGCGCGATCGGGTCGCTCACCACCATCCGCCGCAGCGCCGTCCGGTTCAGCTCCGCCCGGATCTCGTCCTCGAGGATCTCCACCCCGATGACGCTGTTCGTCTTCGCCACCCCGATCCGCTCGCAGAAGTTCCGGATCGCCGCCGGCGGCACCCCCCGCCGCCGCATCCCCGACAGCGTCGGCATCCTCGGATCGTCCCACCCGTCGACCAGCCCGTCGTCGACCAGCCGGAGCAGCTTCCGCTTGCTCATCACCGTCCAGCTCAGCTCCAGCCGCGCGAACTCGTGCTGGTACGGCCGCGGCTGCGGCACCGTGCAGTGGTCGATGAACCAGTCGTACAGCGCCCGGTTGTTCTGGAACTCCAGCGTGCAGAAGCTGTGCGTCACCCCCTCGATGCTGTCGCTCAGCCCGTGGGCGTAGTCGTACATCGGGTAGATGCACCAGTCGTCGCCGGTCCGGTGGTGGGTC
>CAYFOA010000263.1:0-10187 GCA_964344575.1 uncultured Rickettsiales bacterium | reverse complement strand
GGGGGCGGGGCCGGCGCCGGGCTCTCCGCCGGGGCCTCCGCCGGCGCGTCGGCCGCCGCGTCGGCCGCCGCGTCGTCGCCGCCGGCCTCGTCCTCGACCAGCGCGACGGCGTCGATCTAGGCCGCCGCGGCGATCTTGTCCAGCTCCACCCCGGCGCTCGGGGGGACCGTCTTGTCCGGATCCTCGGGGACCGCCTTCATCGGCGTCGTCGGCTGGTGCTGCATGTGCTGCGGCGGGGCCGTCCGGTCGCCCGAGTCCTCGAGGTCGTCGCCGTCGTCCTCCAGCTCGATCTCCGCCGCCGGCGGCTCCAGGGGGATCCGGAGCGTCAGCTTCTTGCCCCGCTTCTTGAACTCGGCCGAACCGCCCGCCGCCCCGGCGAGCTGCTTCGTGAGGGTGGCGTCGTCGCCTGCGACGAGGGCGCCCGCGACCACGAGGACGGCGTGGTCGTCGTCCACCGACGCCGACACCGTGATCTCCGCGTCGGTCGACCCCAGCGGGGACACCGCGGCGAGGACCAAGGGGATCAGCAGCTCGCCCCGCCCCTCGACCACCGCCTGGTTGCCGAGCTTGCGGACCGCGCGCCGGCCGGCGGCGTCCTCGATGGCGTGGAGGCAGCGGGTGACGAGCTCGTTCCAGCGGTGGCGGCCCTCGTCGCCGCTGGAGGTCGCCGTCTGCAGCCACATCAGGTCCTGCGCCGTGGCCCGGAGCTCGCGCCACGCGTCCTCGTTCCGGTCGACGAGGTCCGACGTCACCGTCAGCAGCTCGGACAGGTCGACGCGCCGCGCGGCCCCCTCGACGTCCCCCCAGTCCGACGCCTCGTGGACGGCCTTCGCGACCGAGAGGAGGTCCCGGACCGCCCCCGAGGCCCCCTGGTGGGCCTTCAGGCCGGCGATCGCGCGCGCCTCCAGGGCCCGGTGGAGCGGCTGCGCCATGCGCCCCATCGCCGCCTCGGTGTGGACCTGGAGCGACCCCGCGACCTCCGGCCGGCGGATCACCTCGGTGACGCCGATCGGCTGCCCCTTGTCGCCCCGGACGAGCTTCGCGGCGAGCTGGACGTCGTGCCGCTTGCCGGTCCGGTCGACGAGCGTGACGTCCTGCTCGAGCGTCCCCGCGACGACGACCTTCCCGAAGAGCGTCTTCCAGTTGACCTTGTCGAGGCGGAGGACGTCCTTGTGGATGAACGCGCCCATCGCCTCCACCGGGGGCCGCCCGTCCAGCGCCGACGCGCCCCCGCTCCAGCCGACCACCCGCCCCTCGGTGTCCGCCGCGATCAGCGCCATCGACTCCACCTGGACGAGGTGCGGCTGGAGGCTGCCGGTGTTCTCCAGCGCCGCGTTGAGCTCCTCGATCTCGTGCCGCAGCCGGCTCTCCGCCTCGGCGCGGGCGATCTCGGCGGCGTCCTCCCACTCCTTGCGCTCCTGCTCGTGCCGCTCGAGCATCTTGTTCCGCTCGGCCTCCGACCGCTCCTCGGCGGCGAGGATGTCCCGGCTGAGCTGCTCCTCCAGCGCCGTCCGCTCCTCGTTGGCCTTGCCCTGGACGTCGGCCACGGCGGCGCGGTGGGACTCCTCCAGCGCGGCCCGCTCCTGGATCCACTTCTCGGACGCCTCGCTCAGCGCCGCGTCGGCGGTCTCCTTGGCCTCGTTGAGCGCCTGGTTGGACTTCAGGTTGGCCTCGGCGAGCTGCTTCTCGAGCTCCTTGATGCGGGCCTCCAGCGCGCCCGTGCCGTCCGCCTGCTCCTTCGCGCGGTTCTCCGCGGCGAGCCGGTTCTCCTCGGCGGCCGCGACCAGCTCCTCGGCCGCGGCGAGCTTCGTCTCGGCCTGCTCGGCGCGCTTCGTCGCGGCGTCGACCCCGGCCTGGGCCGCGTCGGCGGCGGCGCGCGCCTCGGTCAGCGCCTTCTCGGCGTCGTCGGCCCGGCCCTCGGCCGCGGTGAGCTCGTCGTGCGTCTGGGTCACCGCCTGCTTCGCGGCGTCCTCCGCGGCCTTCTCGGCGGCGGCCGCGCGCGCCTCCGCGGCGTCGGCCCGCTTGCCCGCCTCGAACGCCGCCTGCTCGGCCTCGGCGACCCGGCGGGTGGCGTCGTCGGCCCCCCCGCGCAGCGAGCCCAGCTCCGAGTTCGCGGCCTCCAGCTCCGCCCGGGCGGTGAGCAGCTCGTCCTTCAGGTCGGCCGCCTCGCCCTCCGCCAGCGCCACCTGGACCGCCGCGTCGTTCGCGTGGGACTCGGCCTTCTTGGACGCCTCGTCGGCCGCGCCCTCGACCGCCGCGAGCATCTGCTCCAGCTCGCCGACGCGGGTCTTCGCCGTGTCCGCGAGGGACGAGGCGTCGGACTGGGCGGCCTCCAGCTCCTCGATCCGGGCGTCCCGCTCCTTGAGCTTGAGGCGGACCTCGTCGAGCACCGCGCGGACGTCGTCGGCGGCGGTCTGGGCCTCCTCCAGCTGCTTGCCCAGGTCGGGCGCGACGGTCGCGTCGGCGATCAGGGTCAGCCGGGCCAGGGCCGAGCCGGCGTCGCCGTCCAGCCGGAACTGCTCGAAGACGACGATCTTGCTGCCGCCCTCCTTCTGCTCGAGCTCGACCTCGCCGCTGTACCGCCCCTCCGCCTCGACGGCGCGGTCGACCGTCCGCCCGATCAGCTCGCGCTCGCCCCCGAGGTAGAGCTCCTTCAGCGGCCGGGCCTGCATCTCGTCCTCGGTGTAGCCGAGGATCCGCTCGGCCCCGCCGGACCACGACAGGACCTTCCCCTCGGGGTCCGTGAGGACGACCCCCTCGCGGAGGTGCTGGAGGCTCTGCTGGAAGAGCGTCACCCACTGCTGCAGGTTCCGCCGGGTGGTGACGTCGACGCCGATGGCGATGTAGCCGATGGTCGGGCCGCGTCCGACGCGGAGGCGCGACGTGGACCACGAGATGGTCCGCTGCGTGCCGTCCTTGATCGTCGCGACCAGCTCGGCGTCCCGGATGTGCTCGTTCTTGACCCAGCCGTCGTGGATGTCCTGCACGAGGCGGCGGTAGTCGGCGTCCGGGTAGAACCGCTCCAGGAGCCCGCCGACGTTGCGGCAGTCCGACGTGTCGTAGCCGGTCGCCTCGCGGAGGGCGCGGTTGAAGAGCACGATCTTGAAGTCGAGATCGCTGATGTAGATGAGGAGCGGCGACTTCTCGAAGAGGACGCGGACGATCGCTTCGGGATCGGTCGGATCCCCACCGCCGGAAGCGGCGCCCCCGGGGGACAGATGGAGGTGCGGGCGGCTCATGGAGGCGGCGCCGAAGCGTATTCGCCCGAGAGGCTAGGTGTCAATCGCGGAGGCGTGCGCGCACGCGAGGATTCGGCCGACGCCGTCGCTGCTCGCGGGGAACACGCCGTGCTCCGTGATCAGCCCGTCGACCAGGCCTCCGGGGGTCACGTCGAAGGCCGGGTTGCGCGCCGCCGAGGCGGCCGGCGTGGTCCGGACGCGGGTGAACGCGCCGGACTCGTCGTTGCCCCACGTCCAGTGGACCTCGTCGGCGCTCCGCTCCTCGATCGGGATCGCGTCGCCGGAGGGGCAGTCGGGGTCGATCGTGGCCGACGGCAGCGCGACGTAGAACGGGATCCCGAGGTGCCGCGCGATGACGGCGTGGCCGAACGTCCCGATCTTGTTGGCGACGTCCCCGTTGCGGGCGACCCGGTCGGCCCCCGTGATGACCGCCTGGACCTCGCCCCGCGACGCGAGGAAGCCGAACGCGTTGTCGGCGATGACGGCGTGCTCGATCCCCTCGCCGGCGAGCTCCCACGCCGTGAGGCGGGCCCCCTGGCCGCGGGGGCGGGTCTCGTCGACGAGCACGCGGAGCGACTTCCCCGCCCGGGCGCCGGCGTAGACGGGGGACAGCGCCGACCCCCAGTCGACGAACGCGAGCCAGCCGGCGTTGCAGTGCGTCCCCACCGTCCAGCCGTCCTGGAGGAGCGCGTGGCCGTGGCCGCCGATCGCCTCGCAGGCGGCGGCGTCGGCGTCGGCCCAGGCGCGGGCGGCGGCCAGCGCGGCGTCCCGGGCGTCGTCCGGCGCGGACCCCCCGCCGGCCGCCTCGACGGCCGCCTCGACGGCCCGGATCCCGCCGAACAGGTTCTGCGCGGTCGGTCTTGTCGCAGCCAGGGTTGCGGCTGCATCCTTCATGTAGGACTCGAACGCCATGTCGGGTGCCTGGCGGGCCGCCAGGGCCATCCCGTAGGCCCCCGTCGCGCCGATCGCGCCCGCGCCGCGGACGATCATCGTGGAGATCGCGGCGGCCGCCTCGCGGTGGTCGCGCGTCCTCCAGATCCGGAAGGTGTGGGGGAGGACGGGCTGGTCGATGAGGAGGAGGTGGCCGTCCTCCCAGTCGACGGTGCGGTGGTGGGCGCCTTGGACCTTCATTTCGCTCCGGTGGGGGCGGGGACGTCCGCCTCGGTGTCGATGAGCTCGGTGTGGGACGGGCTCGGGGGGGTGCGGCGGGCCAGCGGCCAGGGGGGCGGCCGGACGCACTCGCGGAGCCCCCCCCCGCCGCACCGGAAGCGGAGGTAGCCGAGGTACTGGTCGTCGAACCACTCCTCGTAGCTGCGGTCCGCGAGCCCCTCGAAGATCGGCTTGTACTGCTCGTCCCGGACCTCGCGCCCGGTGATCCAGTCCCGCAGATGGAACGTCTTCCCGTCCCACACCCCGTACTGGCTGTTGGCGAACGACCACGAGCCGAGGTTGACGTAGCGCCGGTCGCCGTCGTCGCCGACGGGGACGACCCCGGGGAGGTGGCTGTGACCGCAGACGATGGTGTCGTACGTCCCGCCGCTCTGCAGCGCCTCGATGGCCGGCATGGTGATGCCCATCGGGTCGCCCAGCGCCGATCGCGTCCAGAAGTCGGTCCACGCCTTGAGCTCGCGCCCCCAGTGCGGCCGCTTCAGCTTCCGGCCCAGCCACCGCTGGAGGTGCCCGAACTGGACGAGCCAGTAGAACCCGAAGTACGCGAACCGGTTCGACAGCGTGTAGTAGTCGCGCAGGGGGATGCGGACCCAGGTCCGGAAGACGCGCTCGTACAGGTGGGTCGCGCGCGTGAGGAACGACGCCTCCTCGAACTTCCGGCCGACGTAGGAGTCGAACTCGTACCCGTGGACGGCGAGGATGTGGCCGTCGACGACGACCTTGTCGCAGAGCTGCCACTTGAGGATGTCGCGGAAGAGGACGATGTCCGGGTCGTGGTTGCCGTAGACGTAGATGACCCGCATCTGGTCGGTGAGGCGCGTCAGCCGCGAGATGACGGCGCGGTGGGCGCGGACGATGCGGCTGAAGTACCAGGCCTGCTCGAAGTCGAGGGCGTCGCCGAGGATGACGAGGGCCTGGCCGTGGCGCTCCACCTCGTCGAGGAAGGCGAGGAACGCGTCGTCCTTGTTCCCGAAGACGTCCCCGTGGGAGCCGTCCCCGATGTGCATGTCGGACACGAAGTAGACCCGCCCCCCGCGCACGCGCTGGAGGTTCATCGTGCCGATGCCTTCGGTCTCCTCGTCCCGTCCGACGGTACCGCTCAGGCTGGTCAGGGCGTCGACCATCGCTCAAGGATAGCTGTACGATGCGCGGCGGATGACCCCCCGGGCCGCGATCCTGGTGTTCCTGACGATCGCGCTGACCGGCTGCCCGGCGGTGACGGAGAACCTCCCCTTCGCGCTGGCGACCCTCGCGGACGACGACGACGACGCGAGCCCGGGGGACGACGACGACAGCGGGGACGACGACGACAGCGGGGACGACGACGACAGCGCCGCGGCCTGCGATCTCTCCTGGATCGTCGAGTCGGCCGAGCCGGTGCTGTACGGGTCCCAGATCGAGCCGATCTGGTTCGACCACTGCGCGGAGTGCCACATCGACCAGAAGCGGGGGGAGCTGACGCTGACGCCGGGGTCGTCCCACGAGGACCTGGTCGACGTCCCCAACCTCCTCGGCTACGGCGGCGGCATGCCCCGCGTCACCGCCGGGGACCCCCAGAACAGCTACCTGATCCACAAGCTCGCGGGCTGCGAAGCGGACGACCCCGACTGGGGCTACTTCCCCGGGCCAATGCCCCCCGACCTCCCCGGTTCGATCCCCCTGTCGGAGGAGCAGATCTCGCTGATCTGGTCGTGGGTCGTGCAGGGGGCGCAGGACAATTGATGCGGGCGCTGCTGCTGCTGCTGACCGTCGGGGTGCTCCTCGCCGCGCCCACTCCCGCCCAGGCCGGTTCGGGCGGGGTGCTGGCGACCGGCTGGGGTGATCCCGAGGAGACGGCCTGGCTCAAGGGGACGGGGCAGGGGGTCTACGTCTTCGGTCAGGCGCGGACCGTCTACCGCTGGCACGCGCTCCGGTCGTCGTCGGACCGCGTCGTCCCCTTCAGCCCGCTCCACCAGTCGTTCCGGTTCGTCGTCCGCGACGACCGCAACCGGCACCGCGTCAGCTTCGAGACGTCGGTCCGCGGCGGGACCGACCTGTACCGGGGCGGCTTCCGCGGCGAGGTCATGTACGCGTTCGTCGAGGTGGTCCCCGAGGGGCGGTGGGCGTCGCTCAAGGTGGGGCGCCAGCTGAGCACCGCGGGGGGGACGCACGGCCTGACCCGGTTCGACGGGGTGAGCGGCCGCCTGGTGCTGCACAAGCTGGCGATCGAGTCGTTCGCGGGGACGGCGCTCCGGTCGCGCGCGTTCGTGGTCCCGAAGGACGAGCGGGACGGGTTCGAGACGGGCTGGGGGCGGGACTGGACGTACGGCGTCGCGCTGGCGACGGCGGGGCTGGCGACGACCCAGGTGCGGCTCGGCTTCGTCGACCGGTTCCGCGACGGGCGGCTGACCCGGCGGAACCTCACGATCGACGTCCACAAGGGCATCCTCGGGGTCGTCAACGTCCGCGGGAATCTGGCCGTCGACCTGCTCGGGCGGCGGGTCGGCGAGGCGCTGGCGGGGGTGGACGCGCGGCCGACGTCGTGGCTCCGCGTCGGCGCCGAGTACGAGCACTGGGAGCCGACCTTCGACGCCGACCACCTCTTCAGCGTGTTCGCGACGGACCCCTACGACTCGATCCGGGGCCACGCGCAGCTCCGGCTGGCGTCGATCCTCACCGTCCACGCGGGCGGTGGGCTGCAGATCTACCCGGACGTCGTGACCCAGGACAACGCGCCCCGGCCCGAGGTGGGGCGGCTCAGCGGGGCGCAGAACGCGGGCGTCTCGGTGCGCCCCACGACGTGGCTCCGGTTCGCCGTCGACCAGCGGCTCGTGGACGGCACCGGGGGGACGAAGTTCGGGCTGTCCATGTCCGGCCGGGCGACGCCGTTCGAGGGCCGGCTCGAGGTCGGACTCCGTGGGGACGTCCAGGTCTACGACTTCACCCTTCAACCGGAGCTCCAGGGTCGCTACGGGGGCCTCGCGGTCGACGTGACCGCCCGCCCCGTCCCCTGGCTCCGGGTCGGCGTGCGGGGGGAGACGATCTTCAGCCCCTGGCTCACGAACGACGTCCGGCTGGCGGCGACGCTGGACCTCCTCCTCGGCATCCGGGCGAGCAAGGGGCCGGCGCCCTCGCTGGAGGACCACCAGGCGCTGCTCGCGGTCCGGAACGAGCCGGTCCGGAGGTCCGAGTTCGTCGGCCTCGACGGGGCGATCCGATGAGGCGGGCGCTCCTGATCGCGGCGGCGGCGGTGGTCGTGGGCGTGGCGACGTGGGCGACGGCGGCGGGGGTCGACCCCACGAAGGCCCCGCGCTCGCTCGACGTCTACCCGGCCCAGGAGCTCCCGATCACGTTCAGCCACACGCAGCACCTCGCCCAGGGGCTGCAGTGCGTGACGTGCCACGCCGGCGCGACGACCTCCGAGCAGACGCGCGACCACCTCGTCCCCGATCACCAGGTCTGCGCGCTGTGCCACCTCGTGCAGGCCCCCAACGCGGCCGAGCTGTACCCCAAGGCGGGCTGCCCGGCGTGCCACCAGGGGCTGGTCGGGGGGACGCCCGCGCACGTCGATCCGAAGGGGATCCCGCGGGCGGACGCGCCCCAGCCCGCGCGGATCGACATCCCCCCCGCGCGGGTGACGTTCAGCCACAAGCGGCACGTCGACGAGGGCGTCCCCTGCCTGCAATGCCACGCGGGCGTGGACGAGGCGGCCCTGGCGACGCGGGCGCACCTCCCGACGATGGCGACGTGCCTGACCTGCCACGACGGCGGGAAGGCGCCCTCGGAGTGCACGACGTGCCACCTCCAGGGGGACGGCGGCCGGTTCCTCACCGACCTCGGGGGGCTGTCCGCGGTGCGCCCCGCGGGGCGCTTCCGGCCGGACGACCACAGCGACCCGCGGTGGCTGACGATCCACCGGAGCGCGGCCCGCACGGACGAGGCGTCGTGCTCGGCGTGCCACGACGCGGGCGCCTGCCTGGACTGCCACGAGGGGCTGGAGCGGCGGGTCGACCTGCACCCCGCGGACTGGAAGATGACCCACGGGCTGGAGGCGAGCCGCCGCAGCCTCGACTGCCTCGCCTGCCACGAGGTCGAGGCGGGCTGCCGGAGCTGCCACGCCGAGGCGGAGGTCACGCCGGACTCCTTCGACGGCGACCGCCTCCGCTTCCACCCCGAGGGGTGGGCGGGGACGCCCGGCGAGATCCCGGACGAGAACCACCACAGCTACTCCGCTCGCCGCAGCCTCGAGACGTGCGATGCGTGCCACGGCGGCGACGAGGGCGAAGAGCTCTGCCTGGAGTGCCACGCGGGGCTGGTCAACCCCCACCCGGACTCGTGGGAGGGGGACGTCGGGCGGTGGCGCTACGGCCAGGGCGAGGGGACCGTCTGCCTGCGGTGCCACACCCCCGACGACCCCGCGCTGGACGGCGTCCGGCGCTGACCGGCGCTCCCTGACGGCGCCTCCCGGGGGCGCCCGCGCGTCACTCCGTCAACACCACCAGGTCCGTCGCGCCGAGCCTCCAGGGGGCCGTCCGGAGGGGGACGGCGAGGGCGGAGGAGACGTCCTCCGGAGCCGCGTCCCCGTACAGCGGGATCCACCGGTCGTCGGGGTTGATCGGGGCCCGGTCGGGCCCCGCGAGGGCGAGCCCGTCGGTCATCCCGCGGCGGACCCGGGCGAGGTCGAGCGCCTCGGCCGACCACTCCTCCCGCAGGGGGTGGCGGAAGAAGACGGCGTCGGCCCAGCCGAGGGCCCCCCCGTGGGAGCCCTGCGTCTCCAGCTGGCCGGGGCGGACGTGGACGGCGAGCTCGCCGGTGGGGCCGGAGGTGGGGGCCGTCAGCGCCTCGTCGATGGCCACGATCCCCCCGGCGGACTCGAAGCCGACGTACAGCGAGCGCTCGCTGAGGAGGGTCGACCGCGCCCGCGCCCGCACCCCCAGCAGCACCGACCCGTCCGCCTCGGGGGCGGTCACGACGCCGCCCCGGACGTCCAGCCCGACGACGACCGACGGCGCGACCACGAGGAGGTCCCCGCTCAGCGTCGCGCCCCCGCCGGTGAGGGAGAGGAGCTTCCCGTCCGTCCCCGTCAGCGTCAGCGTGCCCCGGTAGGTCCCCGCGCGGAGGCACACGGCCGCCCCTGGACCTCCCGCGTCGAGGGCTGCGGCGATCCCCGCGGCGCCCGCGCTCGGCTCGAGGACGTGGTCGCACCCCTCCCGGGCGTACCGATCGACCGGGGCCATCCCCTCGACGTCGAGGGTGTCCGCCTCGACCGCGGCGCGCAGGTCGGGGTCGGTCATCGCCTGGCGGGCCCAGTGGTGGGTGTGGGGGTTGAGCCGGTAGATGTCGCTCAGCGCCCGCACGATCTCGGCCCGCTCCCGCTCGTGGCCGCCGGTCGCGACCGCGCTGTTGTAGCGGGCGACGAGGAGCTGGAAGTCGGCCGCGCTCGCCTCCTCGTCGAGGCAGTGGAGCGCCTCGACGCGGACCTCGGGGTCGGGGTGGTCGAGGAGGCGGACGGCGGCGTGCGTGTCGAACCACTCCCGGCCGCGCGCCCGCCGGAGGAGGCAGAGCAGGACCGCGGCGGGGAGCGTGTCCACGACCTGGAGGCTGCGCTCGAGGGCGTGGTTCCGGCGGATCGAGGCCTCGCACGCGGCCGCCCGGGCCAGCGGCGTCCACTTCGGGTCGCCCGCCATCGCCTCGAAGGCCTCGGCCGCGGGGAGCTCCAGGTCGGCGGAGGCGTCGAGGAGCTCGACCAGGGGGATGGCGCGGGGGGAGCCGTCGGGGAGCGTGTCGAGGTACCGCCGG